>NZ_JAUTBL010000001.1:306666-613333 GCF_030819275.1 Agrobacterium larrymoorei | reverse complement strand
TATTTCCCTCAACAAATTCCGTGAGCGTCAGGAAGTGATGCTGGGGCGCAAAGCGTCGCGGAACGATATTGGCAGCCGCAGGTGAGCCTTGTTGAATGAATGCAATGTTGTCTGCCACCAGATCCCAGTCATCCTCTGCCACCATGGCGGCAAATCGGCCCTTGAAGAAGAAGTCGTCGGCATCCAGGATGCTGATCAGCGGTGCCGAGGAAATACTGATCGCATGATTGCGTGCGGCGGAAGGACCACGGTTGACATCAAAGCGCTCGACGATCAGGCGTCCGGTTTGATCATCGCAGTGCTTCGCAACCTGAAACGTGTCGTCGGTCGATGCATCGTCGATAACGACGACTTCCGAGACTTCCGGCTCTGCCAGTGCCGATCGGATGGCTTCACCGATTGTCGATGACGCGTTTCTCGCCGCGATGATGACGCAGATGGATTGTGAGCCCATGACCTTGCTCCCGTTCTTCAGCATTTGGCACGATTACTGAAGAGAAAACATGTCAGGGATGAGGAGAGGGAAGTGCTATTTCGCACCTGCGAAATATATTCGACACCGCTTCAGATGGTAAGAGCGGTCAGATGTCCTTCAGCGTCGGGCGGCGACGACTGACCGCGGCGATGTTTTCCGAGCCCGACTGCTCGGGTGAAGCAGGCCTGTCCTTTTGGAACTCCAGCGTCTTGCGCATGCGCTTCTTCTCACGCGATACCATGATGACGACACCGATAAAGTAACAGATCTGAATGACGACAAGCGAGATAGCGGTCTGGATCAGCGTTGTGTAGAACGAGCCATGGATCCAATAGGTGGCCACTGCAAACACCAGCAAGGCGCAGATCATGCTGACGAAAACGCGGGGCGCGTACATGTCTCTCTCCTCGCCTGACGCTATCCCATGCTGCGGGATACAATTTTTCATTGGTTCTTTTTCCATAAAATATATGGGCAAATTGGCATCGTTTCAACCAAGTAATAGGCTCAAATACCTCGCGAAGCATGAAATTCGCGTAAGGTTTCACGGTAAAAATCTTCTCAACAGAGATATTCTCACATCGGATAATGCGTGGTGGTGCGGTAGTCGTCACAGGATGCGTGAGCGAAACGCGACGTCGAGCGGCCAATAACAGGTCCCCCTTCGCGTCTGCAGACTTCGTTAACTATGTAGCCCGTAAAACTTGGGAACCGATTCTCAAGCTGTCAGGTGTGCGTGTGCCCAAGCGTTCCGAAGTAATTGCGTTTCCCGTCAAAAATCGCGTCCGCGACATTCAGCGTTGCGTCGATATGCTGGAGACCCTCCACGGGGATCAAGCCAACCGCTTCTGGCGGGATGAGTGCCGCGCGCTTGCTCAGCATTTGACGGAACTAGGATATGACGAGACAGCCATGCGCCATGAGGTGATGGAGTTTCAGAACGCCGTTCAGACACAACTTTGGGCGCAATCCCAGACGGAAGAGGCTGTTCGCCGGGATACGTATTGAGAGTGTTTGACGATCTCTCCGATCGCGCCTAGCTCTTGTCGCGCAACTTCGGGCTCCGCCTGGAAGGTGCCGCAACGGAATTTCTCACCACCAGATCGGGTGTCAGCAACACTTCCGGCTCTGTAGGTTCTTCACTGTTGAGAAGCTGCAAAAGAAGCGCCATGGCGTGTTTGCCGATGGCGCTGCGGGGCTGGCGAATGGTCGTGAGCGACGGCGACATGAAGACGGCTTGCGGGATGTCGTCAAAGCCCGTGACCGAAAAATCCGCTGGCACATCATAGCCGCGGGCCGAGAGGCCGATCATCACACCGATGGCAGTCTGATCGTTGACGCACATAAAGGCGGTCGGCAACGTGTCGCGCATGAAAAGCTGCTCGACCGCAAGCCTGCCGCTTTCCAATGTACCATCGCCCTCAAGGATCATGCGGCTATTTTTCGGCAGACCAGCCGCGTCCATTCCTTCGTCAAAGCCTGCCCGTCTGCGCATATAGGCGAGGCGAACTCTGGAATCGCCAATAAAGGCGATCTGCTCATGGCCCTCGGCGATCAGCATATCGACGACCTTGCGAGCGCCCGCCGTGTCATTGACCCCCACATAGGGAATGCCGCCATTGAAGATCGGTTCGAAGACGCCGACGCTGGGCGGGAGACGCGCCGTCATCGCCTGATGGCCGAAGGGCAGAATGCCGGTAAAAAGGATAAGGCCAGCCGTCTGGTTGGCGTTGAGAAATTTCAGATATTCGAGGCCGCGCTGCGCATCGTTCTGCGTGTGGCCGATCAATATGCCGTAGCCGTGGGCACGCGCCTCATTCTCCAGTCCAATGAGGATATTGGAAAAGTTGGGGTCGCCAATATCCGGCGCCACCACGAGAATCATGTTCGAGCGGCCGAGTCTCAGGCTACGCGCCACCGCATTGGTGGTGTAGCCTGTGACGGCAATGGCTTGATTGACCTTCAGCCGGGTAGAATTGGCAACCTTTTCAGGGTTGTGAATGGCGCGCGATACGGTGGCAATCGATACCTCCGCAATACGGGCTACGTCTTCAATCGTGGCTGGTGGCGAATTGGACAAAGATAAGCCTCGGGTCTATCTGCGACCGGACACTACACACGCCGCGCGTTGCGTCAAATGGATTGATCACATCTGTGTAACAACCACGAATGTAAACCTTTACATCGCCAATGTAAAGGTTTACACAAGCGTTGCGGAATGGGAGCCGCGTGGAGGAGTGGGATGGAAACCGTCGAAAACGGCAGTGCTGTGCTATGCGCACGCAGGGTTTCAAAATCGTTCAACGGAGTGCAGGTCCTCTTCAGCGTCAATTTCGAGCTGAAGGCAGGCGAGATCCACGCGTTGATGGGTGAGAACGGTGCCGGAAAATCGACACTGGTCAAAGTTCTCTCTGGCTTCGAGCAGCCGAACTCCGGTGACATTCTTCTGGACGGGCAGCCTGTGAAGCTGCCGCCGAACGGCGCCGCGGAGGCGCTCGGCATCGTCATCATTCATCAGGAATTCAACCTTGCGGACCACCTGACCGTGGCGGAAAGCATCTTCCTCGGTCGAGAGGTGACCCGCTTCGGCGTGCTGGACAGAAAGTTCATGCGCGCTGAGACGCGGCGCATTCTCGATCTCCTCAACTGTCATGTCGATGAAGACGCGATGATTTCGAGCCTCTCCATCGCGGAGAAGCAGATGGTGGAGATCGCGAAAGCCATTAGCCGCGAAGCGCGTATCGTCTTCATGGATGAGCCGACGGCTGTTCTTTCCCGGGAGGAGACGAATTACCTCTTCAAGCAGGTGCGTAAGCTGCGCGACCAAGGCACCAGCTTCGTCTTCGTTTCGCATAAGCTGGATGAGGTGATGGAACTGACCGACCGGGTCACGGTCCTGCGTGACGGCCATTGGGTCAAGACCGCGCCGACCTCGATGCTGGACGGCGAGGCGATTGCGCAGCTGATGGTGGGCCGCGAGCTTTCGAGCCTCTACCCGGCAAAACGTGAGCCGGATGTCGACGAGCAGATTGTGCTGAATGTCAAAGGTCTCTCCACGGGTTACGTCAAGGACGCCAGCTTCGAGTTGCGCAAGGGCGAGATCCTGGGCTTCTCCGGTCTGATCGGTTCAGGCCGAACGGAGTTGATGGAGGCAATCGTCGGCATCAAGGCGCGGCAGGCAGGGGAGGTGGACGCCAATGGCGTGACGCTTCCGTCGCATGATCTGCATGCATCCATCGACGCGGGTTTGGCCTATATGACCAAGGACCGGAAATCCAAGGGCCTGTTGCTGGGCTCGGGCATGGGGCTGAATCTCACCTTGCAATCTCTCGACCGGCATGGCCGCTTCGGCTATCTCAGTTCCGGCAGTGAGGCGAGAGCGCTGGAAAAGGCGCGCCGTCGCTTCGACATTCGGGTGCGCGACGGCAATGTGATGGTTGGCCGCATGTCCGGCGGCAACCAGCAGAAGCTTCTGTTGGCGAAGGTGATGGAGACCGAGCCGAAGATCATCATCATCGACGAGCCCACACGCGGCATCGATGTCGGTACCAAGCAGCAGATTTATCATTTCATCTCGGCGCTTGCGCGAGATGGTCATTCGGTCATCGTCGTCTCTTCCGAAATGCAGGAAGTCATCGGGCTTTGCACCCGCGTAGCGGTAATGCGCGAAGGCCGGATCGTCGGCATGCTTGAGGGCGACGAGATCAACGAGCATGAAATCATGCGCTATGCCGCCGGATTGAAAACAAAAACAGCCGCCTGAACGACCCTGTCAATTGAGGGGTCGTTGCGGGCAACAGGGGCAGGACGGGAGGTCTGTTGTGGGTATGAGTGTAAGTGAAGACGACAAGGAAAAGAGTGTCCGCCGGTCGCGATCCTTTCGTGACGTGGATCTGCGCGCCGTGGCGCCCTTTGTTGCGCTGTTACTGCTTTTGATCGTCGGCGCGCTGGTCAACCCGAACTTTATCAGCATCAACAATCTGGCCAATGTCGCAACCCGTAGCGCTTTCATTGCGATCATCGCCGTCGGCGCCACCTTCGTCATTTCCGCCGGAGACCTCGATCTCTCGGTTGGATCCATGGTTGCCTTCGTTGCAAGCCTTATGATCCTGCTAATGAATTCCGGCACGATCACCGACCCCGCACTGATGCTGACAGCGGCGATTGTGTTCACCGTCATTGCCGGTTCGCTCTGTGGCCTCGCCAATGGCCTGATCACAACGGTCGGCAAGATCGAGCCTTTTATCGCAACGCTTGGCACAATGGGCGTTTTTCGCGGCCTGACGACATGGCTGTCCCAAGGCGGCGCGATCACGCTGCGCGAACCACAGTTGCAGAGCATGTACCGACCTGCCTATTTCGGTACGATCTTCGGCATTCCCGTTCCGATCATCGTCATCCTTGCGGTGACGGCCATTGCGGCTTTCATCCTCTATCGCACGCGCTATGGCCGGCATGTGACCGCAGTCGGATCGAACCGCGACGTTGCCAAATATTCGGGCGTCGCCGTCAACCGCGTCCGCACCATCGCCTTCGTCATCCAGGGACTTTGCGTCGCGATCGCCGTTCTTCTCTACGTACCACGCCTTGGCTCCACATCCGCCACGACGGGCATGATGTGGGAATTGCAGGCAATCACGGCCGTCGTCGTTGGTGGCACGGCGCTGAAGGGCGGGGCAGGGCGCGTATGGGGCACCATTTGCGGCGCTTTCATTCTCGAACTCGTCGGCAACATCATGCTGCTCTCCAACTTCATCAGCGAGTATCTGATCGGTGCCATCCAGGGTGCGATCATCATCATCGCCATGTTGGTACAGCGTTCGCTGATGCGCCAGCGGTGACAGCTGCCTGCCCTGAGGCGGGCCGGCTTGCTCAAAGTCTTGGAGCGCTTCTGATTGTCCATCGGACGCAAAGCGCTCCGGAAACACCGGGTCGAGAGGTCGCCCGGCTTCGGAATCGAGACCTTATCTGTTGGGAGGAAGACACATGCGTAAAAGACTGTTGGGAATGGCTGTCGCCATGGTGGCGCTGGCGGGGGCAGCACATACGGAGGACAAGAAGGTCACGATCGGCGTTTCGATCCCGGCCGCCGACCATGGCTGGACATCGGGCGTGGTGTTTCATGCCGAACGTGTTGCCAAGCTTCTGATGCAGGAACATCCGGGCCTCAACGTTATCGTCAAGACATCGCCCGATGCAGCAACCCAGGCGAATGCGGTACAGGATCTCGAGACCCAGGGCATCGATGCGCTGGTTATCCTGCCGTCCGATCCTGATCCGCTGGTCAACGCCATCAAGGAAGTGAAGGGCAACGGCAAGTTCGTCGCCCTCGTCGACCGCGCTCCAAGCGTCAATGACGACACCGTGCGTGATCTCTACGTCGCCGGCAACAACCCGGCACTTGGCGAAGTCGCGGGCAAGTACATTGCGGAAAAGACACCAGAAGCTGAAGTCGTCATCATTCGGGGTCTTCCGATCCCGATCGATCAGCAGCGCCAGGACGGTTTCGACAAGGGCATTGCTGGCTCCAAGGTGAAGGTTCTCGACCGCCAGTTCGGCAACTGGAACCGCGACGACGCCTTCAAGGTGATGCAGGACTATCTGACGAAGTATCCGAAAATCGACGTCGTATGGTGCCAGGATGACGACATGGCCGTTGGCGTTCTGCAGGCTATCGAGCAGGCTAAGCGTACCGACATTCAGTATGTCGTTGCCGGTGCAGGCTCCAAGGACATGATCAAGAAGGTCATGGATGGCGACAAGATGATCCCGGTCGACGTTCTTTATCCGCCGTCGATGGTGGCAACCGCCATGGAACTGACCGCTGCCAACTTCTACGATCAGGTTCCTGTTCGCGGCACCTACATTCTGGATGCCACGCTGGTCACGAAGGACAACGCGAAAGATTTCTACTTCCCGGATTCGCCGTTCTAATCGAGATCGAGCTCTTCACCGGAGGCCCGCTGTCGAAGCGGGCCTTTTGCGTTTAGAGCGCCCTGCGCCGTGTTGGACGGACCAAGGTCGCTTTACTTCACAATGCTGCAGCTCAAGAGAAGCGATTGGCGCGGAAGGGGTCGACGGGGATCGACGTATCGCGCTCGCAGACCAGTTCCGTGACAAGGCGCGCGGTGGCCGCCGATTGCGTCAGGCCAAGATGGCCATGGCCGAAGGCGTAGATAACGGAACGCGCGTTGCGCGATGGTCCGATCACTGGAAGACTGTCCGGCAGCGAGGGGCGGAACCCCATCCATTGCTGACCGCCTTCCGTTTTCAAACCCGGCAGAAAGCGGCTTGCCTTCTTCAGCATGACTTCAGAGCGCCGGAAATTGGGCGGAAGATCGAGGCCACCGAGTTCGACAGCACCCCCGACACGCACGCCACTCGACAGTGGCGTGACGACGAAGGCGTGGTCGTTGAAGTAGATTTGGCGTTTCAGATCGAAGCTGCCGACCGGGAGGGTGGTGTTGTAGCCGCGCTCGGTCTCCAACGGAACATCATTGCCAAGAGATGCGGCAAGTGGCTTTGACCAAGCGCCGGCTGCCAGGATCACCTTGTCGGCGTCGATCTTGTCGCCATTGGCAAGCGTCACGATGGTACTTTCTCCGACCGCTTCGATCCTTACGGCCTCGCCTTTTCTGAAGCTCGCACCGCGTGCGATGACCAGTTCGGCAATGGCCTTGGTAAACTCATACGGGTCGCTGACTTGCAGACCGGCGGGGGTGTAAACCGCATGCTTGAACTGTGGCGCGAGGCCCGGCTGCAACTCATCGATCTCGGTGCGGCCGATCCGGGAAAACGTAAAACCGGCTTTGGCCTTCTCTTCCCAATGATGGTTCGAAGCATCGAAGCTCGCGCTCGTATCGTATAGATCGAGCGTGCCGGTGTTGGAGATGAAGGATGACAGTTCAGGCATCGCAGCCACATGCTGCATCTCGGATGCGGCAAGCGCCATCATCCTCATTTGCACCCGCATGCCATGTTCGAACATCCGCTGCGAGCTTGCCTTCCAAAAGCGCCACAGCCAGGGCGCGATCTTAAGAGCATAGGCTGGCGGAACGCTGAGCGGCCCGAGCGGATCGATCAACCATTTCGGCGCCTTCTTCATGATGCCGGGTGCGGGCATGGGGATGATTTCGGGAAAAGCGAGGATTCCGGCGTTGCCGGCACTCGCGCCGCGGGCTATCTCGCCGCGCTCCAGAAGCGTGACGGACTTACCTTCATTCTGCAAATAGAGCGCCGACATGACGCCGACGATTCCTGTGCCGATGACCAGCACTTCGCATTTGCCCAGAGAGCCGTTTCTATCCATGTTTCATCCATTCCGAACGAGATAAGCGCCGATCGCAAATCCGTCGCTTGCCTAACATTATTGGATATTGTTTGTCGACTGGCGTGTGCCACGCGCTATCCGGGCCAGGCTTTGAAGACGGCCACATCCTGCTTCAAGGCTGCTTCGGTGATTTTTCCACATTGTCCGGTGTGATCAAAACGTAGCTGAACCTCTGCATCTTGCTGTCGACCGGAAAGTACATCGGCGCCTCGAATGTGTTGAGGCTGATGTTCCTCAACGTCACACCCATTTGAGCCTGCAGCCAATCGACCATCCCAGCCGACTGATCGCGCCCTGTGACCCAGACAAACAGTACAGGATGATCGCTCGTCAGCGCGAAGGTGGGATCGAAGTCGTCGTAGGTGGTGGTGGCAACCTTGGTGTCGGGGAAGATGAAACGCAGATTTCCACCTGTGTACCAGTCGGATGTCACGATGAGGGAAGGCGAGATCCCCTTTTCTTGAAGATGCTGCCGGAAGACCTGCCAGTCGTTGTTGGACCTGGATATCTTGCCGAGCATCGCCTGGACCGGCACGGAGCCGATCAAGGCAACAGGTAAAATGGCCATGACGACGAGGCAGACGGGTAGAACTTTCTTGACGAAAACGGTCGGATCAAACGACCTCTGTTCAAGCCATAGAGCCGCGAGGATCGGGAAAGGCATAACGAGCGGGAGCAACCATCTGTCTCTTACCTCCGTCATTGTCGTTGCTATGATGACGATGAGGAGAACCGCCGAAAGCGCGATGAAATAATGGAGGAAGAAACGAAACCACGGCGATGCCTGTTGTTTGTCGGTTCTGGTGCCTGCCTGCTTTCCACGCGACGCGAAGAGTATCAGTAAAGGCAGGATCATCACGATGGCAGAGCCTGAAAAAACGTGTGTGATACCGGTCAGGATTTGCATCCACCGGCTTTCAGGCGCTTCTTCCGCCATCCGTCTGAGTGTCACATCCGACGCGAATTGCAGGTTTTCGAAAAGCCAGATCGAATGCGGCAGGAAGACAACGAGGCTGATTCCAACCGTCAACAGAATGCGCCAGTCAAAGATGCGCTCGCGGCCTTTCGGATGAAGCCAGACGGCAAGAAAGATGGCCGGAAGAATGAGGATGAAGTTGTATTTCGACAGCATCCCCAAGCCGACCGCAACCCCGGTCAGTATGTAGCCCATGGTGGTCGGTTTCTGGAGAAGCCGCACGCTCAGATAAATCGACCAGAGACTGGTCAGCATCAACATCGTCGTGTGGGTCAGATCGCGCTGCGCTTGCCAGAACAGTTGAGGGCTAAAGAAAAACGCCAAAGACGCTACCAGGATCAGGGACTTCTCTTTCAAAACGAGGTCCGCAAGCTTCACGTAGGTAGCGAAGACCAGGAAAAGAATGAGGTTCTTTGCGACCGCAAGACCCAGCATGGACGTGCCGAAAATCGCAAAGATCGCTTGCTGATACCAGTTATAGAGCGGCGGCTGTGCGTCATAGCCGAGCGCCAGCCACTGGGCAAACAGCACCTGTTGCGCTTCGTCTATGCGTAGCGCCGGTGGCAGCAGCAGCCGAACCGCGATCTGGATGAGGAAGTAGACGCCAAAAAGGGCTATCACCGTGTTCGGATTTTTCACCAGAGAGCGTGAGAGTTGTCTGTAGAGACCGCTTATGCCCGACGCTCTTTGATCCAAGGATGTGCAGAGTGCCATTGTGGATCCAACTATTCGTCATGCGCATCCGCCAGATCGGCGAATGTTTGCGGGCGCGTTTTAGCACGGTCTAATTATTTTGCTCGTGAAAAATCGCGGCGTCGAGACAGAAAATTCCAGAGGATCGCTTGCTGAGCGAGGATGCCCGGCGCACCGGGCATCCTTTGACATTAACGTCCAGCGTTATAGGCGGCAATGGCGGCCATGTTGACGATATCGCTGTCCTTGGCACCCATGGCGGTGATCTGGACCGATTTGTCGAGACCGACAAGGAGAGGGCCGATCACGGTGGCACCGCCAAGCTCCTGCAGCATCTTCGTTGAGATCGATGCGGAGTGGGATGGCGGGCATCACCAGAACATTCGCCGGTCCAGACAGCCGCGCGAACGGATACTGGCTCTGCATTTTGTGGTGGTTGAGGGCGATGTCTGCCGCCATTTCACCGTCCACTTCGAATTTCACATTGCGCTTGTCGAGAATACGCACCGCTTCGCGAACCTTGTCGGAGCGTTCACCGGTCGGGTGGCCGAAGGTGGAATAGGCAAGCATCGCAACGCGCGGCTCGTAGCCGAAACGCCGCGCCAGTCCTGCCGCTTCCTCCGCGATATCCGCCAGGTCTTCGGCCGATGGCATATCGTGGACGGCGGTATCGGCGACGAAGACGGTGCGATTGCGCGAGACGACGAGAGACACGCCGATGACGCGATGACCGGGCTTGACGTCGATACACCGGCGCACATCTTCAAGCGCGGTGGAGTAGTTGCGCGTCGTGCCGGTGACCATCGCGTCCGCATCGCCCATTGCCACCATGCAGGATGCAAAATGGTTTCGGTCATTGTGGATCAGTCGCTGGACGTCGCGCAGCAGCAAGCCTTTGCGCTGCAGGCGGGCATAGAGGTAATCGATGTAGGAATCGACCCGCTCGGAGAGGCGCGCATTGGTGATCTTGATGTTCGGACGGTCGAGATCGATCCCGGCGCGTTCGGCATTCGCCTTGATGATGTCGTCGCGACCGAGAAGGATGGCGGTTCCAAGCCCTTGCGCAGTAAACGAGATCGCCGCGCGCATGACCTGTTCTTCTTCGGCTTCGGCAAAGACCACGCGCTTTGGCGAACGGCGGATCCGTTCGTAGAGACGCTGCGTGGTGGATGCCATGGGGTCGCGGCGTGCAGATAGTTCGCGGGCGTAGGCGTCGAGATCGGGCAGGACGCGGCGCGCAACGCCGGTCTCGATCGCAGCCTTTGCGACGGCGACGGGGATCGCCGAAATCAGGCGTGGGTCGAAGGGAACAGGGATGATGTATTGCGGCCCGAAGCGGGGGCGGTTGCCCTGATAGGCAGCGGCAACATCGTCCGGCACGTCTTCGCGCGCAAGGTCGGCAAGCGCCTGGGCTGCTGCGATCTTCATCTCGTCATTGATCTGGCGTGCACGAACATCCAGCGCGCCGCGGAAGATGTAAGGGAAGCCGAGAACGTTGTTGACCTGGTTTGGATAATCCGAACGCCCCGTCGCCATGATGGCGTCGTCGCGAATGCGAGACACTTCTTCCGGTGTGATTTCCGGATCGGGATTGGCCATGGCAAAGATGATCGGCTTCGGTGCCATGGACCTGATCATCTCTTCAGTGAAGGCGCCTTTCTGCGAAAGGCCGAAGACCACATCCGCACCCTTCATCGCTTCCGCGAGCGTGCGGCTGTCGGTCTTCGTCGCATGAGCCGACTTCCATTGATTCATGCCCTCGGTGCGGCCCTGATAGATGACGCCTTTCGTGTCGCACATGATAATGTTGGCGGGGTTGAAGCCCATGGCCTTGATGAGGTCCATGCAGGCGATCGCTGCCGCACCGGCGCCGTTGCAGACCAGCTTCGTGTTGTTGAAGTCGCGCCCCGTCAATTCAATGGCGTTGATAAGGCCAGCAGCGGCAATAATGGCAGTGCCGTGCTGATCGTCATGGAACACCGGAATGTCCATGAGTTCGCGCAGACGGCTTTCGATGATGAAACATTCCGGCGCCTTGATATCTTCGAGATTGATGCCGCCAAAGGAGGGCCCGAGATAGCGCACGCAATTGATGAAGGCGTCAGCATCTTCCGTGTCGACTTCCAGATCGATGGAGTCGACATCGGCAAAGCGCTTGAAAAGGACGGACTTTCCTTCCATCACCGGCTTGGACGCCAGCGCTCCAAGGTTTCCAAGGCCGAGGATGGCAGTCCCGTTGGAAATGACCGCCACCATGTTACCACGCGTGGTGTAATCATAGGCTGTGGCGGGGTTCTCAGCGATCGCCTTCACCGGTACTGCGACACCGGGGGAATAGGCCAGCGACAAATCCCGCTGCGTTGCCATTGGCTTTGTCGGAACGATTTCCAGCTTGCCGGGGCGGCCTTCCGAGTGGAAATCCAGGGCTTCCTGATCCGTAACCGATGTTCTTGTGCTGGGGTTCTTTGGCGCGTCTGACATGAGCTTTGGGTACTTTCCGTCTATCAACCGTATAAAATCTCTGCCGTAGTTATTGTATTTTTCGCGAGCATGCCAAGGTCCGAATGTTGTTCAGTGCAGCAAAACTGAAGGCGACGACATCGTAAGACGATTCAATCGATTAATTGGGAATACTTGGTGAGATGCCGAGCAGTCTGCTTTACCGCGCTATGTGGATAAAGTGCGCAACACCGATTGCTCGAGTGCCGATGCGGCGTTATACCCCCAGGTTAAGGTCTGGGTGCCGATACTGGTTTAAGTAGGTGTATCCGTGCCGGGGAGGATTTATTCTGGTCGTTGACTGCCGGTCAAAACGCCGGTTGTATCTGCATTGAATGGATCGATATGACAATTCTGTCGGACGCCGTCCCCATCGCTCTCTCCTGTTCAGTAATGCAATCCTCATTGAGGTTTGGCATCGCCATAATTCCTGCGGTCTGTCCCGGCGTTGCCGGATACTGAACGATCATTGAGCCTGGCCTTTCTGCCGGCTCTCAAATTGGACATTGATTTCATGAGTAAATCGTCAAATTCACTTTCACTTCCAGCCAGATTGTGGCTGCTGGTACTGGGCGCGGTCGTCCTTGCCGCAGGTTTGTTCTTCGCCATCGGCGGCGGCAAGCTCGTTGCGCTCGGTGGCAGCCCGTATTTCGTGACGGCAGGTGTCGCGCTTGTCGTTTCGGGTCTGCTGATCCTTCTTCGCAAACCTGCAGGCGCGCTTCTCTTCGGTCTGGTTTTCATCGCGACCGGCATCTGGGCGGTCTGGGAGGCAGGCTTGCATTTCTGGCCCTTGATCTCCCGCCTGCTGGCGATCGGCGTCGGGGCCACTGTGGTGGCGCTCTCCTATCCGCTGTTGCGGCGCGCTCAGGGCAAGACGCCTGCCTATGGCTCGTCTTTTGCCATTGCTGCCATTCTAGCCATCGCCTCCGGCGCTGGTTTTGCTGGAATGTTCGTGGCCCATCCGACCGTCGCCTTCAAGGGTGAGGTGGCTCAACTGACACCGGTAACGGCTGACAAGGAGCAGAAGAACTGGGAGCACTACGGCAATACGTCAGGCGGCAGCCGTTTCGTCGCTCTTGACGATATTACCCGCGACAATGTCAAAGACCTCAAGGTTGCATGGACTTACCACACCGGCGATACGCCGATCAGCCCCGGCGCGAATGGTGCCGAAGACCAGGAAACACCGCTGCAGGTTGGTGACACGGTTTTCCTCTGCACGCCGCACAATAATGTCATCGCGCTCGATGCCGATACCGGAACTGAAAAGTGGAAAACCGAGATCAACGCCAAGTCGTCCGTCTGGATGCGTTGCCGCGGTCTTGCCTATTTCGATGCAAAGGCACCGTTGCAGCAGCCAACGGCGCCTGGCTCGACGCCCGTGACGCCCGCGGTCGTGGCCGATGGCGCGCTTTGCCAGCGCCGCATTTTGATGAACACGATCACGGCCGAACTGATCGCGCTCGATGCCGATACCGGCGCGTTTTGCCCCGATTTCGGTACGAATGGTCGCGTCGATCTCAAGATCGGGCTTGGTAATGCGCCCGATCCGCAATATGTTCTCACTTCCGCGCCAACGCTTGCAGGCACGACGGTCGTCGTCGGGGGACGTATTGCCGATAACGTCCAGGTGGATATGCCGGGCGGCGTCATGCGCGGCTTCGACGTGATTACGGGTGAACTTCGCTGGGCCTTCGACCCGGGCAATCCCGAAATCACCAAGCTGCCCCCTGAAGGCCAGACCTATACGCGCTCAACGCCGAATGTCTGGGCATCCATGTCCTATGACCCGGATCGGAACACGGTCTACATGCCGGTCGGCAGCCCGTCGGTCGACCTTTATGGCGCCACGCGCACGCCGCTCGATCATAAATACGGCGCATCGATGCTGGCGCTCGATGCAACGACGGGTCGTGAGAAGTGGGTCTACCAGACGGTTCATAACGACCTCTGGGATTTCGACGTACCGATGCAGCCAAGCTTCATCGATTTCCCGAAGGCGGATGGCACGACAGTACCTGCGCTGGTCTTCGGCACCAAGGCTGGACAACTCTATGTTCTCGACCGCGCCACCGGTCAGCCTTTGACGAAGGTGGAAGAGGTTCCGGTCAAGCCGGCCAACATTCCGAATGAGCGCTATGCGCCAACGCAGCCGCGCTCCGTCGGCATGCCGCAGATCGGTGCGCAAACCCTTACCGAAGCGGATATGTGGGGCGCGACACCATTCGATCAGCTTCTATGCCGCATCGCTTTCAAGGGCATGCGCTATGAGGGCCTTTATACGGCGCCGGGCACTGACCTGTCTCTCAGCTTCCCGGGCTCGCTCGGCGGCATGAACTGGGGCGGTCTTTCGACCGATCCGACGACGAACACCATCTTCGTCAACGACATGCGGCTTGGCCTGTGGATCCAGATGAAGGAAGCCGCCCCGACCAAGGCAACGGCAAGCGGTGGCGAAAGCGTCAACACCGGCATGGGCCTCGTGCCGATGAAGGGAACGCCTTACGCGGTCGATAAAAACCGCTTCCTGTCTGCGGTCGGCATTCCTTGCCAGGCTCCGCCCTATGGCACGATGACAGCCATCGATATGAAGACGCAGCAGATCAAGTGGCAGGTTCCTGTTGGCACGGTGGAAGATACCGGTCCGCTCGGGATCAAGATGGGCCTTCCAATCCCAATCGGTATGCCCACACTGGGCGGCACGCTCGCCACACAGGGCGGCCTCGTCTTCATCGCCGGCACGCAGGATTACTATCTGCGCGCCTTCGACACCGCGACCGGCAAGGAAGTCTGGAAAGCCCGTCTTCCCGTCGGCAGCCAGGGCGGTCCGATGAGCTACAAGTCACCCAAGACCGGTAAGCAGTACATCGTCATCTCGGCGGGCGGCGCACGCCAGTCACCCGATCGCGGCGATTACGTCATTGCCTATGCATTGCCGAAATGATCGCGGCTTGATTGCAAAGAGAGACAATCGAACCCGGGAGCAGTCCCGGGTTCGTGCGTTTTGGAGAGCGGATGCTGCTGGAACGGCGCACGGCAGATGGCGTGGGAGGCCCGCTCGGCAGTAACCATTCCCGTCAGCCGACTATTGACGGGTTGGGCTGATAAGTTTCGTATTCGCCCAAGAACGGTCATAGCGATGTTGGGAAATATCTATATGGTTCGGCGCAGGCATTTTTAGCTTAGAAAGGTTTTATTTGTGAAGGAACTATCTCGAAAGATCACCCCAGTACTTCTGGCAGGCGGCGCTGGATCTAGACTTTGGCCAGTATCACGGGATCAGTTGCCCAAACAGTTCCAGCCTCTTGTCGGAGAGCTTTCGACATATCAGCAGACCTTAAAGCGCGTCAGCGACAAGAGCCTTTATGCGGAACCGCTGGTGATCACCAACGAGGATTTTCGCTTCTTCGCAAGACGACAGGCCGAAGAGATCGATCTGCAGGCAACCGTCGTCTTGGAACCGGCGCGCCGCGACAGTGCTGCCGCCATGGCTGCCGCAGCACTATTGGCTGATCGGCGCGAAAAGGGCTCTCTTGTACTGGCGCTTGCGGCTGACCACGTGGTGCTGGACAATGATCTTTTCGCGGATGCGGTGAGGCTGGGCGCGGAAGCGGCTGAGCAGGGAAATATCGTCGTCTTCGGCTTGACGCCGACCGAACCACGTACGTCCTACGGTTACATCAATCCCGGCGAGGCCATCAACGGCAATCAGGATCTTTGTGTCGTAGAGGCTTTCGTTGAAAAGCCGGATGAGGCGCGTGCTGTCAGCTACGTCGAAAAGGGCTATCTCTGGAATTCCGGCAACTTCCTGTTCCGCTCCGATATCATGATCGAAGAATTGAAGAGCCATGCTCCCGAGATCTTGGCGGCGGTGCAGGCGGCTGTCGAGAACCAGGAAGTCGATCTCGGCTTCGTTCGTCTCCATAAGGAAAGCTTTGAATCCTCTCCGAAGAACTCGATCGACTATGCCGTCATCGAGAACACCAAACGCATGGCAGTCGTGCGAGGTCACTTCCGTTGGTCCGATATCGGTAGCTGGGATGCCATCTGGGAAATTGCCGACAAGCATGGCGCTGATAATGCGATCGAGGGACAGGGGATCATCGTTGATTCCGAAGGTTGCCTCGTGCATTCCACCGGCTTGCTGACGACTGTCGTCGGTGCCAAGGATCTCGTCGTGGTCGCCACGAAAGACGCGGTTCTGGTCACGCCGAAGAACCGTGTCCAGGACGTCAAAGGCCTGGTGGAAACTCTGAAAGGTGGCGATCATTCCTTGAAGACGGAGCGACACAAGCGCGCCTACCGTCCATGGGGTCACATCGAGCAGACGGATTCCGGTCATCGCTATCGAGTCAGCCACGTGAAGGTCGAGCCGGGTCATCGGATTTCGCTGCAACAGCATTATCACCGCTCGGAGCATTGGATCGTCGTCCGGGGCACCGCAACGGTCACGATTGAAGACCAGACTCGCCTTCTGACGGAAAACGAGTCGGTCTATATCCCGATTGGCAAGCCGCATCGCTTGGCGAATGAGGGCCAGATCCCGCTCGAACTGATCGAAATCCAGACCGGCTCTTACTTGGGTGAGGACGATATCATCCGTGTGCACGACGACTATAGGCGTGAGTAGAATTCGCGCCTCGATGTTGGGGCGCGGATCGGCTCAGGCTGCGGAAGACAACTTGACGGCGCCTTGTGCCGGCAAAAGCCGTAGCACTTCATCGGTATAGGCCATGCTGTTTTGAAGCGCCTTGTCGAGGTTGCTGACCTGTGACGGGTTCATCATGTGGAGATAACCGCGAAACTCGAACATGTCGCGGAAGGCGGCGCGTTCGATGATCGGCGTGTTCAGCACGTTGACGTCGCGCTTGGCGAGCAGCGCTTTCGCTGCCAGCAGCGCGCGCGTCGTCACCATCGAATTGACGCGTGACAAGAGCACGGAATGCGGGATCTTGATGCCTGCACGATCGTCGAGATAGCGGAGGAGCTCCAGCACCTGTGCGGCACCCTGCGCATCCATCGTGCTACCCTGAACGGGGATGATGACGTGGTTGGAGAGGCCGACGGCCGTTGCCAGAAGCGGAGACTGAGCGCCTGGCAGATCGATGATCACATGGTCGAACTTCTTACGATTGTCGAGCACATGCTGTTGTAGGCTCGTCACCGAAACATAGGTGATGACAGAAAGATCAATGCGGTGATCGGCATTCTCGCGCCACCTGGAGAGCCAGCGTTGCGGGTCGGTGTCGATCACGCAGACGCGCAAGCCCCGGCGGGCAAGCTCCGACGCCAGGAGAAGGACCGCGGTTGTCTTGCCTGCACCGCCCTTGGTGTTTGCGAACGTGATGACTGCCATGAAGAACCCGAGCAAAAAGAGGGAGGCGGCGATCATCGCGCATGAACCGCACCCATCTCATGGTGCGGTCCAATCATTCAACAATATGGTTAACAGGGTCTGAAGACGATGCGTAAGAACTCAGCGTCTTTGGTCTTCCGCCATGATTTCGCGCGCGATCTGATCGAGCGAAACGATCTTGTCGACGCCGCCATGGGCGATCGCTTCCTTCGGCATACCGAAGACGATGCAGGAGGCTTCATCCTGCGCAATCGTGTAGGCCCCGGCCTGATGCATTTCCAGCATGCCGCGGGCACCATCGTCCCCCATACCTGTCATGATGACGCCCATAGCGTTCGATCCGGCAGAGCGCGCGGCAGAGCGAAAGAGCACGTCGACCGACGGCCGGTGACGGGAGACGAGCGGGCCGTTTCGGACCGAGACATGGTAGCGTGCGCCCTGGCGCTCCAAAAGCATATGTTTGTCGCCAGGTGCGATCAGCACGTGGCCGCGCAGCACCGGGTCGCCATCTTCCGCTTCCTTGATCTCGACTTCGCAGAGACCATTCAGGCGCTTCGCGAAGGCCGCGGTGAACTTTTCCGGCATGTGCTGGACGATGACCATGCCCGGTGAATTTGCCGGCAGTCTCTCCAGCATTTCCCGCAGGGCTTCGGTACCGCCTGTCGAGGCGCCGACACAGATCACCATTTCCGTGGTCCGTGCCATCGCCTTGCCCGACGGTGGTGGCAGCACGGCATCTGCCGTCAACTTGGCCTGGGTACCAAGCGTGCTCGACGCGCGAGGCTGGGCACGCACGCTCTTGACCCGCGCATGCGCCGCACTCTTGACGACTTCGCAGATACGCAAGGCGGATTCCGCCAAATGATCCGCAGCGCCAATGCGAGGCTTGAGGATAACGTCGACGGCCCCTGCTTCCAAGGCCTGGATCAACGTTTCAGAACCTGCTTCGGTCAAGGAGGAGCACATCACCACCGGGATGGGATGCTGCGACATGATCTTTCGCAGAAACGTAATCCCGTCCATCCGCGGCATTTCGACGTCAAGGGTGATGACGTCCGGGAGATCGTCTTGGATCCTCTTTGCGGCGATGAAGGGGTCGGAGGCAGCGCCGATCACCTCGATCGCAGGATCGGCCTCCAGCACAGCGGTCAGCGTTTGTCTCACGCTGGCAGAGTCATCAACGATGAGGACGCGTACTTTTTTGACCATGATAACCTACTGCTTGAGGAAAACCGTGTTGGCGACCTGTTTGACCGGCAGATTGATGCCGGTGACAGACTCCGAGTGCCCGATCATCAGATAGCCGCCGGGCGCCAGGCACTTGCAAAGCTCTGTCAGCACATGGGTCTGTGTCTTTTTGTCGAAGTAGATCAGCACGTTGCGGCAAAAGATGATATTGACCGGCGCGCCGATGTCATAGGACGGATTCATCAGGTTCATGCGGGCGAAGCCCACCTTCGAGCGCAGCTTTGGCGAAATTCGGACATCGCTGCGATATTTGTCTCTTGCCTGCATGACATATTTGCGTTGCATGGCGTTCGGCACGGGCTCCAGAAGATCCCGATTGTAGATGCCGGAGTGCGCCTTCTTTAGAACGTCTGTGGAGAGATCCGTCGCGAGGATGCTGAAATCGGAGATCACGCCCTTCTCGACGGCTTCCGCCATGATCATCGCCATCGTGTAGGGTTCGGCACCCGTCGAGCAGGCGGAACTCCACGCGCGCGGCTGTCTGATACCCTGTTTGGCAAGCATCGGAAGAGCGGTTTTTTCAAGAAAGTCGAAGTGGTTCGGTTCGCGAAAGAAATCCGTCTTGTTCGTCGTTACCACGTCGATGAGATATATGACCTCGTCTTTCAGACCGTCCTGGCGAAACAGATACTCGCAATAGTCCGAAAAGGTCGGAAAGCCCGTCGCGCGCAAACGCTTGCGCAGACGGCCTTCCAGCATCGAACGCTTGGCGTCCGTCATCTTGATTCCGCAGTAATCATAAATGAAGGCGGATAGCTGGCGGAAATCGCGGGTGTTCAAACTATCTTCGAAGTTGACGCTAACAGCTGTACTCAATTACTCGTCCTCTCAGGCGGCGCGCATCGGGCCGTTGTCGACCTTTGCAAGCTCGCCAGCATCGCCAGAGAACAGCTTTGCGAGATCGATGATGACGACGAAATCGCTTTCGCGGCGAACGACCCCGGCGATATAGCTGGAGTTCCAGCGAATACCGATGTCAGGTGCGGTCTCGATCTGATCCTGCCTGAAAGGCGTGACCTCGAAGACTTTGTCGGCAACGAGACCGAGCGCCAGCACCTTTTCGACGAAAGGAATGTCGAGCACCAGAATGCGCGTATGCGATGTCTTCACCGTCTTGGTCATGCCAAGGCGTAGGCGAAGGTCGATGACCGGAACGCCCTGTCCGCGTACATCCCTCAGGCCGAGCAGATAATCAGGACCGTGAGGGATCTTAAAGGCTTCTTCGTGGTCGAGGATTTCACGAACGACGTCCACGGGAACCGCGAAGACTTCCTCGCCAAGGCTGAACGTCACGTATTGCATGGTAGATGTTGGGCTCGCCATTTGCGTCTTCTCCAGAAGTCTTGGTCGACATTGCCGATGAGGCGTGAAGGTGTTTCAGATTGCAGGAAGCGGGAGGCTTCTTGCGCGACTTACTTGCTGTTACCTGCCGTGCAGAAAATCATCATCGCTTGAGTCCGGTCCACCCATCGACATGTCCAGCGCAAAGCCCTTGGCACGAGCCTGTTGGGCATGCACGGTGCCAGTTGGCGCAGGGCGACGGACAGGAGCTGCAGGCTTTGTAACACTGCGGGGCCCTGGCGCTGCTACCGCCTGGCGGACAGGTACGGGCTTTGCCGGAGCCGCTGCCTCGGCACGCGCAACCTTGAAGAAAGCGATGCTCGATTGAAGCTCTTCGGCCTGCGCCGCCAGTTCTTCGGATGTTGCAGACATTTCTTCCGAAGCGCCGGAGTTCTGCTGTGTTACCTTGTCAAGCTGCTGGATCGCCTCGTTGATCTGGCTTGCGCCAATATCCTGCTCACGGCAAGCCGCAGAAATTTCGGCCACCAGTTCCGCGGTCTTGCGGATATCCGGAACCAAGCGGTTGAGCATCTCGCCCGCGTCGGTCGCGACCTGCACCGTCTCGCCGGAGAGCGAGGAGATTTCAGCGGCCGCCGCCTGGCTACGTTCGGCAAGTTTGCGGACTTCAGAAGCAACCACGGCGAAGCCTTTACCATGCTCACCGGCACGTGCAGCTTCGACAGCAGCGTTGAGTGCGAGAAGGTCAGTCTGACGAGCGATCTCCTGAACGATCGAAATCTTCTGCGCAATTGTGCGCATCGCAGCGACAGCACGACCGACGGCTTCACCGCTTACCTCTGCGTCCTTCGACGACTGGCGGGCAATCTTCTCTGTCTGGGCAGCGTTATCGGCGTTTTGCTTGATGTTTGCCGCCATCTGTTCCATGGAAGCGGATGCTTCTTCGGCAGAGGAGGCCTGCTCCGTCGCACCCTGCGAGACTTGCTCCGCGGCAGAGGACAACTGGTGACTACCGGCGGCAACCTGATCGGCGGCATTCGAGATACCGGCTGCCACCTTAGAGAGATTTTCCACCAATGAGTTGATGGCGTCTTTCATCTTTTCGTGGTCGCCTTCGCACTCGATCTCGACGAATTCGGTCAAGTCGCCGGTGCTGACCAGATCGAGAACACGATTGCCTTCCGCAATGGGCAGGATGATCGCGTCCAGCATGCCGTTGATGCCCGTCACGAGTCCGGCAAAATCGCCGGAAAAATGATCGGCAGCGCCGCGCTCACTCAGCTTACCGGCGGTGGATGCGTCGATCAGACGCTGAAGTTCCTTGATGATCTCACGGAAATTGCCACGAAGCGTTTCGATCGTCTCGTTGATAAAGGCTTTTTTGCCAGGAAACTGTTCCAACTGGGCGTCGAAATTGCCTTCGCCGAATGCCTTGACGCAGGCCATCGCCTTCTTTTTTACAGCGATATGGCCCGCCACCATGTCGTTGATGCCTTTTGCCATCACCGCAAAATCGCCCTTGAAATGATCGACGGGAACGAAGACGTCGATATCGCCCTTGTCATGTTCGGACGACATCTTGTTCATCTCAGCGATCAGGCCGCGCAGATTGCCGCGTAAGGTTTCGATCGTGTCGTTTATGAAGGCTTTTTTGCCCGGGAGCTGCTCAAGAGGAGCATCGAAGTTGCCCTCGCCGAGTTCACGGACGCAAGCCATTGCTTTCTTTTTGACGCTGATATGGCCAGCGACCATCTCGTTGACGCCCTTCGCCATTGCGAGATAGCTGCCTTTGAAGGTCTCGACTGGTATCGCCACATCGATGTCGCCGCGATCGTGTTCGGCGGACATGTGGGAGATCGATTGTGCAAAGGCTTCGACGGGACGTGTCGCTGCCTCAAGAAGAGCGTTGACTGCCTCCAGAACATCTCGTGCACCGCCGGTCGCACGAGCGAGATCGGCGCGTGCAGATATGTTTCCTTCCTCGAAGACGGCCTGGAGACGCTTAATCTCTTCGATTGCCGTTGAGGGACGGGAGGATTTTTTCATCTGAACGTATAGCGACATCTCTTGTATCCTTACGCCTCTTAGAACTCTGGTGTTTCCTTGATCGTCAAACTGGCCGTTTGCTTCTTTGGGTCGTTGGTACCGGCGTGACTGCGTCGGTACCAACTAGCGATAAGATTTTTACGCGCTTTGCTTGAAGTCCTGGTCGTTTTCGTCTGGGCCGCCCATGGACATGTCGAGTGCAAAGCCGTTGGCGCGCGCCTGCTGGGCGTGGACGGATTGCGAAGGAGCAGGGCGGCGAACGGGAGCGGCAGGCTTCGCAGCCGGACGATGCGTTGCCGCGGTAGCCGCGGGGCGGTCCGGTGCTGCGCGGCGGTTTGCATTGGCACGGTCCACCTTGAAGAAGGCGATGCTGGCCTGTAGTTCTTCTGCCTGTGCGGCGAGTTCTTCAGACGTGGCAGACACTTCCTCGGAAGCACCGGAGTTCTGCTGTGTCACCTTGTCGAGTTGCTGGATCGCTTCATTGATCTGGCTGGCACCGATATCCTGCTCGCGGCATGCGGCAGAGATTTCCGCCACCAGTTCTGCCGTCTTGCGGATGTCTGGAACCAGACGGTTCAACATATCGCCAGCTTCAGTCGCGACCTGAACGGTTTCGCCGGAGAGCGAGGAGATTTCGGCTGCTGCGGCCTGGCTGCGTTCTGCCAGCTTGCGAACTTCCGAGGCAACCACCGCAAAGCCCTTGCCATGCTCACCGGCACGTGCGGCTTCGACGGCGGCATTGAGTGCGAGAAGGTCAGTCTGACGCGCGATCTCCTGAACGATAGAGATTTTCTGTGCGATGGTACGCATGGCAACGACGGCACGACCGACAGCTTCACCACTGGCTTCGGCGTCCTTCGACGACTGGCGAGCGATCTTCTCGGTCTGGGCAGCGTTGTCGGCGTTCTGCTTGATGTTGGCCGCCATCTCTTCCATGGAAGCGGAGGCTTCTTCGGCAGAGGATGCCTGTTCAGTCGCGCCTTGCGATAACTGTTCGGAAGACGAGGACAGTTCCTGGCTGCCGGATGATACGTTGCCGGCTGCGGCAAGCGCATCACCCACGACGCCACGCAGGCGCTCGACCATGTCGTTTACATGCGTGATCAGTACACCGATCTCGTCACGGGATGTCACTTGAATATTCTCTGTCAGATCACCTTCGGCTACCTTGCGAACCGCTGTCGTTGCCCTTGTGAGGCCGCGACTGATGGAGATGCTGATCCATATTGCTGAAACGATAGACACGACGCCAGCGACTGAAGCGATAATCACAAGCGTGCTGAATGTGCTTTGGTAGGTAGCGTCGCTCGCCTCATCGGCTTTTTTAACAGCGGCTTCGGTCAAGCTGGAAAGCGATTCCGTCAGGGCGTCTAGCTTTTGACCCGCCACTGTTCCTTCATTCTGGTTCAAGGCAAGCGCGTCATCACGGCGACCCGTTTTCATGTAGCCGACAAGACTATCTTCCAGCTTCTCGTAGCCAGCCCAGAATTCGCGAATTTCCATCCACTTGCTTTTGAATTCTTCGGGAGCTGCAGCTTCGCCCGCATTAAGCGCCGTCCTGAAGTTTTTTCTCTCTTCTTCGATGGTTTCGAAGGCGGCGTTCATTTTCTGCTCGGTGGTTGCGAGCAAAAGATCGCCCTCTGCCAAACCGAGACCATCAAAGGCCTTCGCCAGATCATTGGCCACATCATCCTGTTGGATTGGCCCGGTCATCATAGCATCTTGGAGCGTTGCCAATTGATTGAGGCCACTGATACCAAAAATCGCACAGCCTGCCATGAGGCCGACGAGCAATGTAAAAATCAGAGTGAGTTTCAATTTAATCGTAAAACGCATCGAGGTGTTCCTTAACTAAGTAGGACACATAGCCCATGCTATCATGCCGCTTTTCAAAGAGACCTTGGCCCCGTAGTGGCGGGCTAAAGCGCCCGCCATGGTTTCGAGATGGTAGGGAAGTATCCTGGTTTCAGGCGGTTTCCCTGAAGTCGTGGTCATTGTCGTCGGGGCCGCCCATGGACATGTCGAGTGCGAAGCCATTTGCGCGGGCCTGCTGAGCATGGACGGTGCTGGTCGATGCAGGGCGACGGACTGGAGCAGCAGGCTTTGCCGCAGGACGGTGGGAGACCGCCGCAGCTGCAGGACGACCCGGCACCGAGCGAGCTGCTGCGGCAGCATTGGCACGCTCGACCTTGAAGAAGGCGATGCTGGCCTGTAGTTCTTCGGCCTGTGCGGCGAGTTCTTCCGAAGTCGCAGACATTTCTTCGGAAGCACCGGAGTTCTGCTGTGTCACCTTGTCGAGCTGCTGGATCGCTTCGTTGATCTGGCTGGCACCAATATCCTGCTCGCGGCATGCGGCAGAGATTTCCGCCACCAGTTCCGCCGTCTTGCGGATATCCGGAACCAGACGGTTCAGCATCTCGCCAGCTTCGGTCGCAACCTGAACGGTCTCGCCGGAGAGCGAGGAGATTTCGGCTGCTGCTGCCTGGCTGCGTTCTGCCAGCTTGCGAACTTCCGAGGCAACCACCGCAAAGCCCTTGCCATGCTCACCGGCACGTGCGGCTTCAACGGCAGCGTTGAGTGCCAGAAGGTCGGTCTGACGCGCGATCTCCTGAACGATGGAGATCTTGTCGGCGATGGTGCGCATGGCGACGACGGCACGACCGACAGCTTCACCGCTGGCTTCGGCGTCCTTGGACGACTGGCGAGCGATCTTCTCGGTCTGGGCAGCGTTGTCGGCGTTCTGCTTGATGTTGGCCGCCATCTCTTCCATGGAAGCGGAGGCTTCTTCGGCAGAGGATGCCTGTTCAGTCGCGCCTTGAGATAACTGCTCGGAAGACGAGGACAGTTCCTGGCTTCCCGACGAAACGTTGTCAGCGGCCGCCAATGCGTCGGCCACCACCCCACGCAAACGCTCCACCATCGATTGAAGCGCAATGCCGAGCGTATCCTTGTTGGAGAGCGGCTTCGGCGTCACGGTGAGGTCACCGTCGGCGATCTGGTTTGCGACAGTGGCGGTTTCGCGCAGGTTCGTGACCATGTGCAGCATGGCGTTGCCGAGCGTATCCCTGTCCGAAAGAGGCTTCACATCCTTGGAGAGATCACCAGCGGCAATGGTGCCCGCAACATCGGCGGTGGCACGCAGATTGACGACCATATTGCCCATGGCAATGCCAAGACTGTCTTTATCGGAGAGCGGCTTCACATCTTGGGAGAGATCACCCTGTGCGATATTGTTTGCGACCGCAGCCGTAGCACGGAGATTCGTCGTCATGACGTTCATGCTGTCGACAAGATCCTTGATCTCGTCATTGCTTTTGATTGCGATGTCCTGATCAAGGTCGCCAAGCGCGACGGCGCGGGAAGCGCGGATCGCCTGCTGCAATCCCCTGTTGATGCCAAGTGCAATCCATGTCGCGACCAGGATCGAGAGGATGATGATCGCTACGACGACGCTAATGAGAATTGTGCGAGATGTGGCATATTCCTCGTTGGTCGCTTCGTCCGTTGCCTTCAAGTCGGCAGCGATTTCGTTGTTCAGCGCTTCGAGCGTGCTCAATAGCGCGCGCGTTGCCTTTTCACCGTCGCCCATGGAGATCGCGCCAGCCTGGCGATTGCTTTCGGCTGTGTTCTCGGTTGCCAGACGCAGCACGTCTTCTTGCAGTTTTTCCCAAGCAGGAACGGCGGCCTTGAGCTCGATTACCTTGGCGTGGATTGCCGGATTGGTCTCTTTTTCAAGAGCTGAAGTGATCTGTCCGATCTTCGCGCGCTCGGTGCGTGCGGAGTCGACATAAGTTGAAATGCGAGCTGGATCTTCATTCAGCGCCGCGCTCTTTTCGCTAGCAATCGCATTCAGGATTGCGTCGGAGAGATCGCTTGAGTTGCGCAGATTGGCGGCGGGGCCCTGAACGATATCGGTCACTGCGGCATTAAGGGATGAAAGTTGGGTAATCGCCATGCCCGCCATGCCTGCTGACAGCAGAATGATGAGAGCAAAAGCAAGTGCAAGTTTGAGCTTAATCGTAAATCGCATCTTGATGGTGTCCTTGGATATGCCGATACGCCACGAAAGGGAGAAAGGCACTGGCTCTTTAAGGTTTGTTCGGGAATGGCAGTTGTTACTGGGGGCGAGGAGCCTGTGCTCGGTTGATCACAGGCTCCTCGAATATTTTAGGCACTCTCTCTGAAGTCCCGATCGTTATCGTCCGGTCCACCCATCGACATGTCGAGTGCGAAGCCATTGGCGCGGGCCTGCTGGGCGTGGACGGAGTGGGTCGGGGCTGCGCGGCGAACGGGAGCAGCAGGCTTTGCAGCAGGACGGTGGGAGACCGATGGAGCGGCGGGGCGAGCCTGTGCCGTGCGACCATTCGTGGTGGCACGCTCGACCTTGAAGAAGGCGATGCTGGCCTGAAGCTCTTCGGCCTGTGCAGCAAGCTCTTCGGAGGTCGCAGACATTTCTTCGGAAGCACCGGAGTTCTGCTGCGTCACCTTGTCGAGCTGCTGGATCGCTTCATTGATCTGGCTGGCACCGATATCCTGCTCGCGGCATGCGGCAGAGATTTCCGCCACCAGTTCCGCCGTCTTGCGGATATCCGGAACCAGACGGTTCAACATATCGCCCGCTTCGGTCGCAACCTGAACGGTTTCGCCGGAGAGCGAAGAGATTTCAGCTGCTGCTGCCTGGCTGCGTTCTGCCAGCTTGCGAACTTCCGAGGCAACGACCGCAAAGCCCTTGCCATGCTCACCGGCACGTGCGGCTTCAACAGCGGCATTGAGTGCGAGAAGGTCGGTCTGACGAGCGATCTCCTGAACGATGGAGATCTTGTCGGCGATGGTGCGCATGGCGACGACGGCACGACCGACAGCTTCACCACTGGCTTCCGCATCCTTCGACGACTGGCGAGCGATCTTCTCGGTCTGGGCAGCGTTGTCGGCGTTCTGCTTGATGTTGGCGGCCATCTCTTCCATCGAAGCGGACGCTTCTTCGGCAGAGGAGGCCTGCTCAGTTGCGCCTTGCGATAACTGTTCGGAAGAGGAAGACAGCTCCTGGCTGCCGGAGGAGACGTTGTCGGCTGCAGCGAGCGCATCACCCACGACGCCACGCAGGCGTTCAACCATCTTTTCAAGCGAGATGCCGAGCGTGTCCTTGTCGGAGAGCGGCTTTGGAGTCACGGTCAGATCGCCGTCGGAAATCTGGTTTGCGACATTGGCGGTGTTGCGGAGGTTGGCCGTCATCACGTTGATGCGCTCGACAAGATCCTTGATCTCGTCGTTGGTCTTGATTTCGACGTTCTGGTCGAGATCGCCAATAGCAACCGCTTCAGCAACCGTCATGATCTTGCGCAGACCGGTGTTGATGCCAAGCGCGATCCAGGTTGCAATGATCAGGCTTCCAAGGACAGCCGATGCCACCGCAATGATCATGATCAGACGAACCTGCTCATAGGTCGCCTGGCTCTCGGCGAGCGTTGTGTCGACCCGTTCAAGTTGAACCCGCACGAGTTCTTTGGTGTTGGTGCCGATAGTCTGCGCGAGGGCGCGCATCTGGCCGTTAGAAAACTCAATGGCGCTCTGCTTGTTGCTGGCTGCCAGCAGGTCCTTCAGCTTTACGGACTCCCCGCTGAATTTTTCAAAATTCTCTATGACGGCAACCCAATAAGGCTTGCCCTGTTCGGAAGCCTGCGAGAGGCCTGTGCGGGCAAGCTCAAGAGTGGTGACCAATAGGTCGTCCGAGAGTTTGGTGTATCGGTTGATGCCCGCAACATCGTTCTCAAGCAGGGCATTCTTCTGCTGGCGAATGATCTCGGAGAGATTACGGTCGATCTGCAGCGCGTATTGCAGGCGCTTTTCCGGGCCGTTTGCCAGGTCGCCAATCGCGTTGTTGACCGTGCCAAGGCTGTTGATGCTGTAGAACGACAGCGTAGCAAGGACCGTGAGGATGATGCCGAATGCCAGCGTCAGTTTAAGTTTAATCGTAAATCGCATTTTGCCCCCGTAAGTGATGCACAAGGCGCATCAGTGTTTGCTGGCCAAAAGATCCATTTTCTTTCAGTTCGCGGTGTCGTTCGTTATCATCCGCCCGGGCGGGCGAATGATATTTGCGCTCAAGCCTTTCGGCATCCTCTTGACCGTCGATCCCCCTCGACGGAGAGGGTCATACTTTTCCCAATTCCACGACATTGCCCTGAGCGATTGTCTTTCCGGGCATGCCCTCGCGCTGCGCCGAGAAGATCGCGATCAGGTTCGGCATGATGACGAACTCGGACCCGCGCTTGATCAGGCAATTGATGTAGTCTGGCCGCCACCGCATGCCGACGCTGGGCGGCGGTTCGCTGGCGGACTTGGAGAAGGTCGTCACTTCGTAGACCTTGTCGGTTCTAAGCCCGACCAGCGTCTGCTCACCCTCCAGAGAAAGCTCGATGACGATGATGCGGCTGTCGATGGTCTTTTCCGCCGCATGCATGCCGAAGGCGAGACGGATGTCTGCCAGCGGAATGACCTTGCCGCGAAAATTGATGACGCTGGACACGAAAGCCTTGGCGCCCGGAACGGCCGTTTCGGGCAGAAGGTCGAGTATTTCCTGAACCTGTGCGGCCTCGATCGCAAAGGTCTCGCCTTCGATCGAAAAGGTTAGAACTTCAATGTCTTGGCGTTCTGCCCAGAAGTCCTCGGGCTGTTTCAAAAGCGGCTGGTTCATCCGGCAATGCGCATCTGCGCCTCCTGTTGCTGCCCTGCCGCAACCAGATGTGCGACGTCGAGAATGAGAGCGACGCTGCCGTCTCCAAGGATGGTGGCGCCGGAGAAGGTCGCGACATCATGGTGCAGCTTGGACATGGCTTTGATGACGGTCTGGTGATCGCCGATGATCTGGTCGACGACCAATCCGACACGTTCCGAACCGGTGGAAATGACTACCACCTTCTGGAACTGGTCCGGCTTGGTGCCGCTCTGGAAAAGCTCACGCAGGCGGATGAACGGTACCAGGCTTTCGCGCAGCGAAATGAAGGACCGACCGCGAGATTTGACGTCGTCTTCCGGCGACAGTTCCAGGCACTCTTCGACTGCCGAGAGCGGAATGACGTAGCAGCCATGGCCGACACGAACGAGCAGGCCGTCGATGATGGCAAGTGTGAGCGGAATGGCGAGTGACACTTCCGAGCCTGCGCCCGGAGCACTGGTGATGTTGATCGTGCCGCGAAGCGCCTCGATTGTCTTTTTGACGACATCCATGCCGACGCCGCGCCCTGAGAGGTTCGTGACCTGAGCTGCTGTCGAGAAGCCTGGCTCGAAAATCATCTGCAGGAGTTCTTGATCTGTCAGGCTTGCGCCCGGTGCCACGAGCCCGGAAGATTCCGCCTTGGCGCGAACCCGCTCACGGTTGATGCCGCGACCGTCGTCCTTGATCGTGATGATGACGTCACCACCGGTCTGGCGTGCGACAAGCGAAACATGTCCGACTGGGTCCTTGCCAGCAGCAATGCGTTCTTCCGGTGTTTCCAGGCCGTGATCGCAGGAGTTGCGCACAAGGTGGACGAGCGGATCGGCAAGCCGTTCGATCACGGCCTTGTCCACTTCAGTGCTTTCGCCCTCGGTGATCAGCTCGATCTGCTTGCCGGTTTCGCGCGCCAGATCATGTGTCAGGCGGCGGAAGCGGCTAAATAGCTGGGCGATGGGAACCATGCGCAGGACCATCATCGTGTCGCGAAGCTCGCCCGAAAGACGCTCTACATCTTCTGAGACAGCACGCAGATGAATGTCGACACTGGTATTGGCAAGCTGCGACAAACGCGACTGGGCGATAACCAGCTCGCCGACGCGGTCCATCAACTCATCGAGCCGTTCAGCGGGGACGCGTACATTCTCTGCAGCTCTCCCCTGCTTGCCATCCGTGGCTGCCTGGACAAGCTGAGGATTGGCCTTGGCGGCTTCCTCGACAGGAGAAGGAGGTGGCACGATTTCCTGGGAAGCCGTAGCGTCCTCCACCTTCGTGATCTCGAGCTCCATGTCGTCCATGACGAAGATGAAGACATCGTCGATGGCGGAACGGGGCTGTTCGGTGGTCAGGGTTACGGACCAGCCGACATAAAGCTGCGTCGGATCGATTTCTCCAAGAGGAGGAATGGCACCTGTGTTGGCGACGACGGTGCACTCGCCGAGTTCGGTCAACTCATTGAGCAGGCCGAGCGGGTTGGTGCCATTCGCCATGGCGTTCTCAGGAAGGCGGAATTTGATGGTCCAGGTCGCACCAGAGGTTTTCGGCTCGGTAACAGCAGCGGTCGCCTTTGAAACCGATGGAGCAACAGCCTTGCTGCCGGCGCCTTCACCGACGGCCGCCTGCAATTTGGCCAGCAACCGCTCACCGGTTTCGGGAAAAGCAGTCGCAGGGTTGTCCACCAGGCGGCGCATATGGTCCTGAGCTTCCAGGACTGCAGCGATCAATTCGCTGGTGGCGGGAACTTCGCCCTTGCGAACGCGGTCGAAGGCCGTTTCGCAATGGTGGGTAAAGGCAGCGAGCGCCTCGAAGCCGAACATTGCGCCGGACCCTTTTAAGGTATGCAGACCGCGAAACACGGCATCAATCTGACTTTGATTGGATAGATCATGCAAAAGGTCGAGAAGCCCGCTTTCGATCTGCTCGAAAAGCTCTGCGGCTTCAGTCCTGAAAACCTGAATAGGGTCCAGCAGCGTCATTTACCGAGTACCTTTCTGACAATCTTGACGAGATTTTCCGGGTCGAACGGCTTGGTAACCCAGCCGGTAGCGCCGGCTGCCTTGGCGCGCGCCTTCATGTCGGCATCGGACTCCGTCGTCAAAAAGATGATCGGCACGCCGGTGTGGGCTGGAGACTGACGCAGCGATTCTATCATCTCCAAACCGTTCATGTTCGGCATGTTGAGGTCGGTGACGATGAGATCGAAGGGAGCGCTTTTCGCTTTCGCAAGTCCGTCAGCCCCATCGACAGCCTCGGTTACCTGGTAGCCGGCGTTAGTCAGGGCAATCTTCGTCGTCATGCGAATGCTTGCGGAATCGTCCACGGTAAGAATGTTGGCGCTCATTTAAATGTCCTTTCCATGCAGCCAGAAGAGGCGCGAAGCCTCGTCCATGTTCTCAAGAAAGCCGGCTCGCCCCAGCGTTTCCATGACGCTTTGGCCTGCTGGCTTTTTTAAAGTGATGAATTTGCCCTGCTCCCGGGCGTAAAGACGGGACGATTCAACAAGTTGAAGGAAACTTAGATCGACGGATGCGTCCTCTGGTATATCCAGCACAACCGCGCTGCTTTCCTGAAAAGCGGAAAGAAGGGTCTCGTGGATCGCGGCGATCCCCCTTATAGAGAGGGACGAGGGAAGAGTGACTGTTTCAGGGGTCATCGGCTTTCCTGGGTGTTTTCGGTTGGAACGCGCCCCTTGGGCGAAAGAGAAAGAGTGTCGTCGAGGCTGACGGCCAGGGCCGGCGGCTCGACATGCGCCTTGTTGACATGCGTCATCAGTTTCTGGATGGCGGGCCACTGCCGATCAAAGGCTGCGACGCAGTCGGGATCGAAGTGCAATCCGCTGTTTTCGCGGATGTGGTCTCTGGCAGCATCGATTGCCCACGCCTTTTTGTAGGGACGTTCGGTACACAGTGCCTCGAAGACATCTGCGACCGCGACGATCCGTGCGACGAGTGGGATGTCCTTGCCCTTAAGGCCGTTGGGATACCCAGTGCCATCCCATTTCTCGTGATGGCCGCCTGCGATCGCTTCGGCAACCTGCAGGAGGCGCGACGTGCCATTGCCGAGAAGGCTGACGCCGAACTCCACATGCTTGCGCATTTCCGCAATTTCGTCGGACGTCAGTTTGCCGGGCTTCTGCAGAATACAGTCGGCAATACCGATCTTGCCGACATCATGAAGCGGCGCCACGAGATAGATCATCCGGCAGGTTTCTTTATCGAGGCCGAGATCGGCCGCAATCAACTGGCTGATTTTGGCTACGCGAGAGATATGGTCACCGGTGGCGCCGTCGCGAAACTCGATCGCTCGTGCAAGGCGCCAAATAATTTCTTCTTCACGCGAAACGACTTCCTGCGTGGCGTGCGCCACCTCTTCTTCAAGCCGGGCGGCTTGACGCGAGAGTTCCAGATGGGCTTTGCGGAGCTGCACCAGATTGGTGGCGCGAGCTTGAAGTTCGATTGCATCGAAGGGCTTGGATACGAACTCTGTCGCGCCCGCCTCGATAGCGGCAATCAGCACTTCGCGCTGTCGTTCCGCAGTCACCATGACGATTGGCACGAGGTCATAATCGGGCGACTGCTTCAGTGCCTTAATAATGTCGATGCCCGTATGGCCTGGCATCATATAGTCGATGAAAAGCAGATCGACAGGATTGGCGAGACAATATGTCAGCGCTTCGTCCGGCGCCGTAAATGTAATAAGTTTAATACCCTCAATATTGCTCAACGATGATTGAAGAGCAAAGAGTGCGGACCGGCTATCGTCTACGAGTACTACCTTCACCGTGGCTCCAGGCATTCGACAGGGAACAGCATTCCGTTCTTCGGTTTTGAGGCCGGAGCGGGCGTTCTTAATGATGAGGACATTTGGGAGATTGGGCTTGCGTCATGCGCCCACTGCGACCGTCCCCTGCAATTCACAATGTCGGGAAAACACGGGATCGAGGTGCGGCTGTCAAAAAGGTATTTAATATAACGATGGTTAAAGTCGCGTTAAAAGGCGATCCAAGGGGTTTTTTATTTCCAAGCGAAAAACATCAATAGATAAAAGGATTTGAGTTTATATTTGACAATACGCAAATAGGTTTTCGCGGGTCTTAATACGCCGACGTCAAGGATGGAAGTATAAGCGCATTTCGAAAATATTTATGAGCATTGCGTCATATTGAGAAGGCTTTTTTATTTGGTTATATATTTTATGCTTGAAGTAGTATCGCGCACGCGATCCAATTTAGCAACGCGCCGTTGCCAGAGGGCGGACTCACAGGCGCGGAGCGTTCATTCCCGCAGATTCTATCTGAATGCTTCGCCTGATCATTCATTAAGTATCTGAAATTAATGAATATATTAAAGGATTAAAATTTCGTGTCGTGCCCGGTTGCACAATGAATATGATTCGCATACGGTCTTACGGCAACGTTTCAGTGAGGGAGGAGACTCATGCGCATTCGTTCTATCCTGACCGCTTTGGCGGCAAGTGTTATGCTGCCGGCGGGTATAGCCGGAGCGACAGATCTTGAAGTAACGCATTGGTGGACATCGGGCGGCGAAGCTGCTGCGGTGGCCGAACTGGCGAAAGCATTTGATGCAACTGGAAATAAGTGGGTGGATGGCGCGATTGCGGGTTCCGGCGGCACTGCCCGCCCGATCATGATCAGCCGTATTACTGGCGGCGACCCGATGGGCGCCACGCAGTTCAACCACGGACGGCAGGCTGAAGAGCTCGTTCAGGCCGGTCTGATGCGCGATCTCACCGATGTTGCCACAAAGGGCAAGTGGAAAGAGGTCATCAAACCCGCAAGCCTGCTCGACAGCTGCACCATCGATGGCAAGATCTATTGCGCGCCGGTGAACATCCACTCCTGGCAGTGGCTGTGGCTTTCCAATGAAGCCTTCAAGAAGGCTGGTGTCGACGTTCCGAAGAACTGGAACGAGTTCATCGCAGCAGGTCCGGCACTTCAGAAGGCGGGCATCCAGCCGCTGGCCCTTGGCGGTCAGGCGTGGCAGGCCAATGGCTTGTTCGATACTCTTGTCCTGTCGCTCGGCGGCAAGGATCTCTATGAAAAGGTCTATAAGGACAAGGATGCGGAGGCTGCTGCCGGACCGGAAATGGCGAAGATCTTCGCTGCCGCCGATGCTGCCCGCAAGCTTGCCAAGGGCTCTAATGTTCAGGATTGGAACCAGGCCACCAACATGGTCATCACCGGCAAGGCTGGTGGTCAGGTCATGGGTGACTGGGCGCAGGGTGAGTTCCAGCTTGCCGGCCAGAAAGCCGGGACGGATTATTCCTGCCTCCCGGGGCTTGGTCTCAACGAATATCTCACGACCGGTGGCGACGCCTTCTACTTCCCGCTCTTGAAGGATGAAGCCAAGTCCAAGGCGCAGGAGGTGCTAGCCGAGACGATCGTCGATCCCAAGACGCAGGTTGCCTTCAACTTGAAAAAGGGCTCTCTTCCGATCCGTGGGGACGTCGATCTCAATGCAGCCAATGACTGCATGAAAAAGGGTCTTGCCATTCTCGGCAAGGGCAACGCGCTGACCAGCACCGACCAGCTGATCTCGGCCGACTCGCAGAAGCAGAAGGAAGACCTGATGGCGGAGTTCTTTGCCAACGAGTCGCTGACCGCAGAGCAGGCGCAGAAGCGCTTCGCGGACATCATCTCTTCGGCAGACTGATTATCAATCGCAAGGCATCGGCGGGTTTACCGCCCGCCGATCTCGCGACACTTCGACAGGCGCAGGAGATCGTGCCTGACCGGATATCTTTGCAGCATTGCTCGCCAGATGTCCGAAGCAACGATTGATAGGAGGGCATATGGCAGTAAAGAGCCATTCGGGACGTCCAAACCAGCTATTTCGCAATCTTAATTCCAAGATTGCCTCCATCCCATTGATCCTGACGTCGATGGTCATTTTTCTTGGCGGTACGATCTGGACGATTGTTTATTCATTCACAAACTCCAAGCTCCTGCCGAGAACGACCTTTGTCGGATTCGATCAGTATGAGCGTCTGTGGGCTGCGCCACGCTGGATCGTTTCGATCCAGAACCTCGCCATTTACGGTGTCTTGTCGCTGATCTTCAGTCTGGTAATTGGCTTCCTGCTCGCCGCACTGATGGATCAGAAGATCCGCTTCGAGAACACGTTCAGAACGATCTTCCTTTACCCCTTTGCCCTGTCTTTCATTGTAACGGGCCTCGTCTGGCAGTGGCTGCTTAACCCGGAGTTCGGCATTCAGTCGGTTGTCCGTTCGCTCGGCTGGGAAAGCTTTACCTTCGATCCGCTCTATAACTCGCAGATCGTCATCTATGGTATCCTGATCGCGGCGCTCTGGCAGGGCACGGGCCTCGTTATGTGCCTGATGCTCGCAGGACTGCGCGGCATCGATGAGGATATCTGGAAGTCAGCGCGTGTGGACGGTATCCCCATGTGGAAAACGTACCTGCTCATCGTCATTCCGATGATGCGCCCGGTCTTCATCACCACGCTCGTAATTATCGCCAGCGGCATCGTCAAGGTCTACGACCTCGTCGTCGCACAGACGAGCGGTGGTCCCGGCATCGCCTCGGAAGTTCCGGCGAAATACGTCTATGACTACATGTTCCAGGCCCAGAATCTGGGGCAGGGCTTCGCTGCCTCCACCATGATGCTGCTCACCGTTGCCATCATCATCGTTCCATGGGCCTATCTCGAATTCGGGGGGCGCAAGCGTGGCTAACATCAGCACTCTCAACACAGTCGCTGCCGGTGCCGATGCCGTCTCGGATCAGTTGAGCGGCCCTCGCGGTCGTAAACCCCGCAAGACGCTGTCTCGCCGCAACATCATCCTTTATGGTACGCTGATCGTCGCAGCGCTCTATTATCTCCTGCCGCTTTACGTCATGGTCGTGACCTCGCTGAAGGGCATGCCGGAGATCCGTCTCGGCAATATCTTCGCGCCGCCGGTGGAAATCACCTTCGAGCCGTGGGTCAAGGCCTGGGCGAATGCCTGCACCGGGCTTAATTGCGACGGGCTTTCACGCGGCTTCTGGAATTCCGTGCGCATTATGATCCCGTCCACCATCGTCTCGATCCTGATTGCCTCGATCAGTGGCTATGCGCTGGCGAACTGGAAGTTCAAGGGTTCTGAGTTCTTCTTCTCGGTCCTGATCATTGGCGCCTTCATTCCCTATCAGGTCATGATCTATCCGATCGTCATCGTGCTGCGCGAAATGGGCATCTATGGCACGCTGACGGGCCTCATCATGGTTCATACCATTTTCGGCATGCCCATCCTGACCCTGCTGTTCCGCAACTATTTCGCAGGGCTGCCGGAAGAGCTCTTCAAAGCTGCGCGCATCGATGGCGCCAATTTCTGGCAGATCTATTTCCGCATCATGCTGCCCATGTCGATGCCGATCTTCGTCGTCGCCATGATCCTTCAGGTCACGGGCATCTGGAACGACTTCCTCTTCGGCGTCGTGTTCACAAGGCCTGAATACTATCCGATGACCGTTCAGCTGAACAACATCGTCAATTCGGTACAGGGCGTGAAGGAATACAACGTCAACATGGCTGCAACGCTGCTGACGGGTGCCGTTCCTCTTTTCGTTTACTTCGTTTCAGGCCGACTTTTTGTGCGCGGCATCGCCGCAGGCGCAGTCAAAGGGTAAGTTCATGAATAAAAGCGTTTCCATTCGGGATTTGTCTCTGTCGTTCGGCGCAGTCAACGTACTGTCCACGCTCAATCTCGATATCTATGATGGCGAGTTTCTCGTTCTTCTCGGCTCCTCCGGCTGTGGTAAGTCCACTCTGCTCAATTGCATCGCCGGACTTCTGGAGCCGACCGGAGGCCAAATCTTCATCAAGGATCGCAACGTCACCTGGGAAGAGCCGAAAGATCGTGGCATCGGCATGGTCTTCCAATCCTATGCGCTTTACCCGCAGATGACGGTGGAGAAGAACCTGTCCTTCGGCTTGCAGGTTGCGAAAGTGCCGAAGGACGAGATCGATCGTCGTGTCAAAAGAGCAGCAGGCATTTTGCAGATCGAGCCTCTCTTGAAGCGCAAGCCTGCCGAACTGTCCGGTGGACAGCGTCAGCGTGTGGCGATTGGCCGTGCGCTGGTACGAGATGTGGATGTGTTCCTGTTCGACGAACCGCTGTCCAACCTCGACGCCAAGCTGCGCTCCGAACTGCGTGTGGAAATCAAGCGCCTGCATCAGTCGCTGAAGAACACGATGATCTATGTGACGCACGACCAGATCGAGGCGCTGACACTGGCCGACCGTATCGCCATCATGAAAGCCGGCGTCATCCAGCAGCTGGATGATCCGGTCTCGATCTATAACCGTCCGAAAAACCTTTTCGTCGCGGGCTTCATCGGCTCGCCGTCGATGAACTTCCTGCGGGGTGAACTGGTCGAAAAGGATGGCAAGGTTGTCTTCACGACGAATGGCGTCAGCTTCAGCCTCGACGGTTATGAGGCTCTAGCACCGCTGAGCGCCAGCAGGCCCGCGGTTCTCGGCGTTCGCCCCGAGCATATTCGTGTGGACGCCGATATTACCGGCGGCGAGGTGCATGAAGCCGTAGTCGACATCGAAGAACCGATGGGTGCGGATAACCTCATCTGGTTGAAACATGCCGGCCATACGATCTCGGTGCGCGTCGGCGGCCATCGGCGTTTTGCCCCCGGAACCAGGGTCAAGCTCGGTTTCGATATGACCATGGCGTCCCTTTTCGATGCGGCAACGGAAGACCGCATCTGACCCTCTTATCTTCACCATTAGAGCCAAATGTCAGGAGAGACATATGACCAAACTCGGCTTTCAACTTTACAGCGCGCGCAATTTCCCGCCGCTTTCCGATATCCTTAAGAAGCTGTCTGCTGCAGGCTATTCCCATGTCGAAGGCTTCGGTGGCATCTATGCCAATATGGATGAGGCGGCACTCAAGGGTCTGCGCGCAGATCTGGACGCCAATGGTCTCACCATGCCGACGGGCCATTTCGGTCTCGACATGCTGGAAAATGATCGCGAACAGTCTCTGAAGGTTGCAAAGACGCTCGGCATCGAGGCGATCTATTGCCCTTACCTGATGCCTGATCAGCGCCCAAGCGATGCCGCAGGCTGGTTCGCCTTCGGAAAGCGTCTTCAGGAAGCAGGCAAGCCCTATCGCGATGCCGGCATTTCCTTCGGTTGGCACAATCACGACTTCGAGTTCGCCACGCTTGACGAAGGCTCCACGCCACAGGAGCAAATCCTTGCGGGCGGCCCTGATCTGGAGTGGGAAGCCGATATCGCCTGGATTATCCGCGGCAATGCCGATCCGCTCGCCTGGATCGAAAGCTATGGCAAGCGCATCACAGCCGTCCACGTGAAGGACATTGCGCCCGCCGGTGAAAACAAGGACGAGGATGGCTGGTCGGATGTCGGGCACGGCACCGTCGATTGGAAGGGCCTTGTCGCGGCTTTGAAGAACACAGCCGTGAAGTATTACGTGGTCGAGCATGACAATCCAAGCGACGCTGACCGCCTGATCACGCGCTCCATCGAAGCGTTCAAGTCCTACTAAAACACCGCGGTGAGTAGCTCGTCGCAATCACCGCTTTATTTTCACGGGTGCCCGGCCAACGAAGCCCACTATCGTCTGGCCGGATACCATCATCGAGACCACTTCGGAGTCACCCATCATGGCCAAGGAACTTGGCGTCGGCATCATTGGATGCGGCAATATTTCAACCACATACTTCTCGCTGTCTCCGCTCTTTAAAGGGCTCAAGGTGCTTGCCTGCGCTGACCTGAACAGAAGCGCCGCGGAACTTCGCGCCGAGGAATTCGGCGTTAAGGCGCAGTCTATCGAAGAACTGCTTGCGAATGACGAAATTGACGTCGTCGTCAACCTCACCATTCCGGCTGCGCATTTCGAGGTGTCCAAGGCCATTCTCGAAGCCGGTAAGCACGTCTATTCGGAAAAGCCTCTCGTGCTCAGCCTGGAAGAGGGCGAGGAGTTGCGCCGGATCGCGAAGGAAAAGAACCTCGCGGTCGGCTGCGCACCAGACACTTTCCTTGGCGGCGCGCACCAGCTGGCTCGCAAGCATATCGACGAAGGCGGCATTGGCCGCGTCACCTCGGGCACATGCCATGTGATGAGCCCCGGTATGGAGATGTGGCACCCCAATCCCGGATTTTTCTTCCTGAAGGGCGGCGGTCCGATCCTCGATCTCGGCCCATATTACATCGCCAACCTGATCAACCTCATCGGTCCGGTGAAGCGTGTTGGCGCTTTGACCTCCATGGCAAACCCGACGCGTACCGTCACCAGCCAGCCGCTCAACGGCCAGGTAATCCCTGTCGAAACGCCGACAAACATTCATGCGCTCCTGGAATTCGTCAACGGCGCGACGATTACGTTGTCGGCAAGCTGGGATGTCTGGTCTCACCGCCATGCCAACATGGAGCTCTACGGCACCGAAGGCTCAATCTATGTGCCTGACCCGAACTTCTTTGGGGGCGTGGTGGAGGCCAGCGGTCGCGACAAGGACATCAAGCCGCTTGAAGACTGGGCCCATCCCTTCGGCGTCTCCAACCAGGAAAGCCCGAACGGCCCGCGCGCCAACTATCGCACGGCCGGCCTCGCAGACATGGCGATGGCGCTGATCGAAGGCCGGGACGCCCGCTGCTCGCTGGAGCGCTCGCTCCACGGCATCGACGTCATGACCTCAATCCTGAAATCCGGCGAGGAAGGCCGCTTCATCGAACTGACGACCACCTGCACCCAGCCTGCGGCGCTCGGCATCGAAGAAGCGCAAGCTTTGCTGCGGTAGTATCGGCTGCATTCGAGGAGCCCTTGTCGCTGGCAAGCTCTTGTGAAGAACGGCTGCCACCGGGACGGCGATTTCGCCCAGGTGGTCGGTCATATGGACCGGTGTCGCTTGATCGAAAGCCTCGTCTGCGGCGAGAGCGAAGATGAAGCGCATCCTGACCAAGGATGCGCTTCAAGCCAAAGGATACGCTTCTAAAACTTCCTGCTCACCGAGAGCGTGAAGTTTCTGCCTGCCATCGCCGATACGCCGTCGGCGAGATAGGGGCTGTAGAATTTATCGAAGATGTTTTCTATGCCGGCCCTGATTTCCGTACCCGCCATGAACCCTTCTTTCGGCGTCCACTCGAGAAGCAGTCCGTGGACGCCGTAGCCTCCACTTTCAGGCCTCGCGTAAAAATGGCCTGTGCCTTGATAGTAAGGTGTGTGCTTCTGTCGGGCGACAAACTGTCCCGTCCAGCGCAGTGACAGATCCGAGTCTGGAATTCGATAGCCCAACGAGGCATTCACCGTCAGCGGGGTCATATCGCCGGGGTAGGTTTTCCCGCCGTAAATGTCGTTGATTGCGCCTTTGCGTGAGCCATTCATGATGGAAAGACCGAGGCTGCCGAATACGGTGTCCGAGTCATAATCCGCATTCAATTCCAGCCCGTAGATCCGATAGGATGGCGTGTTCCAATAGAACGGCACCGGGCCTGTCACATTTGCCAGATTGGCACTGCCAAACCGTCGGGTCACGGGATCGGTCACGTGATTGTAAAATCCTGATACAGAGGCGGTTAGAGTATCGCCGGTACTCCATAGATCGTAGAACTCCTGGGAGACCCCCACATTGAATGCGTTGTTGCGTTCTGACTGAAGATCTCTTGATGTCGCGGATGCCTTCGTTGCGATGCTTTGGGACGAGTAGAGTTCGTCGATAATGGGTGTCCGCAGGGCGTAGGCCCAGTCGATAAACAGCGTTGTGGACGCCGTTGCTTCCCAACGGGCGCTGAGCGCTGGCGTGAGACCATTGTAAGAAACTGCGGAGTAATCGTGGCCAGCCGCCGGGTTGTTATATATCGGCGCGGTGTTGGGTTTTCCCTCCATCCGAACGTGGTCGAAACGAAGTCCCGGAGTGATGAACACGCCGTCCGTTACTTCGACTTCATCACGAATGAAGGCTGAGATCGATGCCTGCGTGCCCTCTGGTACGATCCAGGATGCATAGTAGCCGTAATTATAGTTCGGATTAGCCCTGTTCGCGACGTCGTACATCCATGTGTCACGGTCTTGCCTGCCGATCTGGATGCCGTAGTTCAAGACGTGCGGCATATCCAGGATTTCCAACCTGGACGTGTTCTCTGCTTCGAATTTGATGTCTGAGTATTGAGCATCATTCTCTTGACCGCCAAGGGATGCGCCCGGCGTAAATCCTGGAATGATCGGGCGCGTGCGATGCAGGCTTGTGGAGGAGAAGCTTGTCATCGCTTTGAAGTTCACGAGGTCGCTTTCGCCGTCATATCGATATTTGAGCGTGGCTGAAAAGTCGTCCAAGTCTCGCGCAGCCAGTGCCCGCAGGCGGGCCTGCTGTTTCCCATACCGGTCGATACTCGACTGGCTGACGGCAAGACCGCCGCGTACGGCTGCCACCGGTCCCCAATCGTCGGAGCGTCCGTAGGTTACGGAAGCGCGAAGCTCGTGACCATCGTAAGCAGCGCCACCATTAGCGGTAAATGTCGTGAGCCGATCGTTGGAGGCATCATAAACCTCCCCGCCGCCGACGCGCATATTGCCACTTTTGCGCCAGGTCCCCGACATCAGCCCGTCATAGGTCACCGGTGTGTCGAAATCGGATTGCCCATAGATCACGGCACTCCCTGTCCGCTGATTGTTCGCGGTTTGATAGCTTCCTTTCGTCCAGCCTCCGAAATTTTGGCCGAGCTTTAACATGTCCCTCGCCGTCTTTGTTTCCATCAGGATAGTGCCGCCAAAACCGCCATTCCCGTAGCGAACGGATGTTGCACCCTTCTGAAGATCGACGCGCTTTAAGATTTCCGGCTCAATAAAAATGGAGCCCTGATCATAGAGCTCGAAATTCTTCGGAGCACCATCTAGCAACACTCTCGTGTCGGATGGTCGCGCAAATCCGCGGATGACGGTCTTCTGTCCCTGCAATCTTACGCCGCCGGCAGTCGCGACACCCGGTGTTCGCTGTAGCAGTTGCGGAAGCGTGCTGGCTTGGGAACGTTCGATATCGGCTGAATCATAGGTTGCATTGCCAGGAGCACTTTCGTTGAACTCGCGACCTCTGATGACGATGGTCTTAAGTGTCGTGGCTCCGTCTGACGATGAGGGCTGGCTCGGCTCAGGCGCCAGCTCGATCTTTATCGTATCCGTAGAAATGTAACGATAGACCAGCCCCTTGCCTGACAGGAGGACCTCGAGCGCACGGCGTGCGTCCATCTGCCCTTTGATCTCCGGGCTCATTTTGCCTGTCGTGATCGAAGAATCGAAAAGAATTTGCAGCCCAGATTGAGAGCCTAACCGGTTGATCGCCGAGCTAAGGGAGCCTGCTGGAATGTCAAACGTATCCAGCTTCGCCGGCTGTGCAAAGGCATTGACCCCACCCCCAAGTGCTAAGCCGATAAGCAACGTCGGCAAAATATAGCTTCGACCTCTCGGTCGAATGTTGATGTGTCCACGGTCCATGGGGAGTCTCCGGATATTGGATGTTTTCATCCCCGGGACGAATGAAGCTGAGTTTTCAGGACATGTTTTCTGAAATTTTTTTGCCGGTTCTGTCAGCGCAGTATGGTGAGATAAGGCGTGACCTTGAGCAGCTTGATATCGAAAGCTTTAGCGAAAGACTGAAGAGCTTTGTCAGGATCGCTCATATCGAGGCTGCCGGACACCATCTTGCTCCGCAGTTTTCCGTTGGCGACCAAGATTTTTCCCGGGACGTATCGACTGACAGTCTCGATAACGTCCGTAACAGGTTGGTCTTCGAAAACCAGCCTTCCGCTCTGCCATTCAGTGACGGACTGTGGGTTGATAGGAAAAACATCGCTCATTCCAGACGCGGAAGCGTAATTAACGCCCTGATTCTCTTTGACGACCTGCATCTGATCTTCACCGCTGAGGCGCACAGCGACACTGTGCCGGACGACGGCCACCTTCGTTTCGGTTTCGAGCATGTTGACGTCGAACGCTGTGCCCAAAGCTGTGATGGTCGCGCCGTTCGCCTCTACGACGAAGGGCCTTTTTGGATCTGACGCAACGTCAACGAGCATCTCTCCGCGCATTAAGACGACGCGCCGCTCGTGTTGCGAGAACCGAAATGCAATGGCAGAGTTGGCGTTGAGCACGAGGTTGGAACCGTCGGGGGCTGTGAACGATGCTTGCTCAGCGATTTTCGTGACGCGATCTGCTCGTAAGTCTATAAAGGCATCCGTAATATAGAAATAGGAGCCGGCCGCTATTCCGATCAGGACAATGATGGAGGGCAAAATGGTCCTTGAACGTTGCTTGGATTTTGGCGGGAACTCAAAACCGCTTTCTCTTGCCGAAAGCCGTTTCGCATCGCCTACAAGACAGCGTAAACGCTCATAAGCTTTCGCATTGGCTTCGTCTCCGGCGACCCAGACTTCGAAATCCTTCTGAAGCTCTTCATCGTCTGGTCGGTCCCGCAACTCCAGGAGCCAATCGACCGCTTCCTCTTCAGCATTTCCGTTAAGATTCGGATGATTGCTCAAAGTGTTGGCTCCAGTCTTTGGAGGCAGTGCAGGTACGCTTTGCGCAGATGGCGATCGACCATATTCTTCGTCAGTCCGCTCTTCTTCGAAATCTCGGTCGATGTCAGTCCTCCGACCGCACTGGCAAGAAATACACGGCGCCGCTGCGACGACAGGTCCATGATTGCCAGTTTCAGAAGTGCGAGCCTTCGACCGATGTCCGCGGTGTCTTCAGCGCTGTGGCGAGCGTCCGCTACACTTGCAGCCTCCTCGGAGTTGCCGGCGAATAACCGCTTTTCGAAGTTCATCCTTCTGAAGTGATCTATGCCCAGATTAATACAGGCACGAATGAGGAATGCCTTTACCGCCGACTTGTTTTCCGGAAGCCGTGGCTTTCCCATGAGACGCACATAGATATCGTGCACGATATCTTGCGACGCGAGAGGCGAGTGACCACGCTTTCGCATGGCGCGACAAAGGTCGTCATAATAGGCTTCCATCGCCTCATTGATCTGAGATTGGGAAGCAGGCTTGCTCCACATGGGTAAGTGTCCGACTACTGGGTGCGTTGCGCTCTCATAGAACGGAAATCACACTCCGGCAACAAAAGATGACTTTAAAAATCATGTTATATATTGTGTACGTCTGGTGAAAGCGAGAAGGCTTTTTCCGGCTTCACAAGCTCCATCCTTTGCTCTAGAAGCCCAGTCGTTATCCGGTCGCAGCCCACCCGGTCAAAACAAGGGATCTCAAATTATGAAAACGATCGTCATCTGCTCCGGCGGATTGGACTCCGTTTCGCTCGCGCACAGAATTGCAGCGGAACATGAACTACTCGCTCTTTTGTCTTTCGATTATGGCCAGCGCCACAAGAAGGAACTGGACTTCGCCAGCGCATGTGCTGCGCGTCTCGGCGTGCCGCATCATGTTATCGATATCCGCACCATTGGTGCTCATTTGACGGGCTCGGCTTTGACCGACGATGTCGAGGTGCCGGATGGGCATTATGCGGAAGAGACCATGCGGTCCACCGTGGTGCCGAACCGCAATGCCATCATGCTCACCATCGCTTTCGGCCTGGCGGCCGCGCAGCAGGCGGATGCGGTAGCGATTGCCGTTCATGGCGGCGATCACTTCATCTATCCGGATTGTCGTCCGGGCTTTATCGACAGCCTCAACACCATGCAGGCCCATGCTTTGGAGGGCTATGCCAAGGTGGAGCTTTACGCTCCCTACGTCATGGTGTCCAAGGCCGATATCGTCACCGATGGGGCGAAGCACGATACGCCATTTGCCGAGACATGGTCTTGCTACAAGGGTGGTGCGCGCCACTGTGGCCGCTGTGGCACCTGTGTCGAGCGGCGCGAGGCCTTTCATCTGGCTGGCGTGACGGATCCCACCGATTACGAAGACCCGGATTTCTGGGTGGCCGCCACCAGTGCCTATGCGGCGCGGGAGGTGCGTTGATGTTTCGCATCACCAAGGAATTTCATTTTTCCGCCTCGCACCAGCTGAAAGGGCTGCCCGCCGATCATCAATGTGCACGCCTCCACGGTCACAACTACATTGTCGAGGTAGAGCTTTCCGGTGACGAGCTGAACGAGCACGGCTTCGTGCGTGATTACCACGAGCTGGCGCCGCTGAAGCGCTATATAGACCACTGCTTCGACCACCGGCATCTGAACGACGTTCTCGGCCACGACATGGTGACTGCGGAGAGGTTGGCGCAGCATTTCTACACCTGGTGTAAGGAGCGACTGCCCGAAACGAGTGCCGTGCGCGTCAGCGAGACCGCCAAGACATGGGCAGAGTATCGACCGGCGGCTGCGCGATGAGTGCGGCTGTCGATGCGCCGCGCGGCCTGCCGATCCGGATCAGCGAAATTTTCGGCCCGACCATTCAGGGCGAGGGGCTGTTGATCGGCTTGCCGACCGTCTTCGTTCGCACAGGAGGATGCGACTATCGCTGCTCCTGGTGCGATACGCTGCATGCCGTGGATAGCGATTATCGGGAAGACTGGAAGCCGCTCTCCGTCGAAGCCATCTGGGGGGAGGTCGAGAAACTCTCTGGCGGAAAACCTCTGACGATTTCGCTATCCGGCGGCAATCCGGCAATCCAGCCGCTTGGACCGTTGATCCGCAAGGGCAAAGACGAGGGATATCGCTTTGCGCTGGAGACTCAAGGCAGCATCTCCAAGGACTGGTTCTCTGACCTGGACTACCTCGTACTGAGCCCCAAGCCGCCCTCCAGCGGCATGGAAACGGATTGGCAGGCCTTCGAACACTGTCTGGAGGCTGCTGGAACGGCACCTCAACTCGCGCTGAAGATTGTCGTTTTCGATGACGCCGATTTTGCCTTTGCGCGGGACGCGGCGTCGCGCTTTCCCGCAGTCCCTGTCTATCTCCAGCCCGGCAATCACACCCCGCCACCGCCCGACGACGATGATGCGCGGGTGGATGTCGACGGCATTATGGATCGCATGTTGTGGCTGGTGGAAAAGGTCGTGTCCGAGCGTTGGTTTGAAGCGCGTGTGCTGCCTCAACTCCATGTCTTGCTCTGGGGCAATCGCCGCGGCGTTTAAAGCAAGGCGTGCACATACATGAAGCGATTTTGCGATCTCGTCATTCCGATAGGCAAGAACTCCGAGAACGCTTTGGCAACGGTAAAAAGATAGCAGCCTGCTCTCAGTCGCAGTCGCTACAATGCGCGCCTGCCTCATAACGATTCGTCAAATTAAAGTGTAGTAGAGTTGGTCCCTGACGGAGATGATTTGCCGCTATGAGGAGGAACGTAGCGTCGGCTGATGCGTTAACCAGACACGTCGAATGGGAGGAAGCCATGTTCGATTTTTTGAAGCCAACTCATATCATTGTTGAGAATGACGAGGAGACCGGCACCTATGCCGATGCCTTGCTTCAGGTTCCCGAGTTGCAATTGACCAATGCCGCACACGAATATGGCCACGATGCCCATGCGCGGGACTATGGCGATCAGCGCGACATCGCGCGCAGTTCACTCGGATTTGTTTGAGCTCGAAAATAGAGCGCAACCCACCACGGACGAACGCGTTAATACGATATGTTAGAAGAGCGGGCAGCTTGGCCTCACGAATGGACTGATCCGGCGAACACAGTGGACCGGACGGCAATTTCAGCGGACCGGTTGCCCGCAAACATTTGGAGGCGCGACACAATGGGTATTGTCCCACCAGAGCCAGATCCCACAACCCCGCCCATTCCACCACAGCCTGAGATCCCTCCAATCCAGGAGCCAGAGCCCGACCGGCTGCCGGATGAAGTGCCAAATCCCAACCCCGATGAGAACGATGAGCCACCCATGGTGGTTTAAAGCATGTCGCGCAAAAGTGTGCAGCGGTTTTGCGATAACGACATGCGATAAAAGAAGGACCTAAAGCGTGCGAGCGAATCCGAAAGATCGCGACACGCTTTAGGTCAGACCAAGAAACGGCTTGCTGAGATGTGGCGAGCGCTTGGCGCCGAAACGCCAAGGCGATTCCACCCCCTTGCTAATCCCAATGCGCGGTCCGGCGACGATCTCTAGATCAGTCTGTGCCAATCGAAGGAGGATCGGCTGCTCCAACACCGAGATTCCATCGACATCGCCGGTAATCGCAAGCGCTTGGCAGAGTTTCCCGGGACCGGAGCACAGATTCCTTAGCACATCAGTTCCGCGTCTCATCTTCATCAGTTCCACGCCCGTCTCAGGCTCAAGCGCCCGGATCAAAACTGCGGAGCCAGAGGTGCAAACGATATTGGCGCACCAATGGATGCCGTAAGAACGATAGACGTAAAGGTGTCCCGGAGGTCCGAACATGACACGATTGCGCAGCGTCGGCCCGTTGAAACTGTGAGAGGCGGGGTCATCAGGTCGATAGGCTTCCGTCTCAACGATGATGCCGCCCGTGTTGTGAAAGCGAAACTCCATCCCGATCATTGCCTTGGCAACGACCACGGCATCTCTGTCGAAAAAATCCTTGTTCATTTCAATATGGTGACGCGCGAAGACGAAGGGAACAACCCGTTTTTTATACAGTTTGTGGATGAGGCCGTTCGTTCTGGCCAAGACTTGACCGCCATCAACAGGAGGCCATCATGGCGCAGGAAAAAGTTGCACTCGTTACCGGCGCTGGATCGGGCATCGGTCGCGCTTCCGCTATTGCTCTTGCCAAGGACGGCTACGTTATAGGTGCGCTCGGCCACACCGCCGATGAACTTGACACGCTCGTCGCCGAGATCAACACCAATGGCGGCAAGGCCCTGACCTTGGTCGCCGACGTGGCGGACGAGGCTGCAATGGATAGGGCCGTGACCGCGCTTGTTAAATCCCATGGGCGGTTGGACGTCGTGGTGGCGAATGCCGGCATCAACGGTGTATGGGCGCCGATCGATGACCTGAAGCCGGAAGAGTGGGATAAGACCATCACGGTTAATCTTCGGGGTACATACATGACCCTTCACAAGACGGTGCCGCATCTGAAGGCCGCCGGTGGCGGATCGATTGTCATCATCTCGTCCATTAACGGCACACGCACCTTCACGTCGCCCGGTGCAACGGCCTATTCGGCCACGAAGGCCGGGCAGCTTGCGATGGCGCAGCAACTGGCGCTGGAGCTTGGCCAGTACAAGATTCGTGTCAACGCGATCTGCCCAGGCGCAATCGAGACGAAGATCGACGACAACACCCATATCCGTGGCTCTCATGAAACGGCAATCCCGGTGGAATGGCCGGAGGGAGACATTCCGATCACAGGCGGAGCGGCGGGCTTGAGCGAAGACGTGGCCGATCTGGTGGTGTTTTTAGCAAGCGACAAGTCCCGTCACATTACCGGTACGCCGGTCTGGATCGATGGCGGTCAGGGACTTTTGCGATAGAGGAAGAAGCTGCTGTTCCTGCTCACGTCGTTGTGTGTCTATGATTAACGGACTCGTAACGTAAATTCACGACTCTTTGTCCGATTGGGTGATTGCCGTTATGTGGTCACCTTCTTTAGGTAGGCACACGGCAGAGAGACGGGCAAGACGTTCCATGAACACTTTGGCAAAATCGGGTTTCGTAGCGACGAAGCTTCGAGGCATCATGATCGCATCGGCGCGCGCCGCAGCTGTCATTGGGCTGTGCGCGTCGCTTGCCGCCTGTACCTCCATGGGTTTCGATAGCGCGTCGAAAGAGCCGCCTAAATTATCCTCCAAGGTTGCTGCGGCCATGTCTGCAAAAGGCATGAAGCCGGAAAACCCGGTGCTGGTTCGCATTTTCAAGCAGGAAAGCGAGCTGGAAGTCTGGAAGGTCGATAAGACCGGCAACTATGCCCTGTTCAAGTCCTATCCGATGTGCCGGTGGTCGGGCAAACTTGGTCCCAAGACGAAGAGCGGAGACAGGCAGGCACCTGAAGGTTTCTATCATGTCTCTTCCAGCATGCTGAACCCGAACTCGCAATATTACGTCTCTTTCAACCTCGGCTATCCGAACCGCCTTGAATCGGCTCTCGGCTATACGGGTGAAGCGCTGATGGTGCATGGCGCCTGCTCCTCGTCTGGCTGTTACGCCATGACCGATGCGCAGATCGGCGAAATTTACGCGATCGTCGAACGGGCGTTGAAGGGCGGGCAGGATCGCTTCCAGGTTCAGGCCTATCCGTTCCGCATGACGGCGAAGAATTTGGCGGCTTACAAGAACGATCCTAACTTCCCCTTCTGGCGCACGCTGAAGGACGGCTACGACTATTTCGAAGTCACCCGCCGTCAGCCGAAGGTGTCGGTCTGCGGTCGCCGTTATGTTTTCAATACAGAGTTCGCTGACGGAGAACCGGCTGATCCGCTTGCTGCCTGCCCACCGGCCACCAACCAACTCGACCCGCAGGTGGCCTCACGTCTCGACATCGAGAAGCAGAAACTTGAAGTTGCGATGGCTGGGGGAACTTCCAGCGTGATGAACGCTTATGTCGATGGCGGAATGCATCCGAGCTTCCGCGCTCTTTTGAAAAGCAGCGGGGCAAAGACCATGGCCGGACGGGTTTCCGGTACGAAATATCCGATAAGCCGACCGGAAGCGGCGCTCGCCGATCCGTTTTCCGGCGCACGATAACGACACCATCGGCCCGGAAATCGAAACCGATTTCAGAAGGCACGATGCGCATATTTAAAGGAGATAGAGTGTCATTTCTCCGTCCCATAGGGATGCACGGCGCTCTTGTTGATGAGGACCTGGATTGAAGAAGCATGAAACGACACGCCGGAGCTTTCTGTTCGGCACTGGCGGACTAGCCCTGACAGCACTTTCAGGGTGCACCACCACGCCACGCGAGACGGTGGAAACGCGCCCGAGAGTCGATCCCTATTACGCCGAAGTCTATGGACCTAAGCCGGATGAGCAGTTCCCGCTGCCCGCGATCCCATACCAGAAAATCGATCCGCGTTTCTATCGTCAGATGGTCGAGAACCCGACCGGCGAGCGACCGGGAACGATCGTCGTCGATACGGCGAACCACTTCCTTTATCTCACCTATGAGAATAACCAGGCGATGCGCTATGGCGTGGGCCTGGGACGGGCCGGCTTCGAGTGGGCGGGCAGGGGTGTCATCCAGTACAAGCGCCAGTGGCCGCGCTGGACTCCGCCAGACGAGATGGTCGCACGTCAGCCGGAACTTGCGCCCTACAGTGCTGCCAATGGCGGCATGGCTCCCGGCTTGATGAACCCATTGGGCGCAAGGGCGCTCTACATCTTCAAGGACGGTCGCGATACGATCTATCGGCTGCACGGTTCGCCGGAATGGTGGACGATCGGCAAGTCCGTCTCGTCCGGCTGCGTCCGCCTGATGAACCAGGACATTGTTGATCTCTACAATCGTGTCCCGGACGGCACGCCCATTGTCGTGACCTCGCTTGCTCCATCGTCACAGGTTATGGCGGGTGCGCCTGCTCCGCAGGTCGTTGCTGGTTTGCCGGGTACTTACTAATTCAAGGAGCGTTGCCGGTCAGGCCGGCGTCGCTTCCCATTCCACGCAGATACGTGTTCCGGAATGCGCCTGAACACTGCTCTGCTCCACCGTCGCCTTGAGGCTTTGAGCCATGGCCGAAATGAGCTTCGTGCCAAGCCCGGTTCCTTGCGGTTTCGGCTTGCTGCCCATGCCCACACCATCGTCCTCGACGGTCAGTTGCAGCTTGCCCTCGCGGCTCTTGAGCGCAATTCGGATATCGCCGTCACCGCTGGGATAGGCGTATTTGAGGGAGTTGGTGGCAAGCTCTGTCACGATCACGCCGAGTGCCACCGCCTGATCGGGTGCTGCGCTGATCGTTTCCATTTCCGTCTTGATGCGAATGCGCTCATTGTCCGGGCCGGATTTCGCCAGTTCGTTGATGATCGAGGACAGATAGGCGTCAAGATCGACCACACCCATATTGTCGGCGGTGTAGAGGCTGCGGTGAACACCCGCGATGGCGGAGATACGGTTCTGGGTTTCGGATAGAACGGTGCGCGCCTCTTCGCTGGAAGCTGCGATCATCTGCATGCGGATCATGGCCGACACCAGTGACAGGCTGTTGGCGATGCGGTGGTTCATCTCCTTGGCCATCAATTCTGCGCGTTCCTTGGCCCGCACGAGAAGACGCTCGGCCTCCTCTTTCTCTTTGCGGAGCTGGAAGTTGGCGCAGACCTGTTCGATTGAGGTCAAGAGCAGCGGGAAGAAGTCGTCGGCAACCGTTTTGATGACGTAATCCGCGGCACCCGCCTTCAACGCGTCGATAGCGATCTGGGCCTCGCTGGCGCCAGTGACATAAAGAACGGGTGTATCGCGGCTGCGGTCGCCGATGGCATTGAGAAATTGCAAGCCGGTGCCGCCATGGAAATAATGGTCGAGCACCACGGCGTCGAATATGCCGGCGTTGAATTTCTCAAGCCCAAGAGCGACGGAGGGTGCATGGTCGACCTGAACGCCGTGCCGACCCAGCACGCGTGTAGCGAGCCGAGCGACTGCGGGATCATCATCGACATAAAGTATATGCACCGCTGTTACGCCTTTATGGAACCTGTATCACCGAGAAGAAGAGGCCAAGGTTTCTGATCGCGGTTGCAAAGCCTTCGTAGTCGACTGGCTTTGTAATATAGACGTTTGCGCCGAGATCGTAGCACTTCTGGATTTCAGTCTCGTCATCTGTCGTCGTCAGCACGACCACAGGCAGACGCCTGGTATGCTCGTTGCTTTTGATCTGCTCCAATATCCTGATTCCAGACATATCGGGAAGATTGAGGTCAAGAAGAACGAGAATATATCGGTCCTTGCTGACGAGGCCGTCGCGGTCCGGTCCGAGAATGTAATCCAGCGCCTTGTTGCCAAGCGTGAAGGGCACGATCTCGTTATTGACGCCTGCGCGTCGCACATTCTTTTCGATGAGGCGGGCGTGTCCTTCATCGTCTTCGATCATGACGATCGTGACTTCCTGGCCGGTGATTTTCATATCTCGTTACCTCGTGTGATTTTACGCAGATCGGTTGGCAAGGTGAGATGGAATGTACTTCCCTTGCCAAGTTCCGAGGCAACCGTAATGTCCCCGCCTAAATTTCTTATTAGCGAACGAACATGTGCTAGTCCAATGCCCTCGCCCTGCTGATCCTGATCTCCGGCACGCCTGAAGAGTTCGAAGATCCGCTCAAAATCGTCTTCCGCGATACCACGTCCATTGTCTGTGATGTCGAGCCGAACGATACCACGTCCCTGCGGCAAGATGCGCGCAGAAATTTGGAGCGGACGACCCTTCATCTGATACTTGACGGCGTTGTCGAAGAGATTGCCGAGGATCTGGTCGAGCGAAATCCTGTCGCTGATGACCGTGAAGGGCTGCACATTGACATCGATCTCACCGCCCACCGCAGAAACCTGATGCTGTACGCTTGCGGCGGCTGCCGCCAAAAGCTCTTTCAGATCGACTTTCTCCGCCTGCAACTTACGCCGGCCATCGCGGGAAATCTTCAGGATCGCATTGATCAACTGATCCATCTTGCGGGTGGAGGAACGGATGAAACCAATTGCTTCGGGCAGGTCTTCCTTGACGGCAAGGCGGGCATCTCTGATCTCGTTTTCCGAGAGCGTGGCGCCATCGGCCAGCACGTAGCTCTCGATGGGTTTCAGCGAGGCTTCGAACTCGGACAGAAAGCCCATGATGTTGACGAGCGGCGCGCGCAGATCGTGCGTCACGATATAGGCGAAGCGCTGGATCTCCTGATTGGCGCGTATCAAGTCACGGGTACGCTCGTTGACGCGTTCTTCGAGGCCACGATTGAGGGAATCGACCTCTTCGCGAGAGCGCATCAGTTCGCCGACATATTTCGCGATCAGGAAAAGAGCGCCGCTCACAACCGCAATGATGGCGATAGCGCCGCCAATCGTCACCCAGCGAAGATTGTCGGCTGCCCGCAACTGATCCGTAACGATGACCCGTAGGCGATCATCCGTCACGTCCTGAAACTCATCCAAGGTGTTACGGATCTGCTGCATGTAGAGGAGACCCGTATCGGCACGCACGATGTTGATCGCCTCATCGACCCGTCCCGCATCCACCAGTTCGATCGTGCGACCGATTTCGGTGATCTTTGCGTCGAGGGCCGTCTGGAGGACAGGAAGTTTCCCGGCATAGATCGGCTTGTCCTGAACGCTGGCCACGAGCCGCGCACGCTTTTCAGGAAGCGTCTGTACGGCTTCCTTATAAGGCGCGAGATAATCTTCCGTGCGCGTCAGCAGATACCCGCGCTGACCAGTTTCAGCGTCCTGGATGGTGGTGAGGACGTCCAGTATCCCTGCACGAATGCGGCGCAGATCCACAATCTCGCGGGAGTAATCATCGTTCTTTTGTACAAGCCAGAGCGATGCTCCAACCATTCCGATCAGCAGCGCTATGCCAAGCCCCAGCATGACCAGCGTTCGCCTGACAAAGGGAGAGAGTTTGACCAATGACGTCCCCACATCTCATTCGGCACAGTTGCCCGGCATGTCGCAATGCTCAGTTGAAAACGACCTATGCCTATCCTGTTGTTTATGCAAGTTCCCGCAGGCTTGCCAGCAGGATAGTACGGTTTCGCACAAAAGAGTTTGACTGTCGTCAGGGTAGTGGAACCAAAATTCTGCGTTTGCTGTTGTTGCCGCAAAGCTAAAACAGTTCTGGAGACCCCGATGAAACGGTTCGCAGCAGGCGTCGCCGCGCTCTTCCTATTGTCAACGACGACCGTCGTTCTTGCGCAAAACTACGAAGTCAGCAGTATTGCGCCGACCAAGAAAGTCTCGTCTACCAATTCCGTTACGAAGAAGCCAAAGCTCGCCAATCGGACGAAAACAGCCGTGGCTGCCAAAACGGACGTTGCCCCAAAAGCGGAAGTCGCTCCTAAAGCTGAGGTCGCTGCTACCTACATCGTTGATGTGTCTGGAAAGCGTGTGCGGCTTATCGGCCCACGCTTTTATCCCGACAATTCCAACGAGGTGGAGTTGGCGGGGCGCAAAGACGCCTTGATGAGAGAAGCAGCGCTGATGGATACGTCCATTTCGACGGCTTCGCGATAAGCCGCTTGCTGCAATCAGGCGTAACGCCCTTTCATTCACTTGGGGATCTATATGGCGGGAAGTGCAAGAAGCGGCTGGATCAGGCCTGACGACGACAAGTCGCAAAAGGCCACGTTTCCAGAGCTGTTCTTCGATCTCGTCTTCGTCTTCGCTCTGATCCAGCTTTCCTATACTTTAACGGAAGATTTTGGAGCAACCGCCCTTTATGAGGCCGCGATCCTCATTCTCGCACTTTGGTGGCTGTGGGTGCACACCACTTGGCTTACCAATCTGCTCAATACCGATAAGGAGCCTGTCAGGATGCTCCTGTTCGGCCTCATGTTTGCAGGGGTGTTGCTTGCCATCGCTTTACCAAAAGCGTTTGAGAGCCAAGGCATCATTTTTGCTTCGATCTATACGGCGATGCAGCTGTCCCGCTCGCTCTTCGGTCTCTATGTGTTCCACGGCGTCGATCACGGTAATTCCAAGACATTCGGCAGGATCACCGTCTGGCTGGTCGTTTCCAGCGTCTTCTGGATCGCAGGCGGCCTGACTGATAGCTTGACCTCTCGGCTCGTCTTATGGACGGTGGCGATCGCCATTGAATATATAGGGCCGCTTCTGCGGTATTATGTTCCTGGCATGCGTGCCCATGATGATGAGCAGCTTCTCCTTTCGGGCGAGCATCTTGCGGAGAGATGCGCGTTATTCGTCATCATTTGCCTCGGTGAAACGATCCTCACGACCGGCAAGACGGCAACGGAATATATGAATTCCAGCCTGACCTTTGTGGTGTTCTGCGCGGCCTTCTCCAGCACCGTCATCATGTGGTGGATATATTTTCACCACGGGCAGGAGCAGGTCTCGGAAAAGGCAGAAGAGACGGCGGAGCCTGAGAAGATCGCACAGAATCTCTTCAACTACGGCCACCTACCCATCGTTGCAGGCGTCATCTTGACGGCTGTGGGCGAGGACTTCAGCCTTTCGAATAGCCATGATCCGGCGACCTTGAGGGAGTCGCTTGCGATATTGGGCGGGCCGATCCTGTTTTTGCTCGGCAACATTGGCGTCAAGGTTGCGGCATCCTATGTCAGGCCAGTGTCGCATTTTGTCGGTGTCGGAGTGCTGGCGGCACTCCTCTTCGTCCCAGATATTCCGCTTTATGGTTTGCAGATTGTCAGTGGCTCCATCCTTCTGCTCGTCGCGATCTGGGAATACGTCGCGCTTCGCAAACATGCCGCGGCAATAGGTTAGTCGCAGCACTTCGAACCGCGTTCAGCTATCACTGCTCTTCAGCAGTCACGTCGAAGTTGCTGAAGTCTCCATTGTCGATGAAGGCTTTCAGCATGGCCTTGTAAGGCTCGGTATCGATCTTGTTGTGAGCCAGCCACTCTGGATTATAGTAGGTGGCAGCGTAGCGATCTCCACTGTCGCAGATCAAAGAGACGAGCGAACCTTTTCGCCCTTCCTTCATCATCGCAGCTGCAATCCAGCAGACACCGAAGAAATTCGTGCCAGTGGAGCCGCCCACGCGCCGGAAGAGGCGTTCTGAGAGGACATGCATCGCAGCGATGGATGCCGCGTCCGGTATCTTGATCATGTGGTCGATGACGCCGGGGATGAAGGAGGGCTCGACACGCGGTCGGCCCACGCCCTCGATGCGCGATGGCGTCGAGCAGGTGACGTTGCGATCTCCCGACATGTAGGATTGGTAAAATGCCGAGTGCTCCACATCCACCACGCAAAGCCGGGTGGGAAGATTGCGATAACGGATGTAGCGCCCGATCGTGGCGGAGGTGCCTCCGGTACCGGCATTCATCACCACCCATGATGGCTCTGGATGCTCTTCGCTCTGCATCTGGTCGAAAATGGATTCGGCGATATTGTTGTTGCCGCGCCAATCCGTTGCGCGTTCCGCATAGGTGAACTGGTCGAGATAGTGGCCGTTCGCTTCCGCAGCCAGCTTCTCGGCAACGGTATAGACTTCGGCGGGACTGTCGACGAAATGACAGCGGCCGCCAAAGCGTTCGATGGCCTCCACCTTCTGGCGGCTGGTGGAATGCGGCATGACGGCAATGAAGGGAAGGTCGAGCAGATGCGCGAAATAGGCTTCGCTGACAGCGGTGGAGCCGGACGAGGCTTCTACTAGCGTCGTCCCCTGCCGGATTTTGCCGTTGCAGATGCCGTAGAGGAACAGAGAGCGCGCGAGGCGATGCTTGAGGCTGCCCGTTGGGTGCGTCGACTCGTCTTTCAGATAGATCGATATGCCGCGCAGGCCGTTAAAGACGGGCTTTACCAGATGGGTATCAGCTGAACGCCGTCCGTCGCCCTGAAGAATACCGATTGCGCGGCGCGCCCATTCGCGGTCTTCGCATGCCGGCAGTGGGGTGATTGGGGGCGTGGAAAGACATTCATGCATGGCGCTTGACCTCCATCTGCTCCAGCAGATTTACCGCCAAACGCAGTGTGCTTGAATATTCTTTAAAAATAGCATTTCCCATAAAATCATGCTCCCATGAAAAGATATGGAAGAAGAATGTTCCATGGAATCGTCCTATCTTAGAACGGTGGCTTTGCAAAGTGGCTGGCTGCAAACGGGTGCAATAAGGCGCGGAAATTGAGGGCGCGCGCGTGGGGCTCCCCAAATCTCACGAGACAGCGATCACCTCAGGCTGTGCCATCCACCAGAACGAAGGGCTGTCCCTTGGAGCACGTTTCGATGCGCGCCTCGACGCGATAGATATCGCGCAGCATAGCGGGCGTGATGACATCTTCAGTCGCCCCGCTTACCACCATCTGGCCACCGGCTATCACGATGGTGTTTTCGCAATAGCGCAGCGCGTGGTTCAGATCGTGAAGCGCAATCAGCACGATCATGCCCTCGCGACGGGCGAGGCTTGAGATGAAGTCCAGCACTTCGACCTGGCGGTGGAGATCGAGCGCTGACGTCGGTTCATCCATCAAGAGTACTTCCGGCTTGCGTACCAGGGCCTGCGCGAGAGAGACAAGCTGACGCTGGCCGCCCGACAATTCGCCAAGCCCGCGGAAGGACAGGTTGTCGATATTCAGCGCTTTCAAGATGGCGTCGATCTCGGCCAGCTCGTCGTCGTGAACTTTCCAGCCGCTTCCCTGCTTGGCGGAAAGCAAAATGGATTCGTACACCGTAAGCACTGCATTTGCACCGGTGTCCTGGGGCATGTAGCAGATCGTCTTCGGGCCTTGCTCCATCTGCGATAGCGTCACGACGCCTGGCCCGGAAATCAGGCTGGCAATGCGCTTGAAGAGCGTGGATTTTCCCGCGGCGTTCGGGCCGATGACGGCCGTGACGCTTCCGGCCCGCAGCATGTCCATACTGACGTTGGAAAGAACCGTCGTGCGCCCATACTTCGCGCCGACATCCTGGAGAGCCAAGGCTACCATGCGCGCCTCCTGTTGGAAAAGATCAGGATGAAGAAGAAGGGAACGCCCACAAGAGCAGTGATGACGCCGATCGGCAGCACGGCGCCGGGGATCAGCATCTTGCTGACGACGGAGGTGACGGAAAGAAGAAGCGCGCCGCAGATGACGGAGCCGGGCAGAAAGAAGCGCTGATCCTCGCCCACCACCATGCGGGCAATATGCGGACCGACCAGACCGACGAAGCCGATCGTGCCGACGAAGGACACCGGAATGGCGGCCAGCAGGCTCACCGTCAGCATGGTCTGGAGGCGCAGGCGACGGACATTGACGCCCATGCTGGCTGCCTTGTCATCGCCAAGCCGGAGCGCCGTCAAAGCCCAGGCGTTCTTCATGAAGAGCGGCACCGTCAGCACGAGAATGGCGGCCGTGACATAGACCTTTGCCCATGTCGCTTTGGTGAGGCTCCCCATGGTCCAGAAGACGACCGCTGCCAAAGCCTGTTCTGATGCCAGATATTCCAGCAGTGACAGGGCGGCATTGAAAGTGAAGACCAAGGCGATGCCGAGAAGCACAATAGTTTCGACGCTGACGCCACGCATCGTCGAGGCGAAGTGAATGAAGAGAGCAGCCAGCATCGCCATGATGAAAGCGTTGATTGGAACCATATATTCCACGGCGCCTGGAAAGATCGCGACGCCGCCGACGAGTCCCATGGCTGCGCCGAAACTTGCCGCTGCCGAGATACCAAGTGTGAAGGGGCTGGCAAGCGGGTTCGACAGGATGGTCTGCATCTGTGCGCCAGCGACGGAGAGAGAGGCCCCGACGGTGACCGCCATCAGGGCGATTGGCATGCGGATATCCCAGATGACCACGCGAAGCTGGTTGGCGACAGCCGCCGGATCGAAGATTGCACTCACAACGTCTGAAAGCGTGTAACGCGCCGGCCCCAGCGCCATGTCGGTCGCAACGCTGAGGCACAAGGCCAGAAGAAGACCGACGAGGATCAATATACGGCGACCGGCAAGTGCCCGGTATTGATGCCCTCCTGTCGTCGCTACAGGCATTTCGCTGATGGAAGCCATCTTAGTTTACGCCTTTTTCGAGAGAGACGAAGTAACCGGGCTTGTATGCGATAGGCAGGAACCTCTTGTGGAAGTCATCGAAGTTCTTTTCTGGATCAAGGTCGGCAAAGAGATCGGGATGAAACCACTTTGCGAACTGCTGGATCGGCACGAATTCATAGGGAGCACCGTAGAACTGGTGCCAGACGGCGTGCACATTGCCATCTCTGACAGCCCTCAATTCGGGAAAGGGCGTGCGTGTCATGAGTTTGGCAAGGCGCTCACGCGAAAGCTTCATGTCCGCGCCGCGTCCAACCGGGACGAACTGGTTGATGTCGGATTCCGCGGCCCAGTTCGAACCTGTGACGATGATGTGGGCTGGATCGGCGACGACGAGTTGCTCCGGGTTGAGATCGCCGAAGGTTGTCTTGATCACGTCGGACGCAATATTGTGGCCACCGGCCTCTTCAATCATCGCACCGAAATTGACCGGGCCGAAGGTACGGCAGCAGGTGTTCTCGCCGGAGATACCCGGTGCGCGCTCTATGAAGACGCCAGGGCGCTTCAGATCCTTCACAATTGCCAGCTTGTCGGTAACGAGTGCAATCTGCTCGCGGCGATAGGCCATGAATTCGTCGGCCCGCTGTTCGGCGCCGAAAATCTGGCCAAGGGCGCGAATGGAGGGTTCGGTGTTTTTCTCCGGATCGAGCCGGAAGTCGAGATAGACCACCTTGATACCGGCTGCTGCCGCCTTTTCTTCGAAGCCGCTTTCCTTGGCGCTTTGCTCTGCCTCCAGGTTCAGCGTGATCACGTCTGGCGAGAGTGCAATCGCCGCCTCCAGGCTGAACTCACCCTGCGGTAGATAGCCGAAGCGTGGAAGGTCCTTGATCTGCGGAAAACGCTCGACATAGGCGGTGTAGCTGTCCGGGTCCTTCTTGATGAGATCATCGCGCCAACCGACGATGGTGGCGAACGTCTGGTCACCCTTGAGGGCCGCGACAACATGAACCTGCCGGGCTTCGCCCAGGATCACCCGCTTCGCAGGCAGATCCATCTCGACGGTACGACCGGCCGCGTCGATGATTTGCGCCGACAAAGCCGGGGAGGAGAGCGTCGCAAGGATGATGGTTGCAATCGTGCCAAGCGTTTTGAAAATCATGGGATGACCCTCTTTTAAAAACAGCATGGCGAGGCGGATCTAGCCCGCCTCGCATTGTTCGTTTCTGGCCGTTAAGGCCATCATGGTCTCGATCTTAAGTGTTGTCTTTCAACGAGACGAAGTAGCCGGGCTTGTATTCGAGCGGCAGGAAACGCTCATGCAATTCCTTGAAGGTCGCTTCAGGATCGAGGTCCTTGAAGAGATCGGGATGCAGCCACTTGGCGATCTCCTGGATCGCGACGAACTGATAGGGGTTGTTGTAGAACTGGTGCCAGATGGCGTGCACATCGCCGTTCTCCACCGCCTTGACGCCGGTAAAGCCCGGGCGTTTCGTCAGGGCCTCCAGCTTGCGATGGGCTTCCTTCAGGTCTGCACCATAGCCAACACCCACCCACTTACCGCCCGGAACATAGGCTTCCCACTTGCCGCCGGTGATGATGATCTGGTCTGGATTGGAAGCAATGATCTGCTCGGGATTGACCGTGCCGAAGGTGCCGGGAATGATGCCCTTCGCCATGTTGATGCCGCCAGCGATCTCGACCATCTTGCCGAAATTCTCATTGCCGAAGGACATGCAGCAATCGTCAGAATAGCCGCCAGCGCGCTCGACAAAGACGACGGGCTTCTTCGGGTTTTCCTTTTCGAGAACGTCGGTAACGCGCTTGATGCTGTCGGAGCGGAACTTGATGAAGTCTTCCGCGACCGCTTCCTTGCCCATAAGCTTGCCCATGAGGCGCATGCTCGGCTCGGTGTTTTCCATCGGCTTTTCGCGGAAGTCGACATAGACGAGCGGGATGCCAACCTTGCCGAGCTTCTCGATGTAGCCGGCTTCCTCCGTTGCGGTCTTGGCATCGACGTTCATCAAAATGACGTCGGGCTTCAGCGTAACCGCCTGCTCGATATCGAATGTGCCATCCTTCATGCCGCCGAACTTCGGCAGCTTGGCGATATCCGGATACTTTGCGAGATAGGCCGCATAGGTTTCCGGATCGGCCTTCGGCAGATCGTCGCGCCAACCAACAACGTGTTCGAAGGGATTGGTCTTATCCAAGGCGGCAAGGAAATAAATTTGGCGGCCTTCGCCGAGAATGACGTGCTTGACCGGCACGTTGACCTCGACATCGCGTCCGGTAACGTCTTTGACTGTCACTTTTTCAGCAAATGCCGGCCATACGGTCGACAATAGAAGGCCCATTGCAAGAACTGCGGATCTGCTCGTAATGCGCATTGAAAATAGCTCTCCAATAAAACTTTTGGCGCTTTAAGATTTTATGATTGCATTAGTCAAGTTTTATCTTTTAGAGGAATTCTGAACTGCAATCGCGAAGGTCGACCGGCATGGACAGCGCAAATGGTTATGGAAGCAATTTTGGTTTGAGAGATGAGATCAAGGCCTTTTGGTCCGCTCGCGCTGCCACCTTCGATCTTTCACCCGGGCATGAAATCTTTTCTGAGGACGAACGCGCTGCCTGGCATCGGCTCGTGTTGAAGCATCTGGGACGGGGTGAGGGGAGGCAGGCGCTGGATCTTGCCAGCGGCACGGGCGTCATCTCGCATCTGATGGATGATCTTGGCTTCCGTGTCACCGGTCTCGACTGGGCAGAACCCATGCTGGAGCGCGCTAAGGCCAAGGCGAAGAGCCGAAACCGGCAGATCACTTTCCGAATGGGCGACGCGGAAAACACCATGGAGCCGGACGCGACCTATGATGTGGTGATCAACCGCCATCTCGTCTGGACCTTGGTCGATCCGCAGGCCGCCTTCCGCGAATGGCTGCGGGTCTTGAAACCCGGCGGGCAGGTGCTGATCGTCGATGGCGATTTCGTCAATGTCACCCGCATGGAGAAGTTTCTGAAAGACCTCGCGAACTGGCTGCAAAGGCGCGGGCTTCTAAAAGCCGAAGCGGTGCACATGCCGCCGGATATGGCGGGCACGCATAACAACATTCTCTCACGCGTCTATTTTTCCAATGGTGCGCGTGCCGAGGCAGTGGCAGCACTGCTGCGCGATGCCGGCTTCGAGAACGTGACGATCGACACCGATCTTCGCGACGTTCACAAGAGCCAGGCAAAGAACTGGAATGTCCTGAAGGCTGCGGCGCGTGGCATTCAGCACCGCTACGCTATCTGTGCGCGCAAGCCGGGATAAGAAAAGCCCCGGATTGCTCCGAGGCTTCAGGATCGTGTGATCAGCCGGCTTTCGCCATCGCCTTGGCGGCCATACGAGCCCGGATCGACTCCACATCCGATTTTGGCGTCGCCGCAAACAATGTGCGGGTGTAGCTGTGCTTCGGGTCGGAAAAGACCTCGTCGCGGGTGCCGTATTCAACCGCTTCGCCGAAATACATCACCATCACTTCATCGGCGATATATTTTACCACCGACAGGTCATGGCTGATGAAGACATAGGTCAGGCCAAACTCGTCCTGAAGGTCGGCGAGCAAGTTCAGCACCTGGGCCTGGACCGAAAGGTCGAGCGCGGAAACCGGCTCGTCCAGCACAAGGAGCTTCGGATTGAGCATCAGTGCACGCGCAATGGCGATACGCTGGCGCTGACCACCGGAGAACATGTGCGGATAGCGGTTGTAATGCTCAGGGCCGAGACCGACGCGCACCAGCATGTCGGTTGCCTTTTCGCGACGCTCGGCGGCGGACATGTTGGTGTTGATCAGAAGGGATTCACCCAGCACGTCGCCGATCTTCTGGCGCGGGTTGAGCGAGCCGTATGGGTTCTGGAACACGATCTGCACCTTCTGGCGCATTTCCGGCGTCAGGTGGCCGGGACGTGTGTCCATCTTCTCGCCATCGATGAAGAGATCGCCGGAGGTCGGCTCGTCGATGAAGGTCAGCATGCGGGCAAGCGTCGACTTGCCGCAGCCACTTTCGCCGACGATTGCCAGCGTCTTGCCGGTCTCGAGCTTGAAGGACACGCCCTTGACGGCATGGACCGTCTTGCTCTTTTTCAGAAATCCGCCGGGGATATGGTAATCCCGTTTCATGTCACGGATTTCGAGCATGATCTTGTTGTCGCTCATGCCGTTTCTCCCCCAATGCTCGAGGCTGGCGTCGGTGTACCGTCGAAGAACTGCGAAACGGTGGTCAGGCGATCGCCCGTCGCATTCTCCGGCAACGCTGCCAGAAGTGCCTTGGTATAGTTGCTCTTCGGGTTTTCAAACAGAGTGAGCACGTCGGCCTCCTCCATCTTGCGACCCTTGTACTGAACCACGACGCGATCCGCCGTTTCCGCCACCACGCCCATATCGTGGGTGATCATGATCAGGCCCATGCCGTTTTCTGCCTGCAGGCGCATGATAAGATCGAGGATCTGCTTCTGGATCGTCACGTCGAGCGCGGTCGTCGGCTCGTCGGCGATCAGGAGCTTTGGATTGCAGGCAATCGCGATGGCGATCATCACGCGCTGGCACTGGCCGCCAGACATCTGATGAGGGAAGTGCTTCAGGCGTTCTTCCGGGTCCGGCAGCCCCACGAGCTTGAAGAGTTCAATGGCACGGGCGCGCCGTGCCTTCTTGTCCAGACCCATATGGATGCGCAGAACTTCCTCGATCTGGAAACCGACGGTGAAGCAAGGGTTGAGGCTTGCAACCGGCTCCTGGAAGATCATGGCGACATCCTTGCCGATCAGCTTGCGGCGATCGGATGCGCTGAGCTTCTGGATATCCTTGCCCTGAAAGAGCATGCGGTCGGCGGTGATGCGCGCCGTCCACGGCAGCAGGCCCATGACGGCCAGCATGGAAACGGACTTGCCGGAGCCGGACTCGCCGACGATGGCAAGCACTTCACCCGGATCGACCGAGATCGACACGCCATCCACGGCGCGGAACCAGCCATTGGCGGTTTCGAACTCGACGGTGAGATTATCGATTTGCAGAAGTGCCATATCAGGACCTCTTCAGTTTCGGGTCGAGCGCATCACGCAGACCGTCGCCCATCAGGTTGATGGCAAGAACGGTGATGAGGATGGCAAGACCGGGGAAAGTGACGACCCACCATGCGCGTAGAATGAATTCACGCGCTTCGGCAAGCATGGTGCCCCATTCGGGTGCGGGCGGCTGCGCGCCCATGCCGAGGAAGCCGAGAGCGGCAGCATCGAGAATGGCGTTGGAGAAGGAAAGCGTCGCCTGAACGATGAGCGGCGCGGTGCAGTTCGGCAGAATGGTGCGGAACATCAGACGCAGCGGACCGGCGCCTGCCAAGCGCGAGGCCGTAACGTAATCCTTGGATTTCTCCGACATGACGGCGGCACGGGTCAGGCGCACGAAATGCGGCTGAAGAACGAGCGCAATCGCGATCATGCCGTTGGTCAGCCCCGGTCCAAGAATGGCGACGAGAACGAGCGCCAGAAGCAGCGACGGAAAGGCCAGGATGATGTCCATCAAACGCATGATGGCGGTATCGAGCCAGCCGCGATAATAGCCTGCGAGAACGCCGATGACGACGCCGGTGGTCAAGGACAGGGTGGTGACGAAGACGCCGATGAACAGCGAATACTGCGCGCCATAGATCAGGCGGGACAGGATATCGCGGCCGACAGGGTCGGTGCCGAGCAGATAGGTCAGGCGTCCCCCTTGCACCCAGGCGGGCGGCAGAAGGACGGCGTCACGATACTGCTCGAACGGCGAGTGCGGCGCGATGAAGTGTGCGAAGACGGCGATGATCACGAGCGCGATGAACACATAGAGCCCGATCACGGCGCCCTTGTTCTCGGAGAAATAGAACCAGAATTCCTTGAGCATCTGCTTGCGCATGGCGGCAGAGGAAACCGGTGCTGCGGTTTTGGTAATAGCGGTATCGGCCATGAAACGGTCCTCCCTTTAGTGCCGGATGCGCGGGTTGATCAGGCCATACAGGAGGTCAACGATGAGGTTGACGACCATGATGATGCCCGCAATCAACAGCAGGCCGCCCTGGATAACCGGGTAATCGCGGCGGAAGACGGAATCGACCATCCACTTGCCGATGCCCGGCCAGGAGAAGATCGTTTCGGTGAGGATGGCACCCGCCAGCATGACGCCGACCTGGAGACCGATGGTGGTGATGACCGGGATCATGGCGTTGCGCAGCGCATGGATGCCGATCACCCGGAAGGGAGAAAGGCCCTTGGCGCGTGCGGTACGCACATAGTCTTCCGACAGCACTTCCAGCATGGCCGAACGCGTCTGGCGCGCAATGACGGCGAGTGGAATGGTGGCAAGCACGATCGATGGCAGCGCCAGATGGCTAAGCGCGGAGGTGAATGCCCCCTTCTGCCCAGACAGCAGCGAGTCGATCAGCATGAAGCCAGTGACCGGCGGGAAGTAGTACATCAGCGAGATGCGTCCCGAAACCGGTGTCCATTGCAGAATGCCGGAAAACAGGATGATCAGCAGCAGGCCCCACCAGAAGATTGGCATGGAATAGCCGACGAGCGCGATGCCCATCAGCCCCTGATCGAAGATCGAGCCGCGCTTGATGGCCGCGAACACACCTGCCGGAATGCCAATGCAGATAGCCAGGATGATGGCGCAGAAGGAGAGTTCGACGGTTGCCGGAAAGAGCGCGAAGAACTGATCGATGATCGGCGACTTGGACACGATGGACGTGCCGAAATCACCTGTCAGAATGCCCTTCAGATAGTCGAAATACTGGATCACCAGCGGACGGTCGAGACCGAGAGCCGCGCTGATCTGCGCATGACGCTCTGGCGACATGACGCGTTCGCCGGAGAGCAGCGCCACCGGATCGCCCGGCAGAAGCCGGATGAACAGGAACGCGATAATGGAAACCCCGATGAATGTCGGGATGAGCACGGCAATACGCCGCACGAGAAAGCCAATCATGAGAAACCTTCGATCTGTTCCTTGAGGAACCTATGCTCTGGCACGAGGCAGTTTCGCCTGCTTATTGGTATGTTATGAGTGCCGCATAAAGGAACTGCCGCGCACCTTCAAGAAGATGCGCGGCAAGTCTGTTTGGGTGCAGCGATTACTCGGTGATGTCGACGTTTTCGAACGTGAAGTCACCCAGCGGGCTCTGGACGAAGCCCGTTACTTCCTTGCGCATCGGAACGATGGACAGGGAGTGGTCGAGCGTCGCCCAAGGTGCTTCCTTCTTGAAGACAACCTGAGCTTCTTCGTAGAGCTTGGTGCGCTCGGCCTGATCGGTCGTAACCTTGGCCTTCTTCACCAGATCGTTGAACTCCTTGTTGCACCACTGTGCACGGTTGTTACCACCAACGGCTTCGCAGCCGAGCAGTGTGTCAAGGAAGTTGTCCGGATCGCCATTGTCGCCGGTCCAGCCGAGCATGACGGCGCCGTCACGATCCTTGGCCTTGGAGCGGTCGAGATATTCGGCCCATTCGTAAGAAACGATTTCGACCTTCACACCGATCTTGGCGAAATCATCCTGGATGATTTCGGCAGCGCGGCGGGCGTTCAGCATGTATGGACGCGAAACAGGCATTGCCCAGACCTTCATGGAAAGGTCCTTCACGCCAGCGTCTGCGAGCATCTTCTTTGCAGCGTCGAGATCGTAGGTATCGTCTTCGATCTTGTCGTTATAGGACCACATGGTCGGCGGCAGCGGGTTCTTGGCAGGTGTTGCCATGCCCTGGAAGACAGCGTCGACAATAGCCTTCTTGTTGATGGCCTTGTTCAGCGCCTTGCGCACTTCGACCTTGTCGAACGGAGCCTGGGTGGTGTTGTAGGCGAGGTAGGCAACGTTGAGGCCTTCCTGCTCCATGACCTTGAGGTTCGGGTCGGCCTTCATCGACTGCACGTCAGCGGCATTCGGGTAAGGCATCAGGTGGCATTCGCCAGCCTTCAGCTTCTGGTAGCGAACGGCAGCATCGGTGGTGATGGCGAAAACGAGATCGTCGATCTTCGGTGCGCCGCCCCAATAATCCTTATTGGCCTTGTAGCGGATGACGGCGTCCTGCTGGTAGCCGACGAAAGCAAACGGACCGGTGCCGACTGGCTTCTGGTTCAGTTCTGCCTGCTTGCCTTCAGCGGCGAGCTTGTCGGTGTATTCCTTCGAAACGATCGAAGCGAAAGGCATTGCGAGGTTTGCAAGGAAGGGAGCTTCCGGACGGTTCAGCGTGAACTTGACCGTCATGTCGTCGACTTTTTCGACCGACTTGATCAGTTCAGGGAAGCCCATGCCGGCGGCATATTCCCAGGACGTGCCCGGAACATACTGGTGCCAAGGGTTGTCGGTCTTGATCTGGCGCTCGATGGAGAAAACAACGTCATCGGCATTCAGGTCGCGGGTCGGTGTGAAGAAGTCTGTGGTCTGGAACTTGACGCCGGGACGGAGCTTGAAGGTGTACTCCTTGCCATCCTTGGAAACTTCCCAGCTCTCGGCGAGCCCTGGAATTGGCTTGGTGGTGCCCTTTTCGAATTCCAGCAGGCGGTTGTAAACGGTGTGTGCAGCGGCGTCGAAGGTGGTGCCGGCTGTGTAGAGGCCAGGATCGAAGCCTTCTGGCGAACCTTCGGAGCAGTAAACGAAGGTTTTCGCACTGGCTACGTTTGCGAAGCACGTCGCCGAAAGCAGGGCGGCGACGATGATGCCAAGTTTGTATCTCATATATGAGCTCCCAATTTTTTGTAAACGGCTCGCTTGTCCCGCGAATGCCGATTGATCGTCGTTATAAGAAAGTCTTTACATACTCAAGCGAACACTGAAACGATTCATATGATTTTTGATCAAATATTCAACTTTCCGCGATCTGATACTATTTTAGGCGATATCATTAGAATGTTATGATCGTCGGATCGGCTAAAAGTGATATATCCTTCTCTCGCGGCTACCTTGAGACATGCGAAAACGCCCCGCGAAAAGCAGGGCGCTGGAGAGGATATTAGCGGTTCAGTTCTCGACTTGTCGAGGTGCCTCAGGCTGCCGAGATTTTGTCGCCCACGACACGCCAGTTCACGAGGTTTTCCAGCACGGCCTTGATATGCGCGGGCTTACGGTTCTCGTAGTCGACGTAATAGGCATGTTCCCATATATCGATGCCGAGATAGGCGGGGCGACCGACAGCCACAGGATTGTTGCCGTCCTCATAGCCGACCAGCGCAAGTTTGTTCGCGTCGTCTCTGGTGAGCCATACCCAGCCCGTGCCGAAGACCTCATCGGATGCCGCGACGGCTTTTTCGATGAACTTGTCATAATTGCCGAATGCGGCGTTGATTTCATCCGCCGTTTTTCCCTCTGGTCTGTTCGGGCCGCCGGGTACGAACTGGTCCCAGTAGAAAATGTGGTTCCACGCCTGGGCTGCGTTGTTGAAGATTTTCTTGTCTGCCGCCTTTCCGTAAGACGCGGTCACGATCTCTTCCAGCTTCATGTCCGCATAGGGCTTGTCCTTCGAAAGCATATTGAGCTTGTCGAAATAGGCTTTGTGGTGCTTGCCGTAATGCAAGCCGACCGTTTTTGCCGAAATATGCGGTGCGAGTGCGTCCTCCTTGAAGGGAAGGGCGGGTTGCTCGAAAGGAGTTGCGGCACGGCCGATAGACGGCGTTGAAAGAACCGTTGCCGCAGCGGAGGCGGCGCCGGCAGCAAGGATTGCGCGTCTTGTTAGTATCATGGCGGTTCGAAGCTCCTGGTGATGAAGGTTTGAGTTTCGATAACCGCCGCAACTGGAAAAGGTTTCCCGGGGTGATGTGGTTTGGGGCGTGCTCCCGAACTTGTTATCGCGTCAAGTATACTCAAGGGCTGGCTGCACGAGCAGACGTTTCTTCTCCGTAATTATTAGCGACGGATGCGACATTCAGGGTTGCACGAAATTCTGGAGCGGTTAGCTTGTCCGCGGTTGTGCGGCGGAGGCTCGGTCCGTTCAACTGTATCGATACAGGAGGAAGTCAGACATGAAGACGATCAAGGGCCCCGGTTTGTTTCTGGGTCAGTTCGCGGGAGATGCCGCACCCTTCAATAGCTGGGACGCGATCACTAAATGGGCCGCTGAAAAAGGCTATGTCGGTGTTCAAGTGCCGACATGGGCGAGCCAGTTGATCGACCTTAAGAAGGCCGCGGAATCCAAGGATTATTGCGACGAGTTTTCGGGCGTTGCGCGCCAGAACGGTGTCGAAGTGACCGAGCTTTCGACCCATCTTCAGGGTCAGCTTGTGGCGGTCCACCCTGCTTATGATGAAGCCTTTGACGGTTTTGCAGCGCCGGAAGTGCGCGGCAATCCCAAGGCGCGGCAGGAATGGGCGGTGGAGCAGGTCAAACTCGCCTTGAAGGCATCGCGCAATCTCGGCATCGATGCACACGCAACATTCTCAGGCGCGCTCGCTTGGCCCTTCATCTACCCATGGCCGCAGCGTCCTGCAGGCCTGGTGGAAACCGCATTCGACGAACTTGCAAGGCGCTGGACGCCGATCCTGGACTTCGCCGACGAGCAGGGTGTCGATGTCTGCTACGAAATTCATCCAGGCGAAGATCTGCATGATGGCGTAACCTTCGAAATGTTCCTGGAGCGGGTGAAGAACCATAGCCGCGCCAACATGCTTTACGATCCGTCGCATTACGTGCTGCAGTGCCTGGATTATCTCGACAACATCGATATCTACAAAGACCGCATCAAGATGTTCCACGTCAAGGATGCGGAGTTCAATCCGACGGGACGCCAGGGCGTCTATGGCGGTTATCAGGGTTGGGTCAACCGCGCGGGCCGCTTCCGCTCGCTTGGCGACGGCCAGGTGGATTTCGGTGCGGTCTTCTCAAAGATGGCAGCCAATGATTTCGATGGCTGGGCCGTGGTCGAATGGGAATGCGCCTTGAAGCATCCCGAAGACGGCGCGCGTGAAGGTGCAGAATTTGTCAAGGCGCATATCATCCGCGTCACGGAGAAGGCCTTCGACGATTTCGCCTCCAGCGGCACAGATGACGCGGCCAACCGGCGTATGCTTGGCCTGTAATAGAACGATTGCGAGGACTGAAAACTATGGCAATTGAAGGAAAGACGACCGACAAGGCGTCCAAGCGTATTCGCCTCGGCATGGTCGGCGGCGGCAGCGGCGCTTTCATCGGCGGCGTTCACCGCATGGCGGCGCGCCTCGACAACCGCTTTGAACTGGTGGCAGGCGCGTTGTCGTCCACGCCGGAGAAGTCCAAGGCCTCCGGTCTGGAATTGGGGCTCGACGAAGACCGCTGCTACGGTTCCTATGAGGAAATGGCGGAAAAGGAAGCGGCACGCGAGGATGGTATCGAAGCCGTCGCCATCGTCACGCCGAACCATGTTCATTATCCCGCGGCCAAAGCCTTTCTGGAGCGCGGCATCCACGTCATTTGCGACAAACCGCTGACCTCCAACCTCGAAGACGCCAGGAAGCTGAAAGAGGTCGCCGATAAGGCTGATGCGCTGTTCGTGCTGACCCACAATTATACCGGCTATCCCATGGTGCGCCATGCACGGGAACTGGTGGAAAGTGGCGCGCTTGGCGATATTCGCCTGGTGCAGATGGAGTATCCGCAGGACTGGCTGGCCGAGCCGATCGAACAGACCGGCGCCAAGCAGGCGGTCTGGAGAACGGACCCCGCACAGTCGGGTGCAGGCGGCTCGACCGGTGACATCGGCACGCACGCTTACAACCTCGGCTGCTTCATCTCCGGGCTTGAACTGGACGAACTCGCGGCCGACGTACACACCTTTGTCGAAGGGCGGCGCCTGGATGACAACGCGCATGTCATGCTGCGCTTCAAGGCAAAAGACGGTAAGCAGGCGGCCAAAGGTCTTCTGTGGTGCAGCCAGGTCGCCGTCGGCCACGAAAACGGTTTGAAGGTACGCGTCTACGGCACCAAGGCGGGGCTGGAATGGACGCAGGCGGACCCGAACTATCTGTGGTTCACCAAGCTCGGAGAGCCAAAGCAACTGATCACCCGTGGCGGCGCCGGTGCAGGTGAAGCGGCAGCCCGGGTGACCCGCATTCCCTCGGGCCACCCGGAAGGTTACCTCGAAGCCTTTGCGACGATCTATTCGGAAGCCGCAAACGCCATCGACGCGCGCCGCAACGGTTCTGACCTCGACAAGGCTGTCATCTACCCGACTGTTGATGACGGTGTGAAAGGCGTTGCCTTCGTGGAGGCATGCATTCGTTCGTCAAAGGACAACGGCAACTGGGTCAAGATCTAACACGACAAAACCGCCATGCGATCATGTCGCATGGCGGTTTGTTGAATTCTTACCGCAGCTTTCAAGCTGCGCCCGCTGGATCGCCAATCGGCAGAAGTGCGGGATTAAGCGTCGGATCGTTCGGATTCTTGGTATCGCCTGGATCCTGGACTGGCGGAACGGGCGGCTTTTCCTGAACTCGATCCGGAATGCCCGGTGTGGATGTTGGACCACGCGGGCTGTCGATCGTGGACTCGTCCAGTGGATCACGATTTGGCATGGTAACCTCCTTCATTGTTGTTCGGTAGGTAAACAGAAGCCCGATACATTGGTTCCCATCTTACTCCGCAACCTGTCTCCGCGATCAGTCCCGATGCGTCAGCGACCAACGCGGCGACGGCAATTTGCCGTTAACCACCTGTTATCCATGCCGTTAAAGTTTTAGCTAAATTCTAACCAAGTTTCTTTTTCCGCCATACCTTCGCGCTTATGTTGACCATAACAGCAGTCAGACAGGCGCTGTCGTCGGTTGCTTTCGGAATGATGCTTCCCTCTAAGGGGCCAGTGGACTTGTATGGAGTTGATGATGTCCAATAAATTCAGATCTTATGCTGTTGCCGCTGCGGCACTTTTGGCTGCAAGCCCGGTTGTTGCGGCAGACCTTACCTCGTCCTACGAAGCGCCTCCGGCCTATAACGAGCCAGCAAGCTCGTCCTGGACAGGTGCTTATGCCGGTGGCCATATCGGCGCTGCCATGCCAAGTGCAAACCCGTTCCGTGACGGCAAGGGCTTGGCGCTCGGCGTTCAGGGCGGCTACAATTACGATCTCGGCGGCGCAGTCGTCGGTGGTGAACTTGAGGCAACCCATCTTGGCGATACCCGCGTCTCCGTTCCAAACGGAAATCTTCGTGAGCGCTGGCGCGTTGCGGCCAAGGCTAAGGCTGGCGTCAAGATGGACGAAACACTGATCTATGGTACAGCCGGTCTTACGGTCACGAGCCTTCGCGATGGCGACAATGTCGTCGGCCCTGATGGAATGAAGGAAGGGTATCTGCTGGGCGCTGGTATCGAACACAAGTTCAATCAGCAGATTTCAGGTAAGGTTGAATATAACTACGTCGCGACAAACGATGTCCGGACATTCTCCGGCGGCACCACATCGCGGACGGATATCAGCGACAACGTCGTTAAGGGTGGCCTGAACTACCACTTCTAATATCTTTTGGCAGCGTTGAACCTGCCAACCACTTGATTGACAAGGCGGGCGGAAGATTGCCCGCCTTACTTCGAACGGCACTCCGTGCGGACGCCATGAGCGTCAGCGAAGGTGTTGTCCGATGCATGGTAGGATGGATAGCGTGTTGCGCACCAGCGGATGTGCTGCACTTCATCTGCCGAAAGCAGAAGATCGCCGCCGCCTTTGGTCGCGCCGCCATTGCTGAAGGCGGAGACGGAAGCGTTCGTGCCCTCTTCAGCAGAGGCCTCGCTCACATAAGCGGGGTTGATGACGCTTAGAGCCAGTGATGGGCCGCTTGCAGCGCACAGGAAGGCAGCCGCTAAAAAAACTACGGATTTTACGTTTCCTGATCTTGACATTTTGGAAGTTCCTTTTCCGTGTCTCGAAAAAGCAACGTGGCAAGACTGGCTTTGGTTCCCTTGTTAACGAAGTCTTAGAAGTAACGTGCCGGTGATAATCGATTATAGAGGCACTTTCAGTCCTGATTCGCATCTTGGGTTCTATCGTCCTCTCGATGTGATCCGTCTCCTCGGCGGATCGGAGCGTTCTGTCGTTTCCGAGCAATTGCAATTCGCGTCTTTTTTCGCTTTCAACTCGTGCGCCATGTCAGTGGGGTAGACAACTGCAGAGGCTGCACGCCGCTAAACTCGAAATGAAGTCGGTATCGTCTTCTGTCTGGAACGCGAGGCGGCGGCTCGACGTTCTGCCGCGATGAAACACCGCTGCCGCAATCTCATCTTCATTCTTGGCGATCAATTGTCTCACTCCATATCGAGTCTGGAGGGGTTTGATCCGCACAAGGATGCGGTCCTTATGTGTGAGGTGCAGGAAGAGACGACCTATGTGCGCCATCACCGCAAAAAGATCATCCTCATTCTTTCGGCCATGCGTCACTTCGCCGAAGACTTGCGCGGCAGGGGATTTGATGTTCGCTACATAGAGCTGGATGACAAGGCGAACACGGGGAGGTTCACCGATGAGTTGAAGCGCGCCGTCAAAGAGATCAAGCCGGAGAGGGTCATCGTCACCGAACCGGGCGAGTTTCGCGTCTTGCAGGCGATGGCCGGGTGGGAAAAGTCGCTTGGCATCCCCGTTGAAATACGTACCGACAGCCGTTTTCTCTGTTCGAAGGAGGCGTTCTCCACCTGGGCCGAAGGGCGGCGCGAGTTGAGGATGGAGTTCTTCTATCGAGACATGCGTCGAAAAACCGATCTGCTCATGGACGGTGACAAGCCGGTGGGCGGGCGTTGGAACTTCGATGCCGAGAACCGGAAGCCGGCAAAGCCCGATCTCTTCCGGCCATCACACCCGCAGTTTCCGCCTGACAAGATGACTCGCGACGTGATGAAATTGATCGATGAACGTTTTGCCGAGCATATGGGGGAGGCAAAGGGCTTCGCATTTGCGGTCACGCAGAAGGATGCGGAACGCGCGGCAGACGCCTTTATTGAGCACTTCTTACCGGGATTCGGCGAAACGCAGGACGCCATGCTCTCCAGCGATCCTTTTCTCAATCACTCGCTTCTCTCTTTTTACATCAATCTCGGCCTGCTCGATCCGCTCGATATCTGCCGCAGGGCGGAGCGCGCCTATCTCGAAGGCGATGCGCCGATCAATGCGGTCGAGGGCTTCATCCGCCAGATTATCGGCTGGCGGGAATATATGCGGGGAATCTACTGGCACTTTATGCCGGACTATGCGGAGCGCAACTTCTTCAAGGCGTCGCGGCCGCTTCCTTCCTTTTTCTGGGACGGCAAGACGGAAATGAATTGCCTCTCCGCGGTCATTGGTGAAACCATCGATCACGCCTACGCCCATCACATTCAGCGTTTGATGGTTACCGGCAACTTTGCGCTTCTTGCTGGCCTCGACCCTCACGCGGTGCATGAATGGTATCTCGAAGTCTATGCCGACGCCTTTGAGTGGGTAGAGATGCCGAACGTTATAGGCATGAGCCAGTTCGCCGATGGTGGACTGCTCGGGTCCAAGCCCTATGCCGCAAGCGGTGCCTATATCTCGCGCATGTCGGATTATTGCGAAAATTGCCAATATGACGTGCGCAAGAAGACGGAGGAGGGCGCCTGTCCCTTTAATTCACTCTACTGGGATTTCCTCGACCGGAACAGAAATAAGCTCGACGGCAACCGACGTCTTGCTCAGCCCTACGCCACTTGGAGTCGGATGAAGGAGGAGCAGCGCAATGCTTATAAAGGTGCTGCGCGCAGGTTTCTTAAAAAGCTCGATGATGCGGAGCCCGTGTAGGAGTTCTCCTGATGATGATGATGAGTTCACTTGCTGAGGGATATCGATCGCTGGTCATCGGCTCAAGCGGCGGGATTGGTTCGGCGGTCGCAGAACTGCTGGAGGCGGACGAGAGGTGCTCAGAGGTGATCGGCCTTTCACGTTCCACCGATGGCTTGGACATCACCGATGAGAGGAGCGTTCAGGACACGATCGGGCGACTGGACGGCGAGTTTCATCTGATCTTCTGTGCCACCGGTGCGCTGACGATTGATGGGGCTGGCCCGGAAAAGGCGCTGAAGCAGCTTTCTCCCGATGCGATGATGAAGCAGTTTGCGCTGAACGCTCTTGGCCCTGCGCTGGTGATGAAACATGTCTCTGCGAGACTGCCGGGGCGAGAACGCGGGCTTATGGCGTTTTTGTCGGCAAGGGTCGGTTCGATCGGTGACAATCATCTTGGTGGGTGGATATCCTACCGTGCCTCCAAGGCAGCCTTGAACCAGATCATCCGAACCGCCTCCATCGAGATCAGCCGTACGCACCCGCAGTCCGTCTTGGCGGCAATGCATCCCGGGACCGTCGCCACCTCCCTTAGCGATGACTATGGCAACGGTCGTGATCGGTTTCGACCGGCCGAGAGCGCGACCAGAATGCTTTCCGTTCTGGATAGACTTCAGCCGGAGCAGAGCGGCAACTTCCATGCTTATGATGGCTCGAGTATCGAGTGGTGAAGCACAGGACAGTCAAGGCCATGCGTGGGGGGCATTTCTGTCATGACTTGCTTCGCCAGTCCTGTAACCCTATCTCTGGTTCAATAATTCCGATCAAACAAAGCGCATTGCTCATGCATCTGCGAAGTGGATGCGAGGCTGAAGGCGCGCGCGGAGAGATATCCATGCAATCAGCACCGAAAAGCTTGCCGGAGATGAATGCTGGCGAGCGGTATGCCATGATGAATACCGTCAGTGAAGCCCTTTTCGATGCTGCGGAACATGCAGCGGAGGAGGGCGACGTGCGGCTGGCGGAGAATTTTCGCGCTATGGCGGCGATGATAGAAGGCGAAAGCGGCGACAGCTCTTCGAACAACTTCAGGCCCCTTGAGCTTATACTAAGGCAATCCATGACGCTTTTGCAGCTCTACATGGAGAAGACGTCCGGAAGCCGGATGCTCCACTGACCGGCTTCACAGCGCTGCAAACCCAATCCTTGCCAGATTCGCAACAACCGCATAAATCTTTGGTGTGGCGTTAAGCATATAAGAAAATCCGCATGCAGCCTCGCACTCAAATCTGTATTCTTGCCTAAATAGACTGACATATAACGGATGCGGCTGTGAAATTATCGGTCATTCTGAAGACGCTCAACGAAGAAAACCGGATCGGTGCGGCCATTGAAAGCGTGATCGATGCGTTGAAGGCCGTGCCTGATATCGAAAGCGAAATCATTGTTGCCGACAGTGGTTCGAAGGATCGAACAATTGAGATCGCTTCTCGATACCCTGTCATCATCGCACAGATTCAGGCACCCGCCAAAGCCAGTTGCGGTGTCGGTCCCCAGCTTGGATTTCAATACAGCAAGGGGGAATTCGTCGCCTTGATGGACGGCGACATGCTGCTCGATCCGACATTCTTGACCGAGGCCTTCGATTATCTTGATAAGCATCCCCGCGTTGCTGGTGTCAGCGGCGATATCAACGAGGTCAATCTCGATAATCTGGAATTTACCCGCCGCGTGCAGCGCATTGCATCTGAGGTCAAGCATGGCGTTCGCGATCGTCTGAACGGCGGCGGCGTTTACCGTCGCGCGGCCATAGAGGAGGCGGGATATTTCTCCGACCGCAATCTCCATGCGTTCGAGGAGTTCGATCTTGCTCAACGTCTTCGGCTGCGCGGCTGGACGCTTTACCGGCTGGACCGGCGCTATGTCGATCACTTCGGCCATAACATCAACTCCTATGTGCTGCTGACACGGCGCTGGTCGTCGAAATATCTGCTCGGCACTGGAGAGCTGTTGCGGGCGGGCTGGCAGCAGGGGCGGTTCAAACAGATCATTCAAGAAAATCCAGAGATCAAGCTTTGGCTTGCCGTCTATGCGTGGTGGGCAATTCTGCTTTTCTGCCTGATCGGCAGCATTTTCCATCCCATCTGGTTGATTGCTTTTGTTGCCTTGCTCGCGCTGCCGGTCGTGGCAATGTCGATCAAGAAAAAGAGTCTGGAGCTTGGCCTTTACGCCATTGTGGCCTGGTGCTTTCATGCGGCGGCACTTCCGTTCGGCCTCATATCGCGACGGAAAGATCCCGGTAGTTGGATTGAAAGCAGGTTGTTGAAGTCCTGATGAAAAAAGCCCTTCTACGGTTACTGGTCGTTTCGTGTGCATTGATCCGGCCAGCCTACGCCGAAGAGTGGCTTCCCGTCAGAGAAAGGTCGCTTGAAGTTCAGGCGGGAAGCCCGCTTGATTTTTCCGGCCTTTTTCCAGAGAGAAAGATCGACGAGAATACGCGGATCGTTATCAATCCTGCCGGCAAGCTTGCAATGGCAAACGATGCCGCCGAGCCGCAGCGCTTCCTGTGTGCGTCTCTTGCGTTGAGCCCGGCGTCTGGCGGGTTTCCGGATCATGATGCTGCCGACCGCTATGCCCTGCAGCTCAAGAGGCACGGCTACAATATCGCCCGTTTCCATTATGTTGATGCCGCGTTGATGGCGGATCGCACCAAGGATTTCGACTTCGATCCGCAGGTGCTGGATCGCGTCCATTACCTCATGGCGGCACTGAAGCGAAACGGCATCTACTGGATCATAGACGGCCTGAGTTCCACGCGTGGAGCCTATGGCGGCTATGAGGACAGATGGGATCTCAATGGTGATCTCAAGGTCGATGCGCAGATTACGGATGCAGGCTTCAATCACTGGCTGAAGTTTCAGCAGACCTTCCTCGGCAAGGTCAATCCCTATACCGGCATCGCCCCCATTCGCGATCCGGCACTTGTTGCCATCGTGCCCTTCAACGAAAACGGCCTGGAATTTGATTCCATCGTGCAAGAGGGCGTGCGGGGTAGCGTCTTTCAGAAGCAGCTTCAACCGCTCTTCAATGACTGGCTTTCGAAGAAACACGGCAGTGACGATGCGTTAAAGCAGAAATGGGGTTGGTGGACGAAGGAAGGCAGTCTTGAGGATCGTTCTGTTGCTCTGCCGACCAACCGTAATGAGCGCAGCGAACGGATGCGCGACCTGCAATCCTTCTTCATCGACGTGGAGCAGAACGCCACCCAGCGTATGACCAAAGCGCTCCGCGATCTTGGCTTCCGCGGCATCATCTTGCCCTACAATAACTGGCCAACGATCCAGACCGGCATAAGCCGCAGTATCCAGGATGCGGTGGCGATGAACACCTATCATGACTGGGTTGGCTCCTATGAACCGGGCACCAGCATTGAGGGGAAAAGCTCGCTGGAAGACGGGCTGCGCTACTTGAGAACTGTGGGTGCTGCACGGTGGCTGGGTCGGCCATTTATTATCACGGAATATGACCATCTCTTCTGGAACCCCTATCGGTATGAGGCAGGTCTTGCGGCACCCGCTTTTGCTGCCCTGCAGGGTTGGGATGTTCTGTGCCGCCACGGGCACGGTCCGATTGTTTTGGCCTATGGCGAGGATTTCCGGTTCAAGAAGCAGATTCTGCCCTACACGATCGCACTCGATCCGGTGGCGCGAGCGGGCGAAACGCTGGCTGCGCTCGTCTTTCGCCGCGGCGATGCCAAGAGCACGTCGCTCGACATCCCTTTCCTCGTCGACGGGCAAAAGGGTCTGCCGCAAGGTGTCAACGACATGGAGCCCGAGCTTCTCACACGCCTCGGTCTCGTCGGGGCCATCGGCCTCCAATCTTTGACCGATGCGAAGCCTGATGTGGTTGCGGTCGCGCCGCAGCGTGAGGGGGAGACCCCGATGGCGATCGTGGCAAAGCTGATAGCTGCTGGTCGCGTCGATCCGTCCGCGCCGACCGATCTCGATAGTGGTAAGGTGGTGAGCCAGACCGGCGAACTGCAACTGGATGCCGGAGCCAAAGCCCTGGCCTTGAAAACGCCGATGACCGAGGCGCTTGCTTTCGATAAGGTCGGGGACGGCGTTGAGCTAGGCGCTTTCAGCGTCAAGCAAGCGGATGGACGAGGATTGCTATCACTGTCGTCTCTGGATGGAGCGCCGTTGAAAGAGAGCAAACGGCAGCTTTTGATCCTCGCGTCGGACGCCCGCAATTCCGGGATGCGCTTTAGAGACGCTGATCAGCACGTCATCGAAGATTTCGGCCATCTGCCAGTTCTCATCAGGCGCATGGAAGTTGGTCTCCGATTCGATATCCCCGGGACCTTCAAGATTTCTCCTGTCGGGCTGGACGGCCGTGTCCGTGCAACCGTCGCAACCGTCAAGAGCGGTAACATCGTGCGTCTGTCGAATGACACGCCCAGCGGTCCGACGACCTATTTCCTGGTTGAGCGGACCGAATAAAACGCTTCGCGATCTTTGAGATTCGCTCCGTGCGCTTCAGGCTCATATCGTCGCGCAGAGTGGGGTCTCAACCTAGTAAAAGTCGCGCGTCAGACGTGTCCAGCCTTCTCCACCCAGTCCGCCGAAATAGGCCCGGCCGCTCTCCATCGCCTCCTTGAACGCGGCAGAGCGGGAGGTTGCGGATATCCCGGTGAAGTAGCGATACCAGATGCGGCTGTAGCGGGAGAGTGAGCGGATCATCTCGGGGCGGGCCTGAGAGCAGGCATAGGTGAAGCCGGATCGTTCCAGGGCAAGCAGCGCGGCATCAACGAGGGCATCCTGAGCATTGTCTTCGTACAGAAGATCAAGGATATGTGCCGAACCGCCCATTTCGCCCACGACTGAGAAAACGCCGACGACATTGCCGTTCTTGTCCGTGACCTGTGCCAGCATCAGTTTTCCGCGTCCGTCATCTCCGGCAGAGGCGTTGACAGCCCAGGCGACGTAGGCCTCGTCATAAACCGGCGCGACCACATAACGTTCCAGATAACGGGTTGCGTATTCGGCAAAGACCGCAGGGGTGGCTTCTGCAACACTGTATCCGTCCGCTGTCGTCACGTTTTTCGCAAGACTATTGTCAGGAAGCTGCCCTCTGCTGATGAGACGCCCAAAGCGGTCGAAAAGCTTGATTCTCAGGAAGCTGATAAGCGCAGGCAGCGGTCTGAACATCTTGTACCACCGAAGAGCCTGGACTTGGAGTTCGATCCCGCCGATCGCCTTGAAATGGGCGATGCCGATCGGGGCGCCGCTGTCGGTAAAGAGGATGTTATCGGATTTCGGCCGGGTGCTTAAAAACACCGCCGCGGCGGCTCGGGGATTGGCATCCGGCGTCGTTGCGAAGCCGCAGGTCAGCCTCGCAATCACGGTCTCCTCGCCGATGCGATAGGTGAGCGGTATGATATTGAGGAGGGTTTTCAACGTACCGGTTTCGTCCACCGATACAAGGCTGCCGTTCTCGGGTGTGTAATTCGGATGCGTAAACAAGATCTCAGACATGTGCGCTTCGAGCGCTTTCGTCTTCGGTTTGGAGCGGGACCGGAACACGGAACTGAAAAGTGCGCTCATCTGGGGAAGATCGCCAAGCTCTGCGGGGCGGAGCTTTGACGTACTTTTTGTCGTCATATTTCAATCTCCTTGCTTGCTGCGATGGAGCGGGCGACATAGGCCCGCACCACGAGCCATGAAGCAATCACGATGCTAAATTCGATAATATAGGCTGAGATGAAAATTCCGTAGGGTGGCCAGACCCATGCAGCCACGCCGATGATGAGCGCGCCGATGCCGTTTGCGAGGTTCAGCACCCAGGCACGCGCTGCATGTTCACCGGCCGCTCCGAGAAGATCGACCGCAATCGACCAGATTGCGATCAGGAGGATTAGCGGGGCCAAGACCCGAACAAATGTCGGCAGGGACACATATTCCGTTCCGAAGATCAGAGGCATGAACGAGGCAGCGAAGAATATGACGAGGGCTGCGGCCAGTCCAAGGCCGATAGCGATTGCGAGAATACGCATCGTCAATTTGAAGGCGTGGTGGATGCCGTTGACGCTTGCCACCGCAAGGTGAGGGTAGACGAGCCGGTTGAGCGCGTCGACCGCCATATAGCTGCTATCGGTGATACGCCTGGCGACCCCGTAGCTGCCCACCATTTCAGGCCCGGCCACCAAGCCGAGAACCAGAAGGTCGACATTCTGACGAAAAGCCCGAAAAATGAACGGGGTCGCGAAAAGTACCCCAAGGCGGATTTCGGGACGGTCCAGTCTGTAGTCCGGCCGCGCGATGCGAAAGGCGAGGAACCCGTACAGAGCAAGCGTCAGTATGAATGAAACCATTTGCCACGTCGCCCAGCTTTCGACCGTATCGACCTTGAAGGCGATGCAGGCGAGAGCCGCTGTCAGCGTGCGGATCAGCGCGAAGCCCATGATGGAGGCATTGGCGGCGCCATTCCGTCGATGGGCGAGGAAGATGGTTTCGCCCAACATGATCAGGCGCACCAGGACGATATTGGTCAAAAGCAGCTGAAAGGTTATCCAGAGGTTCTCGCCTGACGTCTCCCCAAAACGCATAAAGTGGGGCAGGACAATCATGCCCATCACGATCAGCACCGCTCCACTGATACCGCTCAAGATGATGCTGTGGCCGAAGATGCGGGGGAAGCAGGATGGGTCTTGCGGAACGCGGCGGACGAGGGATTCCGACGCACCCATGCCGCAGAGATGGACAGCAATGTTGGTGACGGCAATCAAGGAAACGTAGCGACCAAACTCTTCGGCGCCGAAAGTTCGGGCCAGTATCGCGAATGTGATGAGTTGCGCGGCATTGGCAATCAGAAGACTTGCCGAGGAAGCGCTATAAGACAAGAGCATTCCAAGCAATCTGGATGTATTTCCTGGTGCGTTTCTTGCCATGTGTCATTCCATGCCCAGAAAGAGGTGGGGGCGTAAACCATTTCTCAGCGGTCTGTGTGGTTTATGGGAGCTATAAGCTGAAAATATTTCGTTTCGATTGACACAGAGGTCTGGTCGCGCATGTACGAGTATCCAACGCAGAAGCGCGTCGAGCGCCCAACGCCGGAGCCTTCGCTGCGTCGAAACGTCGATACGAAACCAACTGCGGCTTCGGGCCCGATCATCACCCCTGGCAATGTCTTTCTCTGGTTGCGTCGTGGGCTCTTTGTCATTCTGCTCTTCGCTATTCTCGGCGCGGCGGCCGGGATCGCCTTCGGCACCCTAACCAAGCCGCGCTATACGGCCTCTATGGATATCCTGCTGCCGCCGCCCTCAGGTCAGGTCCTTCCAAATGAGTTGACGGTTCCCGCCCTTCAGAGCGAAGCTCAAATCCTCGACATATCCAGCAAAATTCTGCTGCTCAACTCCGGCAACGTTCTGCGACGGACGGTCGAGCGCGAGCAGTTGCAGGAGCTTCCGGAGTTCAACCCATCGCTCGAACCCGGTTTCAATCTGATGGACGTGCTCGGTCTCGCCAGTCCGCAGCCCCCAGGGGATCAAACATTGACGGCGATGCGAATTCTCGACAAGCGCATCAAGGTTGGCCGCGAAGGTGGAACCTATCTCATCAACATCAGCCTTTGGACGCGCGATCCCGAGCGGTCGGTCAAGATACTGGCGACACTCGCAGAATCTTTCAGGCAGGAGCTTGAGGCTACGCGCAGTGATCTTGCCAAGAGCGCGAGCACGGCGCTTGCGACGCGCCTTGAAGAGTTGAGGCGTGCTGCGACAGACGCAGCCAATGCGGTCGTGGAGTTCCGGCAGAAAAACAATCTTCAGGATCTCGGCAGTGCAGGCTCCGTTAATGTTCAAAGTCTCTCGCAGCTCAACACGCGGTTGAATGATGCCAATTCCAGGCTGCAGGAGGTCAAGGCGCGCTACAATAAGTTGAGCCAGCCTTCGGCAAATGGGGGCACTGGGGCCAGTTCGCTGTCGTCACCGCTTCTCGATACGCTGCGATCGCAGTATTCCGTTCTCAAACAGCAATATGACGAGCTGGCACTGACCTATGGGGAACGGTATCCAAAGCTTGCCGCATCGAGGGCGCAGCTGGCGACGCTCAGAGCGGAAATCGCTCGCGAGACAGAACGCATCTTGCAAAGCGTCAAGCTTGAGATGGACCAGGCGCAAAGCGCTGTCGATTCTCTGCGCAGCCAGATCAATACGGCTCAGAGCCGGGTTTCGACCGACGATGCGGCGCAAGTCGAATTGCAGGATTTACAGAGAAATGCCGAGGCTAAGGCAGCGCTCTACGATACGTTCCTGAAGCGCGCGGGCGAAACCGGAGAGCAGGAGCAGCTCAACGTTTCCAATCTCCGCATCGTCACCGAGCCAGTACCGCCTGAGAAGCGCAGCTTCCCTCCTCCGACTTCGCTGCTTGCGATCGGTGGCCTGATCGCCGGGATCCTGCTTGGTGCGTTTTTCGTCGTCGCAGGTCGGACGTTGATTGAACTCAGACGCAACGACTGGCGGTTCGAGCGGATTATGTGATGCAGGTAACCACAATCTCGCCAGCTCAACTCAGCGGACAGCATATGAAGGTCAGAGTTGCGACCTTCGTAGCGATCTTCCTGTTCTACTTCATCACCACGAACCCGTTTATCGACCTTGTGAAGTTGCAATCTGCGGGAACGGATATTGTATCGGGGTCAAACTTTCTCAATCAGATGACGTTTCTGCTGATTACGTCTCTGACCATCTATGCCGCCCTGAACCATCCTATGCGCTCGCAGATTTGCCAGCCGAGAGTTTTGATCATTGCGCTTCTCGGTTGGTTTTTCATCTCGTCTGCGCTGTCGAACTATCCCATCGATGCGATCAAGCGGACGATCCTGGCGACCCTGACCTTCTTCAACGCAGGCATGTTCCTGCTTCTTCCCCGATCCGAGGAGCAATTCGCGCGACTGATGCTTTACGGTACCGCCATCACGCTCGGGGTGGCTTATTTCGGCGTTGTTTTTCTGCCCCGGCTTTCGATCCATCAGGCGGCCGAAATTGTCGAACCGATGAATGCGGGTTACTGGAGGGGCCATTATGCACACAAGAACCTCACTGCTGCGGTGATGCTGCAGATCACATTTTTCGGGCTCTACTTCCGCAGTGCAGGATGGAAGAAAAGCGGCATCGTCATTACCGTTCTGGCCGTGTTCTTTCTTATGCACACCGGGGGTAAATCATCGACTGCGATGCTGCCTATGATCCTCGTTCTGCAATGGATATTCGAGAGGGTTCGCTGGACGCGGTGGTTCATCGCGGTGGGCGGTATCGTCGCCTTCAACACTCTGATCCTTGGCGCCACCCTATCATCGGATTTTCGAAGCCTGGTGGCCTCGGTCGGCATTGATCCGACCTTCACCAACCGCTCCGATATCTGGAAGATCGCCTTTGACGCGATCGCCCAATCCCCAATCCTCGGCTATGGCTTCCAAGGCTTCTGGCAAACGCCTGACCTGACGCATAGCCCTGCCGGTCTCGAGACCTGGGCAGTCCGGGCTTTCAACGGACATAACGCTTATGTGGATACGCTCCTGACGACAGGGATTCCGGGGTTGCTGCTGGCGCTGACGCTCGTCATTCTGGTGCCGATGCGGGCGATCGCGCGGCTGGACCTGGTGCCACCAAAAAATGATCCGGCATTGACGCGCCTCTTCCAGCGCACCTGGCTTTGCGTGCTCTACTCCGCCTGCCTCGAGGCTATTTTCTTCCAGAATGGCAGCCCGGTGTTTTTCGTTTTTCTTGTCTCCATTTTCGGCTTGGTCCTGCAGTCCAGGATGAGCCTCGTCAAAGAACCGGTTGTGACCAAGGAGGAAAGCCATGGCGTTTTTATCCAAAGTCAGTGATAAGCTTGATTATCTGCGAGACCGTGTTGCCGAACGGGCTGTGCGCGCTCTGCCCGCCTCGACGCTGAACGTTGCTTGCCGCCGTCCCGTCGTGTCCTTCACCTTCGACGATGTGCCTTGTACGGCGTTGAGCGCGGGCGCGAGAATTCTTGAGGAAAACGGGGTGCGCGGCACGTTTTACATTGCCGGAGGTCTCCTCAATCGTGTGGAGCCTGACCGCAATATAATCTCTGAGGAAGGATGCCGGGAGCTTGCTGCTGCGGGCCATGAACTCGGCTGCCATACTTTCGGGCACGAAATCGTCCACACGCTGCCAAGACGGTCTTTGCGTGAAAATCTGTGTCGCAACGCCGCTTTGCTGGATAGCTTTGAGCCAGCGGTCGCGAAGCGAAACTTTGCCTATCCCTATAATCAGGGGTCGCTGTGGCATCGGCAACTCTTTGCCGATCGTTATCAGACAGCGCGTGGCGGCGGAGATCGCATCAACCGGGGCAAGGTCAATCGCGGCTTTCTCTGGGGAATGGAAATTCGCCAGCCGGAACAGGACGCCCTTGCGTTGGTTCGTCAGATTGACGCAGTGGTGAAAGAGCCGGGCTGGCTGGTGTTCTTCACGCACGATGTTAGCGATACGCCGACACCCTATGGATGCACGCCTTCGACCTTTTCCACATTGGTGCGCTATGCCGTTTCGAGCGGCTGCCTCGTTCTGCCGGTTCGTGATGCTCTTCAGCATGTGGAGAGTTGAGATGAGGCAATGAGCGCGACGCTTCTGGCAATCAACAATTACCACTACCGCCGTGGCGGGGCAGACGCGATTTTTCTTGATCAGATGGAGATGTTCGCCCGCTCCGGGTGGAATGCCGTGCCCTTTTCCATGCAGCACCCAGACAATCTGCCATCGGAGTGGTCGCCCTTTTTCGTTCCCGAGATCGAGTTCGGTCGTCAAGGCGGTCTGATGACGAAGATCGGTCACGGGCTGGAGATCATCTATTCTCGCAAGGCGCGACAAAGCCTGGCCGCATTGATTGACCGCGTGAGGCCGGACGTGGCGCATGCTCACAACGTCTATCACCACATTTCTCCGGCGATCTTTCCGCTCCTGAAAAAGCGGGGAATTCCCACTGTGATGACGGTACATGATCTGAAGCTCGCCTGTCCTTCTTACAAAATGCTGGCGCCGGATGGCGTCTGCGAAAGATGCAAGGGCGGTCGCATCTATAATGTCCTCCTTCACCGCTGCATGAAAGGTTCTGTGGCGTTAAGCGGCCTCGTCATGGTGGAAACGGCGGTGCATCGCGCGCTCCGTCTCTATCGCGATCATATCGATAAGCTCGTGGTTCCAAGCCAGTTCTACAAGCAGAAGTTGATGGAATGGGGATGGCCGAAGGATAAACTGGTCCATATCCCGAACTTCGTTGACCATGCGATCAGCGAGCAGAGCTTCGCCGTCGAGGAGGGTGATTACTTCCTGTTTGCCGGGCGCCTGGCGCCGGAGAAGGGCGTGGACACTCTCATCCGCGCGGCGGCACGGTCGGGGAAGCGTCTGCGTATTGCCGGCACAGGACCGGAAGAGGCAGAGCTTCGGGCGCTGGCGCAGAGGGAAAATGCCGATGTTCAGTTCCTCGGCTATCTCAGCGGTCGCGCCTTGCATGAGACCTTGGCCGGTGCCAAGGCGCTCGTTCTTCCGTCCGAATGGTATGAAAATGCGCCGGTCAGTATTCTGGAGGCCTACGCCCTTGGGCGCCCGGTGATCGGAACGGATATCGGTGGCATTCCCGAACTGATCCAGCCCGGCCAGACAGGTCTTATCGCGGCGCCTGGCGATAGGGATGATCTTGCACGGGCACTGATCGCCATGGACCTATTCTCGGCATCCGAACGCAACGATATGGGAAAGCGTGGTCGGGCCTGGGTAGAGGCGGAGTTTTCGCGCAACGCATTTTTTGAGAGGACGCTGACCCTCTATCGAAGTCTCGGGGTCTCAGCGCCCTACAGCGGCAGGTAGTAATTTAGATAGTTATAATGTTATATATGTTTGAAGGGTTTCGTCAATATAATGGCGGTAAGGTTGGGGATACGCGGCAGCGTGAAAACTGCCTGCCGGTAGCTGCTGTCATAGCTGTGCCGTAGGAGTGGGGTTGGATGCCCGGGAGCAAGCGAGTGGTGGACTATGCGGCGTCGAAACAGACGACGGCACTTCGGGCGCGCAGCAATGCCGACGAGGTCCACTTTCCCAATCTGGATGGGGTTCGCCTATGCATGATCGGTCTGCGCGGCGTGCCGGGGGTTCCCGGTGGCATCGAAACTCATGTTGAGCAACTTGTCCCAGGGCTGGTAGAAAGAGGCGCAGACGTTCACGTCTATGCGCGCCAAAATTATGTTGCCGGTGAAGTGCCTTACGTCTGGCGCGGCGTCACCGTCCATCCGACATGGGCGCCGAGCAACACGCGACTGGAGGCCATAGTCCATACGCTGCTGGCTCTCTTCAAAGCCAGAATGCTCAAGCCCGACATCGTCCACATTCATGCCGTCGGTCCCTCGCTCGTGGCACCTTTGGCGCGGATGATGGGGATGAAAGTCGTCTTCACTCATCACGGCTATGATTACGATCGCGAGAAATGGAACGCGCTGGAAAAGAAAGTTCTGCGTCTTGGCGAGTGGGCGGGCATGCGGTTTGCCCAAGGCCGCATCGTCGTCGCCAAACATATTGCCGATGCGATGCAGGCGAAGTTCAATCGCAGCGTCCATTTCATTCCCAATGGCGTGCAGATCGATATCGGCGCCGCAGATGATGGCGTTCTGGATGAATTCGGACTGACGAAAGGCCGTTATGTCCTGCTGGTTGCGCGCCTTGTCGTAGAGAAGCGCCAGATGGATTTGATAGATGCGTTTCTGCGTGCCGACATGCCGGGCACCAAGCTTGTTCTCGTCGGCGGCGGCGATGCCAGAAGTGATTACGCAGAGAGATTGCGTGCACGTGCGAAATCTCATCCGAACATCGTGCTGACGGGATCGCAATCGGGCGCGCGGCTTGGGGGGCTTTTTGCCAATGCCGGCCTGTTCGTTCTCCCGTCCAGCCATGAGGGGATGCCGATCGCACTTCTCGAAGCGCTGGCCTATGGTTTGCCAGTACTGGCAAGCGATATCGAAGCCAATCTGGCGCTCGAACTGGATGCAGGCTCGTATTTCCCCCTGGGAGACATTTCCGCACTTGCCCAAGCAATGCAGGCAAAGTTGTCGGAGCGTCCGGCCGCCGCCCAGGCTTCTGTTGAGATGGGAGAGACTGGCAGCACGATCATGTCTCGCTACAATTGGAACAGCATCTGTGAGCAGACGGCTTCTCTCTATCTGTCCGTTCTGAAGCGCAACTGACGCTACAGCATAGGCCCCGAAAATCGGAACCTTTGAGAAAGCACGATGCGTAGATCCAAGGAGTTAGAGCGTCTTTTGTGGGTTCCAAGGACGCTTTGCACACTAGACTGAATCGACACTCCTCATACCTTCCAGACATGCAGCCGTCATAAACCGTCGAGGCGGTTGAACGATCAGCGTCTTCAAGCGTTGCTTTTCACACGCAACGGTGAGGAGCGCTGGGTTGGTTTTCGATGCGAGCGAGGCAATGAGCCGGTTTGGAGAGAGCCACACGACCGTCGTTTTGTGGCAGCGTTTCGAAGTCTCTCACAGGGAGATGTTCGACTCCCTCAAGAGTGCGATTGAATTTGTCCGGGGCAATAGTTTTCGCCCAACTCGCGTTGAACTGCATGTCCATCGAGGCGGGCACGACGTGCTGATTGCCGGTGATGAACTTGCACAGCTTCTACAGGAACATGCAGGGCAAAAAGCCTGACGAAACAGTGCTGGGCCACCCGAGCCTGAGGACGAGGCGAAGCCCTGCTTTCGTGCTCGATCCCCGCATGCCTCTGCGGTTATCAGCCGCTTAGCGTGCTTTCTTGCGTTCCAACGGTCATCATGTTGCCACGCCATGAGACTGAAGACCCCATCCAGCTTCTTGCCCAGATGAGCGGTAGCAACGCGTCCCGCATGATCACGGTTGGAAAGGCTTGTCCACGAGACATGCCATCCTTTGAGCTTGGCGAGCGCCAACTCCGGGAGATAGAAGAGCCCGAGGATCGCTACCGTGATTGCCACGATTGTCTTGCTATCCGCCCCCGCCAGCATAGCGGCGGCCAGTGCAAGAAGGAGAGGAGGAATGCCTCCGACGAGGATCTCCGGCGCGAAGAATTGCGGGAAGGTTACTCGCCGCAAACGCGCCCAGCGTGCCTGCCTAGACCAGACTTCCGCGAAGCTGCGCGTACCGAGCGGCTGCTCGAAGGGGGCTGGTGCGAGGTGAACTTTGCGCCCGCTTGCACGGATAAGCTTGGTGGCTGCGGCATCTTCGGCAATTTCGGCGCCAAGGGCTTCAATGCCGCCGAGTGAATCGAGGAGCGGCTTGTTCCAAAGCATCGTCTTGCCCTGTGCGAAGCCCTGGCCCAATGTCTCTGCCGCATATTGGTACCGGCACTGGAAGGTGTTGAGGAATGTGCATTCCAGCTCCGACCAGATATCGGCTGGCCGGGAGCCGAGGGGCGGGGAGCAGACAAGGCCGCTATCTTTGCGCCACGCGCCCATCAAGGTCGTAATGTAATGATCGGGCATCAGCACGTTCGAATCGGCGAGAATGACCCATTCGCTTGTGGCTGCACGCCATCCTTTTACGCAATTGTTCAATTTCGGATTGGCGCTGATCCTATCATCACCCAGCAGCAATGTAGCCTGGATGTGAGGAAAGGCGGCAATGTTCGATTTGACGTGAGGGATAACTGGGTCTGCGCTATCCGCCACGCAGAAGATGATTTCGTAGTTTGGCCAATCCAGCTGAAAGGCATGCGGGATCGTCAGTGCAGTGAAATTCTCCACGCCGCGTAGTGGGACGACAAGGGAGACTGGCGGTTGGTTCTGCTGCGCCGCACTCCCTCTTGCGGTCGATTTCACACGAACGGCCGTCAGACCTATGCTCAACAGGTGGACGAAGATCAGCGCAAAGGCGATTACGGCAAGAGCGATGTCCATGTGCAACTCCACACATCCGGATCGTCTGCCCGGCGTTTATGTCCCTATCGCAAGTATAACGCTTTCATGACAGATCAATGTCATATGGCAGCCATCTGTCATATAGCGTTCATTCTGCTGTGGATGGCGGATACCGTACTCCCGCCATCCTGTTACGCGCTGCTCAAAACTATCGTGTCATACCCCAGACATAGCCCACAAGTGCTGCCAGTCCCAATGCTTGAAGAGGACGCTTACGGACCTGGCGGATCACCTTGCTCTGAGCGGACTGAATTTCGCTGCGGGTGATGCGTGCCGATGCGGAAAGCGCTTCCTGGGCCGACTCTGTGATGCGTCCAAGTTCAGAGCGAAGTGCTCTCACTTCTTCGATGGCATGGTCGGTTGCCGGTGTGTCTTGGCGTGCTTTGACGGCAGCAAGGGCCTCATCCACTTTTGGAGCCTCCTCCGTATCCTGCTCTTCTTCGGGCGCGGATGTCGATGTGGCTGTCGTTGTGGTTGTGTGGGACACGGGATCGGAGGCAGGGAAGGTGTCTTCGAGCCCCTTTTGAAGATCTCCTTTGCCGGTGCGCTGTCTTGCCTGCTCTTCATGCAGTGAGGCGACGGCAGGTGAGGTGGAATTTTGGTCGGACATTATTTTGTCTCCGTAAGGGTTCGTCGTCTCAACTTCTCAGACGCGGGAGGGTTCCGGTTCGATCAGGTATGATTAAGCGTCGCCACCTGCTTTCATCGTCGCGTCAACAGACAACTTGGGGATCATGCCCCGCTCTACGTCCGGGCGATCACGCTCTACCTCAATGACGGTGTAGAGCGTCTCGTCACGGAAAGCGCTGGCAAAGCGGGTGGAGACGTCCTCGAAAGGCTGCGCAGTCGCCGCGGAGGCATCAGGCTGTGCCTCGGTCGCGACGATACGCGCATCGCCTGACGACCGGGCGGCGACCAGGACTTCTCCATAGGAGGCGCCTTTATCCCAGTGTGGGTCGTCTGCCTTTGCCACGGGAGCCAGCTTGTAGACGTTAAGGCTTTCGGATTGCTGCAATCGGCTGACGGAGCCGACCTCATTTGAGCCAACTGCGTGAGGTGGATCGGACATCTGAAGTTTCTCCCTATTCTTCTGACCGAACCGCAGACGGACAAGGCGGTTCCTTTACGGCCCCGCTTTGTCCAGTCTCAACCGTTAAGATCAGATCATGATCTCGCCACCGGTGACCGGGATGACGGCAGCAGTCATGTAGCTGCCGCGATCCGATGCCAACAGAACGTAGGCGCCGGCAAGCTCGGCGGGCTGTCCAGCGCGTCCGATCAATGTCTGCTCACCGAAGGTCTTGGTCTTCTCCACGCCCATGGTGGACGGGATGAGAGGCGTCCAGATCGGGCCAGGTGCAACGGCGTTTACGCGGATACCCTTTTCAGCGACCATCCCGGCGAGCCCGGCCGTGAAGTTCAGCACAGCACCTTTGGTGGAGGCATAGGCAAGCAGCTGAGGTGAGGGCTGCTTCGACTGGATCGAAGCGGTGTTGATGATCGAGCTTCCAGACTTCATGTGTGGGACAGCGGCCTTCGACAGGAAGAACGGCGCATAAATATTGGTCTTGAAGGTCTCGTCCCACTCAGCGGAATCGATGTCGGCGATATCCGCATATGTGCGCTGGAATGCAGCGTTGTTAACGAGGATATCGATCTTGCCGAATTCCTCGACGGTGCGCTGCACGAGGGATTTGCAATGGTCTTCCGAGGTGATGTCGCCAGGAACGGCCACCACTTTGCGACCGGCTTCTTCCACCCATTTCACGGTGTCGCGTGCGTCCTCTTCCTCGTCGAGATAGGAGATGACGAGATCGGCGCCTTCACGTGCAAAGGCGATTGCGACGGCCTTACCGATACCGGAATCCCCACCGGTAATCAGAGCGACTTTGCCGCTCAGGAGGCCGCTACCCTTATAGGAATGCTCGCCATGATCAGGCTTTGGCTCCATCTGACCGGTGGTCCCGGGCGGCGTCTGCTTTTGTTCAGGATAGGGCGGGGAAGGGTGGCGAGTCTCGGCATCCATGTCTGTGCTCCACAATTGTTGACGAAGCCCAAACACGTTTTAGCAAATGCAGTTCCCTCCAAGCTTTAGCGAACCCTCAAGTGTCTGTGGCGTTGCCGCAGTCGGAGTTCGATTGATCCGGCACGCGGGACACTTGTCTCACGACCCAGCTATCCCGAGTACAGCGGGCTTGGCCGCGTGCCTTGCCAGAGCATCGGCTCGTTCATTCCATGGCAGGCCTACATGACCCTTGCACCATGCAATCTCGATCATGTCGCAGCGTGTCAGGCACGCGTCGAGTGCCCTCCAAAGATCGCTATTGGGGACGTCTCTGCTGCGACCTTTGCCATTCGGTGCACGCTTTCTCCAACGGTTCGTTCTCCAAATATGGCGCCATTTGTTGCACCCCGTCACCGTGTAGGAAGAGTCCGACCAGATCGTCGCTGCCTCCCCGATCGCATTCACCTCCAGCCAGCGTAAGGCTTCAAGAACGGCAACGAGTTCCGGCGCGCTGTTGTCGGCGCAGCTTATGCTGCCGGACCGGGAGCCTATATGGACGTCATTGCGGACCGCAATCACGCCCCAACCGCCCAGGCGCTTGAGCGGGTCATATGAGCCGTCGACGAAGAGCTGGAGGTTGTGTGGCGTAGAGGGCGTCGTCATAGGCTGGGAATCTTTCGGTCACTGGTCGGGGCGATGCTCATAACGCGGCTAATGCAGGCATGCTTCACCCTTGCTACAGCAAGCCCAACGCAGGAAATACACCGTTGTGCCTTTTTCCTCGGCAGAGTTCTAAAAATGAACTGCTCCCAAACAGCAAGCTATGCGTTTACGCATACCTCACCTGCGATAAAGACCATTTATTATGCCGAGAATTATGGGTAGTTTCTAACAATCGAAGCGATGCACCTCCTCCCGCAAAGCTTCGAGTTGCAAATGTCCTTATCCTCCTCCCAAAGGGCATTTGTTAGAGCAGCAGCACTCCTCCTCCCAGTTGCTGTTCGATTCTTTTCGAAAGCCTGCCGCACCTCCTCCCGCGGCAGGCTTTTTCGTTTTCAGCGTTTTTGTTTGCGGCGCAGGGTGACGAAGGTCACGACAGCAGCCACTAGGCCATACATCGTCCACTTGAAGGGAAGAGCATCCGCGGTTTCACTGCGGATCGGCAGAACGGTCACGGTGCCGGGAGAGGATTCGTATCCGGCTTTGCCTTCCGCTTTCGCCTGTTCGATCTGCTGAGGCGAGACGGCCCATTCCGCGCCTCGCGACTTATCCAGCATCATGAAAGCCGCTCCGACAGCGATGCCGACGATGATGGCCACGACCAAGCTTCTGATATTTTGCATGTTTTACTCCTGATTTGCAGGAGCTTCTCTACAGCATCGAGGGGAAAATCGGAATCGATTTGACATGTTTGTGTGCTACTGGGCAGCAGTTCGCCCTGGCCTGTAACGTAGCGAAATCCTACAGCATCGCCCCGAAAATCGGACTCGATTTTCGGAAAGCACAATGCGTCGATTCAGAAAAGGCAAAGCATGCTTTGTGCGTCCAACAGGAGGCACAGCGCTTTAGCTGGTGTGCGGCGGTTGCCGTCGCTAACTGCTGCATGAAGTCGAGCAGGTCTGAGGTGAGGCGTGGGCCGTCCATCTCAAATTCAAAGGTTCAATATATCTTGATCGCTTTTAAACTATCGCAATTTCGCCCAAGAATAAGATAAGACGGAGATATTGAGTAATAAGGAACATGTCGGGATGCGCTTGAAGCCCCTTTTCTTCAGCCTTGTCATCGGAATTGCCACCGTCGCGCAAGCGCGCGAGCCCTCGCAGATGCCGGTGCTGGAAGCAACTGCACCCGAGGCAGAAGCGGCCGCTCTCAGCGCACAGTTCCTGGAGCGTTATGCATACCGTCCTGTGCCGTTGAACGATGCGCTCTCCGTCAAGGTGATGAACAAGTATATCAAGTCGCTCGACCCGGACCGTATGCTCTTCACGCAGGGCGATATTGATGGCTTTGCCAAGGACAGCAAGAAGATCGACGACGCGATCCTGAACAAGAATCTCGACATCCCGTTCTCGATGTTCAAGATTTACAATCAGCGTGTGGTCGAGCGGATGACCTATGCCCGCAGCCTGCTGAAGAACGGCTTCGATTTTACGGTTCAGGAAGACTACCCGCTGTCGCGCGAGGATGCGCCTTGGGCAAAAACGGAAGAAGAGGCCAACGAACTCTGGCGCAAGCGGGTGAAGAGCGATTGGCTCAGACTGAAGCTCGCCGATCAGGACGAAGCGAAAATCCGCGACACGCTCGACAAGCGTTACAAGAACATTCTCGACCGAGTCGAGACCTATAAGGCCGATGACGTTTTCCAGTCCTTCATGGCCGCGTTCACCACGGCGGTCGATCCCCACACCGATTATTTCAGCGCCAAAGCATCGGCTGAATTCGATATCTCTATGAAGCTCTCTTTGGTGGGCATCGGTGCCGTGCTGCAGGAGCGCGACGGCTATACGACGATCCGCGAGCTCGTGGCCGGCGGACCAGCGCAACTCTCCGGCAAACTCGCTGTCGGTGACCGCATCATCGGTGTCGGCCAAGGCGAAGAAGGTTCGATCAAGGAAGTCGTCGGAACGCGTCTCGACGAGGTCGTGCAGATGATCCGCGGCGAAGCAGGATCTATGGTGCGCCTGGACATTCTGCCGGCCGATGCCGGAAATGCCAGCGGTCACCGGGTGATCAACCTGGTCCGCGATAAGGTCAGCCTCGAGAAGCAGGCGGCCAAAAAGTCTGTTGTTCCCGTGAAACTTGGCGACCAGACATTGAAGATTGGCGTCATCGCACTGCCGACCTTCTATGAGGACTTTGAGGCGCGGCGTGCTGGCGACAAGAACTACAGAAGCGCCAGCCGCGACGTCGAAAAGCTTCTCGTCGAATTGAAAGAGGAAAAGGTCGACGGCGTCGTCATGGACTTGCGCGACAATGGTGGCGGCTCTCTGGCTGAAGCCATCGATCTCACCGGGTTGTTCACCGGCAAGGGCCCGGTGGTTCAGCAGCGCAATGCAGCTGGCAAGGTCGAGGTCGAGAATGATGACCGCTCCACGCCGGTTTGGGATGGCCCGCTCGGCGTTCTGATCAATCGCGGTTCGGCGTCTGCATCGGAGATTTTTGCGGCCGCCATTCAGGATTATGGACGTGGCGTCATCGTCGGTGACCCGAGCTTCGGCAAGGGCACGGTTCAGACTGTTGTCGATCTGGACAGGGTTGCTGGTAAGCAGGAGCCTGAACTCGGCCAGCTTAAGTTGACGATTGCCCAGTTCTTCCGGATCGATGGTGGTACGACGCAGTTGCGCGGCGTGACGCCTGACATTAATACGCCAAGCGTGCTGGACCCCAAGACGCTCGGTGAATCCAGCTATGACAACGCCTTGCCATGGACGACGATCAAGCCTGCGAAGTACAAGAAGCTTGGCGATATGTCGGCACTCGTGCCCGAACTGGAAAGCCGCCATGAAGCGCGCATCAAGAACGATAAGGATTATCAGCGCTTCGTCGAAGATGCCGCAGAACTGAAGGCCCAGCGAGAGAAGAAGACGATCTCTCTTAACGAGGCGGAGCGCCGTAAGGAGATGGCCGCAGTGGCAGCAAAGCTCAAAGCGCGCCAGGAAGCCGGCGTCGTCGTGCCAGAACTCGATGACGGACTGCAAGCCAACGAACGAAGCCTCAGCGCCAACCTTGCTTTGGAAAATGCGCGGAAGAACGCGAAAGACGTGCTTCAGACCGAAGCGGCTGCCATCGTGGCTGATGTAGCGAATATCCTGCCTGGTAAGGAAAAAGCTGCGCGTTAAAATCCGAAGCGGATGGATGGATCTGCAGCGTCGGCCTGACAATCGATTTCGACTTGAAGGCCGAGGCGGCTATTCGAGGGCAAGGGCATTCCTTGTTAGCATTGTTCATGGCGCTCTTGGTGTCCGATGATATCGGGCGGTACCGGTGACTGGCAGCTTGAATGTTGCCTTCCCCTTTTCGCTGAGACAGCCGACACGAGCTCGTGACTGGCGAGAAAACCATTAACCTTGCCAAGGTAATTGTTCCGCCTGATAACTGTGCCTGCATTCTTGCCGATATACAGTATCGGCTTACTGCAAACGGAACCCCCTATGACGGCGCGCCTTAACCACTTCAAGCTTGTCGGTCCTGTTGCCTTTATTGTCGGGCTTTTGTTGCTCGGACTGGCTGCTATTTTGTTTCTCGGTGCGGACCGCTTGGATGCCGAGGCGAAGGCGCGGCAGCAGACGATGGTCGAGCGCAATGTCGCGATCTGGATGTCGGATATGGAGGTCGTTCTGACGTCCTGGACGATCTGGGATGAGGCGATCGACAAGCTCAACAACAATTTCGATCTGGGCTGGGCAGAGCGCAATCTCGGTCAGTCGGTGATCGGCACATCGAATGTGCGCTCGCTTGCCGTCATCGACGGCAACGACCAGATTATCTACGCCAAAACAGCGGATGATTTTGCCAACCATTCTTTTCTGAAACAGGAACCGAGCGCGCTTGTCGCGGCGGCGCGGCCGTTGATTGACTCGGTGCGTGCGCGGGAGCATCAGCCCAAGAAGAAAGGAATTCCTGACCGGATCGCCTCCAGCAAGATCGAAGTTGTGGGGAACGACGCTCTCCTGCTGACAGCCAGTCTTTTCCAGCCAGACATAGGGACTGTCGTCCCCAATACCGAACGCGCGCCAATCTTGGTTTCGGCTATCCCGATTGCTGGCAGCCTTCAGGCGTTTTTCGGTGAACGCTTCATGCTTGACGATGCAGCCGTCGAGCCGGCCGAACGGGTTAAACCCGACCGTGCCTTGGTGGATATCGCCGTTGCGCCAAACGGCCAGGTTCAGGTCCTGTCATGGCGGGCAAACACGCCGGCCCATGATCTTCTGCGCCAGTCATTGCCCTTCGCTGCGGCCACGCTCTGTATCTTCACCGTCAGTTGTGCGCTTGCAATTTCGACATCGCGGCAGGCGCTGACTATGCTCGTAGACGCGGAAAAGCGCATGCGGCATGCGGCGACGCATGATTTTCTCACAGGGCTTGCCAACAGAACGCTGGTATCGACCAAGTTTACCCAGCTGTCGGAACACGGGCCCCTAACAGTCGTCTGCATCGATCTTGATGGTTTCAAGGCGATCAACGATCGCTTCGGTCATGCCGATGGCGACGACCTGTTGAAGCAGGTTGCCGAGCGCTTGCGTGGCGGATGCGCCACGAACGACGTTTGCTTTCGCCTCGGAGGCGACGAATTTGCGGTGATGATGCCAAAGGTTTCGGAAGAGGAGGCGGATAGCCGTTGCCGTCAGTTGGCAGCGCTTATTTCCAAGCCTTACGAAGTCAACGGCACGATCATGACGGTTGGAGCATCCTACGGAATGAGCAGGGTTATGGCAGGGGAGACCTCACCGGATCCTGTCTTCAGACGTGCAGACGAGGCGCTTTATATTGCCAAGCGTCTCAATCGCGGTGCGGCTTCTCCATTCCGAGACGACGTAGATCTGGCAGCATCCTCGTCTTGATCCTTGGGACGCTTCCGCGCAGGTGGCCATCAGGCGTCAAGGACAATCGTCTTTAAGGTGCGAATGATCTGCGGGCTGGTTTGTCTGCGCTGTTCGGGCGCAAAACCGAATGCCACCAGAGAAGGATCCTCTGCGGAAGAGGCACTGCCCGAGGCATGGATTTCGTGGATGCCGGTTGCGGCCAGAAGCTCCGGAACGAGATCGGCCGTTACACCACCGCCCGGCATGATGCTGATGCGACCATTCGCCTGATGCGCGAGGCGCTTCAGCGTTTCCATTCCAAGCAAGACGTTCTTTGCGCAGCCTGAGGTCAGAATGCGGGAAATACCGAGATCTATCGCGGTCTCAAGCGCTTCGATCGGATCGCTCACCATATCAAAGGCCCGGTGAAGGCTGATGTCCAGACCGGAGGCCGCTTCGATCAACCTCTCCAGAACCTGTCGGTCGAGGCGGCGATCTGGAGTGGTTGCACCGATGACGACGCCGGGCAAACCGAGCTCCTGCGCCTGTGCAATATCCGCCTCCATGATGGCGACATCGGATGCATCGTAGATGAAGTTTCCGGCTCTTGGGCGGATCAGCGGATAGACAGGGATCGGGCTCGTTCTCTTCGCGTGTCGCATCAGTCCGTAAGACGGCATCAGTCCGCCAACGCCAAGCGCGGAGCAAAGCTCGATGCGGTCTGCGCCGCCTTCGATCGCTGCGGCGAGACCCTCTGCGCTGTCGACGCAAATCTCCAGCCGCCGCGCGGTATGATCAGCCATGATGTTCGCTTCCTTGTTGGGTCGGGAGGTCGTCCTTAACAGACGGTCGCTTGTGAAGGAAGCTGAGGAGTGCCACGCCGCAGAGGCCCGCAAAGGCGCCGAGCATTGCCGTGTGAGAATAATCGCTCACAGCCGTTCCGACTGAGAAGAGCAGCGAACTCAAGCCACCGGCCAGAAAAATATTGACGGCAATCAGCGAGCTCCCGAGACCGGCGCGCCGCGCGATGAGGTTTTGCAGATAGGTGATCGGCAAGGAAATGATACCGGCTGCGCCGAGGCCCGAGAGAGGTGTCAGCAGATAGACCGTCATCGGGTCTTGCGCCAGCCCAAGACCGAGCATGTAGGCGCAATAGAGGAGCGCACTTGCGGCTATGGCGACCGCAGCCGATGTCTTGGTTTCCACCCACCCCCAAAAGAAGATGAAGACGATTTCGAGGAGAGCGACAATGCCGACGATCGCGCCCACATCGGCCGGTTGCCCGCCAGCCTTTCCTGTGACGACCAGCGGCAGCACAATGCCGTTGACATGAAGGGTGGATGAGATCAGCGCAATGGCAAGGACGAAGGGCCAGATCTGGCGTGTGCCGAGATGGCGGATGGATGCCAGGAACGCGTAAGCTGGCTCTTGCCGTTCGGCATGTGCAACGCCGTCTTCCCGCATGAAGCGGGCGAAGAGAATGAAACATAGCACGCAGGCGAGTGCTGCCAGTAAAAATGCCGGTAGCATGCTCGATCTGCCCGCGAGCGCATAGCCAACGACGCCCGGCACCAGCACCCAGGAAAGCGAGATGGCGGCGCGGACGGCGGAGTTGACGGCAATGAGATCACGCGGCGGCATGCTGGCGCAGCTTGCGCGAACATAGGCGAAGATCAGCGAGTTGAGTGCGCCATAAACCGGAACGGGGATGAGCAGCGCAAGCGCGAAAGTCCAAACGGTCGGAAAGGCATAGACCACGCCGTAGCCCAACGCCCCGGATATACAGGCTCCGAGAATGGGAAGTTTATAGTGGCCGAGTCGGTCCGAAAGGATGCCCATGCTGATACTGGCCGACACGTTGACCAGCGCGGCAATGAAACTCAGGATCGAGAAAGCCGCATCGGTCAGACCGAGTTCGCGAATGCCGATCAGTGACATATAGGGCGCGGTGGCGGCACCAGTGAAGCCGAAGACGAAGATACCGGCAGCCGAAAGCCGCAACTGGTCATGTCGATAAACAAAGGGCAGCGCCGACAGCATGGATCGTCCACTTAAAGCATGGTTCAAGCAAAAGTGTGGAGCGGTTTTGCGATGACGACATGCGGTAAAACAAGGACCTTAAACGCATGCGAATCTGAAAAATCGCGCACGCTTCAGGCAAGACAGCCTGCGATCACGCAGGATGGTAAGTTAGAGAGGCGCCCGTGTGGTGTCACGAGCGCCGATTGGTGATCCGACCGTCAGCGCTTGCCTTAAAGCCTTAACGCCACCGTGCGGACGGTTTCGCAGACGGTGTATAGTCGAAGTCTTTGACGAAAGGAAATGTCGGTTGCACCCGACGCTTCGATGGCAGGGTCTCGATATCCTGGTTGATCACACCATCCGTCAGCGCCATCAGGTTGGGGTTGGACAGTGGCTGAAGCTCTGGCGACAGATAACCGGACTTCACGACGAGCAATCGCACCTTGGCAGGATCGATGCCGTGGCGCATGAAGTCTGCAATATTGTGGTAGGGACGACGCCGGGCTGCAAGAATAAGCGTGATACCGCCAATCTTGACGACAGCCTGCCGTTCGTCGGCTGGGCCGGGATCATCGAGGCTGATGACCTCGGCACCGACTTCAACGAAGGGGCTGGCCGGATCGAGCGAACCACCGATCTTGAGGCTGAGCGTCTTGCCGATGCCGGCGGCAAAGCAGGTTTCCACCGCCGGACGGTCGGTAATGCCGCCGATGACCGCGCCCTCGAAGCCGCGCAAAATCAGCGACTTCAACACATCCGCCCTGTCTCCAACGCCGCCACCGGTCGGATTGTCGCCTGAATCAGCAAGGATGACGGGTTGGGTTTCGGCTTTTTCTGCCAGATCTAGCATGGCTTCGAGATCGCCGGTAACGGGACCGAAGCGAAAATCCTGCCTTGCCTGCCAGTAGGAGAGTGCAATCTCTTCGGCGGCGCGTTTCGCTGCCTCGGGATTTGACCCCGTGACCACGGCGCAGGCCGTTGCCCGTGGCTCGTCCGCCCAGACATAGCCAACCATCAGATTGGCATCCCAGACACCCTCAGTCCGATCATGCTCCGGCAGGCGGTGGTAGAGCGACTTTGCGGGTTCGTCTTCCGTCGAGGTTTTCTCGCCGGGCAGCAGAACCGGAACCGGAGCCCACGCGACGCCCGGTTTCTCTCCCGTTTTCAGCATCCTGATCAGCATAGACCAGGCGCGCTCCATCGTCTCGCGCACATCGATATGCGGCGCGGTGCGATAGGCGGCGAAGATGTCGATCTGATCGACGATCTTCTGAGTGACGTTGCCGTGCAGGTCGTAGCTCACAGCCAGCGGAATATCCGGGCCGATGATCGAGCGCGCATTGGCAATCCAGTCGCCTTCGGCATCGTCCATGCCTTCGACATTCATCGCTCCGTGCATGGCAAGATAGAGACCATCGAGGGGCAGGGTGGCCCGTAGCTTGTCGGAGAACTCTTGTTTGAAGGCCTCATAGGTGGCCCGAGAGACCGGGCCGCCTGGAATGGCGCGGGCATGGAGGAGTGGATGGATCTCCACGCCTTCGGTCGGCAGGAAGCTGAAATACTCAGCACCGGTCAGATTGTCCCCGCGAATCACGCGAAAGTCTTCGGGCTGCATCAGAACCGGAGAATAGGTGGAGCACTCCGTGTGAATGCCGCCGACTGCAATGCGTAACACCATGGTGCCGTCTCCTATCAAAGCTTGGGGCTAAGGCGCACAAGCGCCGAGAAGCGATCCCAATCTTTACGCTCACGCGGCGTCCACGCGGCTTCCGCCACTGCCGGCAAGCGCGGGAAGACCAGATGATTGAAATAATCCCGGTTGAGGAAATGCTCTGTCCAGATGCAGGCCTGGACGCCACGAAGACGTGGCTTCAATTCCTCGGGAAACTCGCCGACGGCCTCATAATGATAGGTGTGGTGCGGCGGCACGGTACCGGCCCAGCTGGCGCCCGGCTCCTGCCAGGCCTCGTCCTGCACCATGTCGAGATAATAGGCCTGTCCCGGTGTCATCACCACGTCATAACCCTGTTGAGCCAACTCGACACCGACCTCCGGCGCACGCCATGCCATCAGCAATGTGCCGTCCGGGTTGACGCCGCCGCCGTGGGAGACCTCGTCCCAACCAGCCATGCTCCGGCCTCTGTCCGCCAGCATTTTCTGAACCCGCTTCATGAAGTGGCTCTGCAGCCCGAAGGTGCCGTCGAGCCCTTCCCTCTCCATCAGCTTGCGGGCCAACGGCGAGGCCATCCAGGTGTTGTCGGCCACTTCGTCGCCGCCAATATGGATGAGCTTTGAAGGGAAGAGCTCAACCATCTCGTCGAAGACCTTGCCGAGGAACACATAGGTCTCTTCAATTGCAGGATTGAGCGCGTTGTTCGGGAAGCCTTGAACCGAGCGGTAGCTGTCTGGCGCTTCCTGACCATCGATCAGTTCGGGAAGAGCGACCAGGATCGCGGTGCTGTGGCCGGGAATATCGACTTCCGGGACGACTTCGACATTCAGCTCGGTCGCATGGGCGACGATGGCAGCGACGTCGGCCTGGGTGTAGAAGCCCTCAACCGGCTCTGCTGCATTGCCGAGTTGCGGCAGCATCGGCTCGTCCGGCCCGCGCTTGACGCCAACGGTCGTCAATTGAGGATAGGCGCGAACCTCAAAGCGCCACGCCTCATCATCGGTCAGGTGCCAATGGAAGACATTCATTTTGTACCAGGCCAGAATATCGATGAGACGCAGCACGTCTGGCGCTGGAGCAAATTGGCGCGACACATCGAGGTGGCATCCGCGCCATCGGTAACGCGGCTCGTCTTTGATGGTGCCCAAACCCGGGAAGTGGAACAGTGCCGCATTTCGGCGCGCGCCATCATGAAGCTGCGCCAATGCCGTCAGGCCGTATTGACGGCCCGCATTGCCGCCATAGGCGAGCAAGATCTCATCTTGAGCAAATGTCAGTTCATAGGCTTCTGCCGCGAGTGAACCGCTTTGCTGAAAACGAACAGCCTTGCCCTGTTCGACGGCAACCAGCGAAAATGGCTGATGGGCTACAGAAAACAGACGGCGATGAAGGCCGAGGACGGTATCCATCGCCTTCACGTCGGAGAGGGCACTGCCTTCTGCCGGGTAGAGGGCGACGGGTGTTTCGCCGGCTTGCAAGTCCGCCTGTTTCGGCCAAGGCAGAAGCGAAAAGGGTTCGGTGACGCGTCCTTCCGGCAGGAGCGGCTTTTGCGGCTCGCTGATCCTGCCTTCCAGCATCAGGTCGGCAACATCGATAGTGTGATGGGTGCCGTCGGAGAATGTCAGATAGGCGGATTTTGCCCCATCGGTTCTGTGCTTGGCCGGGCGCCAGAGACCGCGCACGGTGAAGCGCCAGCTGGCGCCGGGCTCCAGGACGAAGCCGGCAGGCGGTGCATATTGGTGGAAGTTGGCGTTGCGCAGCAGGAACGTCGCGTTCTCGCAAGATGGGTCATCCATCACGCGCGTCAATGCCGTATAGGCGAGCTTGAAGTCGCTGATCGGCTTGTCAGTCAGGTTGACGAGGGTGAAGACAAACCCGCCTGAAGGGTCGCCCTCAATGGGATGCCATGCATTTTCGAGGCGGAATCCGGTCTTGCTCATCGTCGTTCCCTTGATTTTATGCGTGTTCAGTAATGTTCGGATTGCGAGAAGGTGTGGGCCAACTCGGCCTGGCCCGCCGTCAGTCCGCAATCGACAGGCAGGCAGATGCCGGTGATCGCGGCTGCCTGATCGCTCGCCAGGAAATGGACGGCATTGGCGACGTCATGGGTGGTGGCGATACGGCGCAGCGCATACCAGCGCTTGACCTCTTCGAAGACATTCGGATTGGCTTCGGCGCGTGCTTCCCAGGCTTGGGTGCGCACGGTTCCAGGCGCGACTGCGTTGGCTCGTATTCCGAATTTTCCGTATTCGACCGCGATCAACTTGGTCAGATGGATCAAGCCCGCCTTGGCGGCGCTATAGGCCGGGTGGCCGAAGACGGCCATGCCATTGACGGAGGCGATGTTGACGACGGAGCCTTGTGTTTCCTTCAGGTCATTTTCGAGAGCCCGGAAGGTCAGGAATGCAGCCTCAAGGTTGAGGCTTGAATCCATGCGCCAAATCTCTGGCGTCGTGTCGTGTAGGGAAACGGCACGTGCCGCACCGGCATTGTTGACGAGGGTGACGACCTTGCCGAGGGTTGCGAGGTGACTTGTCAAGGCCGCTAAGCTGTCAGCGCTGGTGACATCGGCGACGATTGTCACATAGGCGGATCCGCCGCCAAGCGTGGCAACCGCACTTTCCAGAGCGCCCGCATCGATATCGACAAGCGCTATCAGGTCATGGCTCGCTGCGAGCCGGGCAGCGATTGCGCGCCCGATATCACCGGCAGCGCCGGTCACCACGGCGATGCGCTTATGGGTCGTCATAGTGTCAGTCTCCCAGTATCTGGCGATCGTCGCCGCCATCGCGATGCTCCAGCAATTGCTGCTTGATCTGGCGCAGCGTGATGGTGGAGTGCTTACGGTTTTTGTAGGCCACGAGGCTGGCAATCACGTCGATCACGGCGAGATAGGCAAAGCGCGTCGAGGTGGGTCGGTAAATGTTATCGCCCTCGGGAAGGTCGATGCCGACGACATGATCTGCGAGTTTCGCGACCGGGCTTTTCAATTGAGTGAGCGCGATGGTGCGGATGCCATTTTCTTTTGCCAGCTTGAAGCAACGCATCAGTTCCTGATTGCGGCCGGAGAAGGACGAGCCGATGATCACATCGCCCTCCTGCGCTGCCGCTGTCAGCATAAGCTGCATATTATGATCGTTGCTGGCGGTGATGCGGGTGCCTAGCCGAAAGAGCCGGTTCTGAAATTCGGTTGCTACCATGGACGAATTGCCGCCGGAGCCAAAGGCATAGACCATTGTCGCCGCTGCGATCCGGTCGGCCACGGTATCCAGCGCCTGTGGATCGAGCGCGCGGTGCATCATGAAGAGCGCGTTCTGGGCTTTGGTGATGATGTCTTCGGCGACATCGACCGCAGCCGTGCTCTTTGCTTCCGGATTGAGGTAACGCACACCGACATAGGCCGTCTTGGCAAGACGAACCTTGAAGTCGGCAAAGTTCTGGCAGCCAAGCCGACGGCAGAAGCGGGTGACGGTCGGCGGAGAGACATCCGCCTTTTCCGCCAATTCGATGATCGACGCGCCGACGGCGAAGTCGAACTCGTTCAGCAATATCTCCGCGATGCGCTGTTCGGATGGCGAAAACTGCGCTCTTTCATCCTGAATGGTCGCGAAGATATCCATCGGCCTGCTTTCAGGACTTGGGTTTATAGGCGATGCAGTCGATCTCGACCTTGCAGTCCACCATCATCGAGGCCTGGACGCAGGCGCGCGCTGGCGGATGTTCACCGAAATAGCTCTGATAGATGCGGTTGAACGTCCAGAAGTCACGCGGATCATCCAGCCATACGCCGCAGCGCACGACATGCTCGACGCCGTAGCCCGCCTCATGCAGAATGGCGATCACGTTCTCGATGGTCTTGTGAGTCTGTTCGATGATGCCGCCGGAAATGATTTCACCATTTTCCATGGCGACCTGGCCGGAAACATGTAGCCAGCCATCGGCCTCGACCGCGCGTGCAAAAGGAAGTGTCTGTCCGCCTGCGCCGGATTTTTCAGCGCCATATCGTTTGATGCTCATGGGATGGGCTCTTGCAAATTATTTTCGTTCTTCATTGACAAGTGACCATAGAAAACGGATTTTTGCCAGAGATTTTTGGTTGTCATGAAAATTATTTAGATATGGAGCCCTCGATGCGCGATCCCTTCCAAAACCCCTTTCCAGCTTCGGACAGCGCACGATACGCCATCTGGGAGATGCTTGTCCCGCGCGATATCGATGCGTTTCTGGCTGCGGATTGGTCCATGGTTGCGGATGATTTCGTGGAAGATGGTTTCATCGGGATCAGCGGCAATCGCGAACCGAACCCCGACAAATGGACGCTGGCTTTCCCCAACCTTTCAGCATATCGCGATGAATGGCTGAAACAGGCTCAAGAGTTCGCTGAAGGCACCTATGGTGAAGATCCGCGCACGGCTATCTTTACCACGACGACCCTGGAAGAGATCGAGATTTCCGGCGAGACCGCGCTGGTGCGTAAGAAATTCGACGGTAGCATCAAGAAGGCAGACGGCTCTACAGACCTGATGAAGTGGCAGACGCTCTATTACTGCCGCTTGGATGAGGGCCGCTGGAAGATTTCCGGCTTCACCGGTTATCTGCCGAACCCCATGGGCCAATGATTCCCGCCATTCGTTAGCAAAAAAGGCCCAAGCTCTTGCGCATCTTTACCGCGGCTCTCGCCACCGAGACCAATACTTTCGCGCCGATCTGTATCGACAGGCGGGCTTTCGAGGAATCGCTTTACGCGCCTCCGGGTCAGCATCCTGTCACCCCCACGCTGTGCACCGCGCCAATCACTGTTGGTCGCGCGGTCTGTGCTGCCAAAGGCTGGACGCTGATCGAAGGAACCGCAGCCTGGGCTGATCCGGCGGGTTTGATCAACCGTCAAGCCTTTGAGAGCCTGCGTGACGAAATTCTCGATCAGTTGCGGGCGGCAATGCCCGTCGATGCGGTGGTGTTGGGCCTTCATGGCGCCATGGTTGCGGATGGCTATCTCGACCCGGAAGGCGATCTTTTGACGCGCGTTCGCGAAATCGTCGGGCCGGATATTCTGGTTTGCGCCGAGCTCGATCCTCACAGCCATCTGACGAGCAAGCGCGTCGATGCCGTGAACTTCTTCGTCGTCTTCAAGGAATTTCCGCATACGGATTTCGTCGATCGCGCCGAAGACCTCTGGCGTATCGCAGTGGATACGCTGGAAGGGCGGGTCAAGCCTGTCATGTCTGTGTTTGACTGCCGTATGATCGATGTGTTTCCGACGTCACGTGAACCAATGCGTGGCATTGTCGATCGCATGATGGCCTTAGAGAAGCAGGACCCGGAGGTGCTATCGCTTTCCGTCATTCATGGCTTCATGGCAGGCGATGTGCCGGAAATGGGAACGAAGACCATCGCGGTCACCGATGGCAATGCAACCAAGGGGATGGCGCTGGCGCGCTCGATCGGGCTTGAGCTTTTCGACAAGCGCGGCACCTTCATGATGCCGCAGATTGGTGAGACCGAGGCTGTGTCGCTTGCGATGAAGGCGGACACATCGAATGGACCCGTTGTCATTGCCGATGTGTGGGATAATCCAGGTGGTGGCACGGCGGGTGATGCAACGGTGCTGCTGCGTGAACTGATGGCTCAGGGCGCGACGAGCGTGGCTGCCGGTCTTGTCTGGGATCCGATTGCCGTACAAATCTGCATGGCGGCAGGCGAGGGGGCGGAAATCCCGTTGCGCTTTGGGGCGAAATCCGCACCCAATACCGGCGATCCGATCGATGCCTTGGTCAAGGTCGTCAAAGTGGTCCCCAATGCAGAGATGAAGTTCGGCGACAGCATCGCGCCCTTCGGTGACGCGGCACATATTCACTTTCAAGGTATCGATGTGATTTTGGGAACAGTGCGGGTTCAAAGCTATGATCCATCGCTTTTCACCGCTCTCGGCATCGATCCGCTCTCGAAAAAGATCCTGCTGATCAAGTCGACCAATCACTTCTATGCCGCTTTTTCCAAGATCGCCTCGCAGATTCTTTACTGCTCTGCGGGCAAGCCTTATCCGAACGATCCGGCGACCAATCCCTATCGCCGCGTCAGGCGCGACATCTGGCCGATCATTCAAGACCCGCACGGCACCAAAGCGGCCTGACGTCACCGATGATCGTGAACGCGGCAGATGCTGTCTCGGTGTCCATCGGAATGAACACATAAATTAAGGGCGCTTCCTTCAAACAAGGAAACGCCCTTAACTTTTATCTGCGCTTCAATCCGCCTTTAAAGCATGCCGCGCAAAAGTGTGCGGCGGTTTTGCGATAACGGCATGCGATAACAAAGACCTAAAGCGTATGAGCGAATCTGAAAGGTCGCAATATGCTTTAGACTAAACAGGGATCAAGCCAGAACTGGCATTTCCTGTGTCTTCCAGTCGATGCGACGTTCCAGCGCGTTGCCTTCGCCATCGAAGAGATGGCAATCCGCGCCGTTGATCGCGACCGAGACGGGCTGCTCGACCGCAACCGGCGCAGAGCCTGGAAGAAGCGCACACCACTGCTGGCCGGAGGACAGTGTCGAATAGGAGATGGTGTTGATGCCGAGCCGTTCGATAACGCTTGGGATGGTGGTAATGGTCATGTCGCCGGTGCCGAGGCTGAGGTGTTCCGGGCGAATACCAAGCGTCAGCGTATCGCCGGCCCGCACTTGTCCGCGCGCCACAGGCACCGTCAATTGCTTGCCCTCGTAAGCAATGGTCACACCGGTGTCGGAGGCTTCCACGCAGGTCACGGGCAGGAGGTTCATCTTGGGATTGCCGATGAAGCCTGCGACGAAGAGATTGTCCGGCTTGTGATAAAGCTGGAGAGGCGAGCCGACCTGGGCGATGCTGCCGGCATTGAGAACGACGATGCGGTCGGCCATGGTCATGGCTTCCACCTGGTCGTGGGTCACGTAGATCATCGTGGCTTTGAGCTGCCGATGAAGCTTGGTCAGCTCGATACGCATGTCCGAGCGCAGCGCGGCATCGAGGTTGGACAGCGGCTCATCGAACAGGAAGATTTTCGGTTCGCGGACAATCGCGCGGCCGATGGCGACGCGCTGGCGCTGGCCGCCCGACAGCATGCCAGGCCGCTGCTCGAGGCGATGCTCTAGCTGGAGAATTTTCGCGACCGCATGCACCTTTTCGCGGATTTTATCCTCCGCCATCTTCTCGACACGCAGCGGGAAGGCGATATTTTCGAAGACGGTCATGTGAGGGTAGAGCGCGTAAGACTGGAAGACCATGGCGATTCCACGCTCGACCGGCGGCTTATCGTTGACGCGGATATCGTCGATGACGATATCGCCGTCACTGATCGATTCCAGGCCTGCAATCATGCGCAGCAGCGTTGATTTTCCGCAGCCGGACGGGCCGACGAAAACGACGAATTCTCCGTGCGGAACATTGAGTTGCACGCCTTTGAGAACTTCAAAGTCGCCGTAGACTTTTTTAACGTTGTTGAGATGAAGCTGACCCACGATCGTCTCCAGAGGGCCGTTTGCACCCAGTGCATTCGGCAGCGCTGTTGGTGTACCGCAAGGCTGTTCGATCCATGCGGTGGTGTCGAAGGGGACGCTGGAACCAGCGCCCCCTTCGGTTCGGTCTTACTTGTACTGCTCGAGTTCGCCCGACGCCTTTTTCAGCGCGGCTGCAGGTTCAGCCTTGCCGGTGACGACAGACTGGACCATCTCGATCATGGTGTTCTGGAAGCCCTTATAGTCGGTGAAGAGCGGCTCAGGACCACCGTAAGTGATGCCCTCGATCAGAGGCTTCCAGTAAGGGTCCTTTGCAACGAATTCATCGACCTTCGCGGAAGGACGCAGAGGCGTCAGGCCGGCGTCGCCCTGAAGCTCATACTCGCCCTGGGGGCCAGGAGAGGTGATGAACTTGGCGAATTCGATCGCCTTGTCTTCCACGCCCGAGCCCTTGAAGATGGCAAGGCTATCGGTGATGAGCAGCGTGCCTGGGCCCTTGGCCGAAGGGCCGAGCGGGAGTGTTGCGATACCCCAGTTGATGCCGGTCTTCTTCAGACGCGAAGCTGCACCCGAACCAGCCTGGATCATGCCGACCTTGCCGTCGAGGAAGATAGCGCGAATTTCGTTCTGCTCGTAAGCCGTTGCGCCTTCCACGGAGTAAGGCGTGATGTCCTTGTAGGCCTGAAGAGCTGCCAGCACTTCGGGGCTATCCATGACGATCTTGTCGCCATCGATGACCTTGCCGTTGTTGGTGTAAACCCAGTGCATGAACTGGTGCATGGTGTTGTCGAAGGTCTTGGCAGGCAGGCCATAACCGGCAATGCCCGTCTTTTCCTTGATCTGCTTGGCAAAGGCGATTTCTTCCGCCCAGGTCTTTGGTGGCGTTTCAGGATCGAGACCTGCCTTCTTGAAAAGGTCTTTGTTCCAGTAGAGAGCCTTGGTGGAGAAGGCGATCGGAACGCCCCACTGTTGGCCGTCAACGGTAACCGTGTCGACGATGTGCGGGTAATAGGACTTCTTTTCCTCATCCGTTATCGGGACGGGAACGATCATGTCGTTCTCAGAGAATTGCTTCAGCGTGCGCGAGCCGACATAGGCCATGGCGGCTGGAGAGCCGGATGCTGCAAGCGTCGTTGCCTTGTCCTGGCACTGTTCCCAGCCCACGACTTCTGGCTTGACGGTCCAGCCTTCGTTCTTGCTTTCCCATTCCTTGATGTACTTCTCATGGATCGGGTCGATCTTGTCGCCGCAATAGATCCAGGAGATTTCCTTGTCGGCAGCCTGTGCAGACATGGCGCCCAGTGCTGTGGAAGCAGCAAGGCTCAGCGCGTAGAGGGTAAACTTGAATTTGGTATTCACGGTCAGTCTCCCATTCTCTGGTGGTTGTTTTATTGTTTCACCGCGCCTGCGGTCAGTCCGCTGACGAGATAGCGTTGCAGGAAGAAGATCACGATCATCGCCGGCGCAATGCCGACGAAACTTGCGGCCATGAGTTCGTTCCAGATGACCTCTTGGCGGCCGAAATAGGCGAACAGGCCAACCGGCAGAGGCATATATTCAGATTTTGAGTTGAAGGTTAGCGCGTAGATGAATTGTTGCGCATAGGAGCCGATGAACGTCGTGATCGCGACCACCACGATGCCCGGCATCGCGATCGGTATGATCACGCGGCGCAGCGTGTAGAAATAGCCGGCGCCATCGACATAGGCTGCTTCATCCAGTTCGCGGGGGATGCGCATCATATAGGTTCGCAGCAGCCAGATAGCCGACGGGATGAGGAACGCCACGCCCGGTACGATCATGGCGAGATAAGTATTCAGCACGCCGATCGAGCGCATCAGGCGGAAGAGCGGGATCAGCAGGACCGCGCCCGAAAACATGTTGACGGCAAGAAAGGCGCCGAGCAACAGACCGCTGCCGCGAAACTCGAAACGGGCAAACGCGTAGGCGGCAGGAATGACCAGCGCCAAGACAATGGCCGTAACGATCCCTGAGATAAAGAACGAGTTGAAAATGTAACGGGCAAAGCCCGGTACGCTCACCCACATCGTTCTATACGCTTCAAAGGAGCCGTTTTCCGGCCAGAAGCGATAGGGTGACGAGAAGAGCTGGCTGAGCGGCTTCAGCGACACCAGAAAGCCTTCGACAAAGGGCGACAGCACGAAGATCAGGAACAGCGCGATGCCGCAATAGATGGCGAGGACTTCGTACCATTTATAGCGGTTGATCAGTGCGGGAGGAGGTGTCATCGCTTGTCTCCGGCGGATAGCTTGCTGACAATGCGGAAGTAGGCAAGGCAGAAGATGGACAGGAAGATGCAGATCAACACGGCGCGTGCAGCACCCTCACCATACTTGTAAGAGCCGATCGCGGTCTTGTAGGTATCGATAATCATCGTCGTTGTTTCGCCGTTCGGACCGCCGCGGGTCAAAATCCAGATGATGTCGAAGGAGTTGAAGGTCGAAATCAGCGACAGCATCGACATGGTGATCATGGACGGGACGAGAAGCGGCAGCGTAATGCGGCGGAAACGATAGAAGCGTCCGGCACCATCCACCCATGCAGCTTCGTAAAGATCCTGGGGAACGGCCTGCATGGCGGCGAGAAGGTAGAGCGTCACCATCGGCACGCCGATCCACACATCGGTTATCACGGTTGCCCAGAACGCGGTGGAGCCCTGCGCCAGAAAGGCAACTGGTCCATCAACCAAGCCGGTGCGCTGGAGCATGCCGGAAATCATGCCAAACTGGCCATTATACATCCAGCCCCACATGAAGATGCCAATTGCCATTGGGACGATCCAAGGTGGCATTGTCAGAATGCGGAAGATCGCACGGCCTGGTACTGCGGCATTCAGCATGGTCGCGCCGAAGGTGCCGATGATCATCTTGATGGCGACCGAGAAGAACGTCCAGATAAAGGTACGGATGATGACTTCCGCAAAAGTAGCGTTGAAAATCTTCTCGTAATTTACCCAGCCAACCCAGTTGGTGGTCTTCTTCAGCGATGCGTCGGTAAAGGACAGAATAAAGGTATCGACAAGCGGGTAGGCGACAACCGCAAGAACGTAGAGAAGGGCTGGCGCCAAAAGCAGCCATGCAAAGAAAACGGCGCTTCGTCTGGTGTCCATGATCACCCTTTCATCAGGCGGAGCGCTTTTGCGCGTCTTCGGTGCCGTGGAGGCAAGCGTCGTACTTTGCCCAGACCGGCGCGAGATCGACCACCTTGCGGGCAGCACGCGCCTCGTCCATGGCAATCGCCAGGATGCCCGCTTCAATCGCGTCGAGCGCCGAAACAGGAAGAGCAGCCCCGGTCGTAACATGTGCGAAGACGTCGGCTGCCATCTGCTCGTCTGCCCCGTAATGGTGCGACTTCGCCGATGGCGCTTGATAGGTGTTGCCGATCAGCTTGGCGCTGTCATGGGCGCGGTGAACGTCGAGGAAGCCCCGGACGAAATCGCCTTCCGCCATGCCCTTTGCGCCGACGACGCAGAAGCGGCGGAATTCATCAGGCACGTTGAGGTTCGTGTGGAATGCCAGTGACGCACCGTTTTCGTATTCGACGATGGCGGTCTGGAAGTCGATGATGTCTCCGTCGCTATCGAACACCTTGTCGGCACCCATCCAGCCGCTTGGTTTACGGAAATAGACCTCGAGATCGTTGACGCCGCTATTCTGCGGAGCGTTTGTCGGCACAAAGCTGCGACGTCCGCCGAAGCTTGAGACATAGCGGGGGCGCACGCCCATCACGCCGTTATAAAGGTCGAGGTCGTGGCAGCATTTTTCCAGCATGAAGCCGCCAGCATACTTGTCGTAACGGCGCCAGTCTCGCATGAAGAACGCGCCGTGATAGGGCGCGATGTGCTCGGAGGCTTCGATCGAGGCGATATCGCCGAGAAGTCCCTGAGCCTGTGCCTGCCTAAGATCGCGGTAGAGCGGCGAGTAGCGAAGCACCAGACCGACCATTAGGCGGTCCTGACCATACTGGTTCAAAAGCCGTGCGAGTTCGAAGCTCTCTTCGATGGTGGTAACGATCGGCTTTTCGGTGAAGACCTTCAGGCCTGCTTCCAGACCGATGCGGATATGTTCCAGATGGAATGTGTTGGGAGAGCCGATCATGAGAAGATCGAAGGTTTCCTTCGCGATCATCTCTTCAGGCGTTTCGTAAGCGCGGCCAGCCGAAATGTTTTCTGCTTCCAGCTGCTTCATGCCTGCTGGCTCGGGGTCGACATGGGCGACGATCTCAAAATCAGGATCGATTTCCGTGAAGACCTGGCCGAGATAGCCAAGGCGGAATCCGAGTCCGATTATTGCGACTTTCATGGCTTTGCAGCTCCCCTTTTCGTAATTTATTTTCGTAGCCTGTTGCAAATTTCCCGTATGGTCAACCGGAAAAACCGCGATCGATTGTAGCTATGAAAATAATTTTCACACTCAGAATTGTTTTCTTGGTCTCCGCCTTTATGGGGCGTGAGCGATGAACGTCTAAACACTGGAGTCTTGGGCATTTCCCCTCGCCAGCCACTTTCGGTTTTCCGCAGGCCGGTCGTCGTTGTTAATAACTAATACCAAAAAAATACCTGCTGTCTACAGTGGAACAAAAATTTCTTCAGAAGTGGTCATGGAATAGATGTTCGGCGTTGGAATCGCTGCTATTTTACCGATTTTCGATTGATTGGTTCTGCATATTGCCAATGTGGCGTTGTATTGGTATCTGTTTTGGTATGGTGTCTGAGAGAGACGATTTCCGCCATGGGAGGTGGGACTATCGCTTGGGCACAGATCGGAGAGGCGCAATGGACGGTGTTTTACCGTTTGGTGAATTGCAGGCATTAAGAGGCGGGCCGCTTTACCAGAAGTTGCGCCGCCTGATCGAGGATGCTGTCTCCACGGGCCGGCTGAAGCACGGGGATGCGCTACCGGCAGAACGGGATATCGCCGACGCCGCAGCGATCAGCCGGGTGACGGTCCGAAAGGCCATCGACGAATTGGTCGAGCAGGGCATTTTGGTGCGCAGGCACGGGTCTGGAACCTTCGTCGCCAAGCCGGTGCCGAAGATGCAGCAGCCCTTGACGCGTTTGACCTCCTTTACAGAAGACATGCGTCGTCGTGGAATGGTTGCAGGATCGCGGTGGCTGGAGCGCGGGCTCAAATTCCCGACCCCTGAGGAAACCATGATGCTTGGCCTGTCGGGCGGGGCGCGTGTCGCACGGATCCTGCGTCTGCGCACGGCCGACGATATGCCGATTGCACTCGAGCGCACCAGCCTTCCGGACGATCTTCTGCCTGAGCCTGAGAAGGTGGAAGATTCGCTTTATCTCGCGCTGGCTGCCCGCGACATTCGCCCGGTTCGCGCCAATCAAAGAATCTCCGCCGTGCTGCTGCGCGATGACGAAAGCGAACGGCTGGAGGTTCCACCGGGCTCCGCTGCGCTTTCCGTGCAGCGTATCGCCTATCTCAATACGGGGCGCGTGATGGAAGTGTCCACCGCGCTTTATCGCAGCGACGCCTACGATCTCGTCGCAGAACTCACGATCGGCGCCTGATCAAAACCGAGAGGCCATACTGATGACGACAATGATGCGACGCGAAATCGACGAAATCCCCCAGGCCGTAGCCCGGCTGCTGGATGCCGGGAAAGACGATATTTCGCGGGCAGGACACGCTCTTGCGGCCCACGATCCCGCCGTTGTGGTCACGGTCGCTCGTGGCTCTTCGGACCACGCAGCCTATTTCCTGAAATATGCCATAGAGCTTGAACTCGGTCTGCCGGTCGCGTCTCTCGGTCCCTCGCTGGCTTCGATCTACAAGGCGCCACTGCGCCTGCAGCGGGCGGCAGCCTTCGCGGTCTCGCAGTCGGGTGCAAGCCCAGATATCGTCTCGATGCTTGAAGGTGCAAAGGCAGGCGGCGCATTGACCGTATCTCTCGTCAATACGACACCATCCCCTCTCGCCGACACTGCCTCGATTGCGCTCAATATCCAGGCTGGGCCAGAAATTGCGGTTGCCGCGACCAAGTCCTATGTCAATTCGATCGTTGCCGGACTGGCAGTTCTCGGTGAATGGAGCGGCTCGGACTCCCTGAAGAGGGCGGTGGCAGCGCTGCCCGATCATCTCGACAAGGCGCTTGCGCTCGATTGGAGCGGGCTGGTGGAACCGCTGGCGAAGGCAGAATCTCTTTATATGCTTGGCCGTGGCCCGGCACTCGCCATTGCGACGGAAGCAGCGCTGAAATGCAAGGAAACCTGCGAGCTGCACGCGGAAGCCTACTCATCGGCCGAGGTGCTGCATGGCCCGGTTTCGCTGGTTGCCGAAAGCTTTCCCGTGATTGCCTTTGCCGCACGTGACAAGGCGGAAGCCTCGATTGCCGAAACGGCATCCGGTCTCGTCAGCAAGAATGCCAATGTCTATCTGACATCCGACAAGGGCAGGGGTGCCACCGTTCTTCCCTTCGTTGAGACGGGTCACCCGCTGACCGATGCCTTGGCGCTGATTGTCCCTTACTATGGCATGGTTGAAGCGCTGTCGCGTGCGCGTGGCTTCGATCCCGACAAGCCTGCTGCCCTCAAGAAGGTGACGGAAACACGATGAATGCTTCATTCGCGTTGTGTGGCGGCCGGGTTTTCAACCACGCCACTTTTCTGGATGGCTACGCGGTTGTCGTTGAGAATGGTCGCATCAATGCCATCTTAGCTGAGGCGGATCTCTCTTCCTCCATCGAGCGGCGCGACGTTGCCGGTGGCCTCGTCGTTCCAGGATTTATCGATCTTCAGGTGAATGGCGGCGGCGGTGTATTGCTGAATAATCAGCCCGACCTCGACGGCATCCGAACGATCTGCTCTGCCCACGCAGCCTATGGCACCACCGCTCTTCTGCCGACCGTGATTACCGATACGGTCGATATCCGCGCAAAGGCCGTTTCTGCCGGTGTTGCTGCCTTTGCGGAAAAGGTGCCGGGCTATCTCGGTCTTCATCTTGAAGGTCCGCATCTGTCCGTCGCTCGCAAGGGGACCCACGATCCTTCGCTGATCCGCCCCCTTGAGAGTGACGATCTGCATTTCCTCGTCGACAAGGCCGGTCACTTCGGTGAGGCCCTGATCACGCTAGCGCCCGAAAGCGTCTCAGCCGCCGATGTCACCAAACTGGTTGAAGCCGGATATGTCGTGAGCCTCGGTCACACCAATGCGAAAGCGCGTGACATTTTGCCTTATGTCTCGGCTGGCGCATCCATGGTCACGCATCTCTTCAATGCGATGAGCCAGATGGAAAATCGCGAGCCGGGGCTGGTCGGTGTGGCACTCGCCAACGGCCGCTTGTCCTGCGGTCTTATTGCCGATGGGTTCCATGTCGATCCCATCGTGATGCAGGTGGCGCTCGCTGCCAAGCAGGGGCCGGGCCGGATATTCCTGGTGACGGACGCCATGTCGACCATCGGTACCGATCAGCAAGGGTTCCTCCTCAACGATCGTGAAGTGTTCCGACGTGGAGGGCGTTTGACGCTTGCCGATGGCACGCTTGCGGGCGCCGATATCGATATGCTGTCCTGCGTGCGTTTCGCCCATGAGCATATCGGATTGCCCTTGACGGAAGCCCTGAATATGGCCTCGCTCTATCCGGCGGAGGCGATTGGTTGCGCCACCAAGGGCAGTCTCGCCGTCGGGATGGACGCCGATGTCCTGGTGTTGAAACAGGATCTGAGCCTGATGGCGACCTTCATCGCCGGCGCTTGCGTCTTTGGTAACGATTTCTCACAAGGGGCTGCGGCTTGATCGTCTGTTTCGATATTGGCGGCACCGCCATCAAGGGCGCTGGTGCATGGGCGGTCGATGACATCCGCCCGGTTGCGCGGCGGCAAACGCCGATCCATGATTTCGATGCCTTCGTGAACGTGTTGAAATCCGTGATTGAAGACATCGGAGAGAACCCGGACTGCGTCGCGCTGTCGATTGCCGGCGTCATCGACCCCGATACCGACCGCGCCAACATCGCCAACATTCCCTGCGCTCATGGACGGCTGTTGAAAAAAGACCTCGAGGCAGCGCTTGGGCTTCCCGTGCTGATTGCCAATGATGCGGACTGTTGCGCGCTTGCGGAATATGGCGCAGGGGCAGGGCGCGGCCATCGCGTCGTCTTCGGCGCTATTCTCGGGACGGGCGTTGGCGGCGGCCTCGTTGTGGATGGCAAACTGATCAACAGCGCCGGTGGCTTCGCGGGGGAGTGGGGCCACGGTCCCGTTGCTGCCACACGTGCCGGAAATCCGCCTGTAGAACTGCCGCGCTTTACCTGCGGTTGCGGACTCGATGGATGTGTCGATGCCATTGGCAGCGCTCGCGGCATGGAGAAGCTCCACCGTCACCTGACCGGCACCGATATGAAGGCGGAAGAGATTCTGGACGCATGGCAGGGCGGCGATGAAAAAGCTGCGCGCACGATCGAGATCTATATCGATATCGTGTCCGCTCCCCTGTCGCTCGTTATCAATATGACCGGCGCGACCATCGTTCCTGTCGGCGGGGGGCTTTCCAACTCGTTGCCGCTGATTAAGGCGCTCGATCAAGCTGTGAGAGCGAGAATTCTCCGCAAATTCCAACGTCCGGTCGTGGTCAAGGCTGAATGTGCCATCGAGCCCGGCCTTGTCGGTGCGGCAGTCCTGGGGTTGGCATTCACCTCGTCTGACGGTTAATTCCTAAGAATGAGTTCGCCGCGCAATCTTAGCTGCTTGCTTACAATGTCGCAGTGGCAGCGTGAGACTGAGTAACGGTATTGTCTCCCACCCACCGGGCCGCAGGCTCGATTCCGCCGAGTGGGAATAAATGGAGCTGCGATATCAACGACGCCGGATTTTTCTCGACGTAAGCGGTGAGCGCCTCCACCATCTCGGTCGGCTCATAGGGCATGAGCAATCGCGTCACGTCCAGAGCCCGCTTTTGCAGCACCTTCAATGAAGGGCCGACGCCGCAGGATATGGCGAACTTGATCAGGGTCTGAAGTTTGGCTGGCCCCGCAATCCCCACATGGATCGGAAGGGTAATGCCAGTCTCGGCGATCCGTTCCGCCCATGTCGTGATGACCGCGGGCTCGAAGCCGAATTGCGTGACGATGGCCATCTCGGCGTCGGTCAGGCGAGAAAAGTCCGCTTTCCATTTCAACGCGCTATCGACATTGCGCGTCGTGCCGTCCGGATCGATATCACGGCTCCCTTCCGGGTGACCTGCCACATGCAGGCGTTTGAAACCATGCCGATCGAAGAGGCCGCTCTCCAGCAACTGGATCGAGCTTTCGATTGAACCGACGGGACCTGTTTCTCCACCGCCGAGCAGCAGGGCCTCGGTCACATCGGCCTCATGGCGATAGAGTTCTATCCAACTCTCCAGAGTGGCGATGTCGGGAATGCTGCGTGCCGGAAAGTGCGGCATGACAGCAAAACCGTCCTGGCGAAGGCGCTTTGCCGTGGCGACCATATCTTGGATCGATGTTCCCGCGATATGGGCGATATAGACCCGTGTTCCAGCGGGAAGAAATTTGGAAAAGTCATTGATCTTTGCGGCGGTCTTCGGCGTCACCTCAATGGAGTAGGGATTGAGCAGAGCGCTGGAGGATTTTGCACCAGCGCCGCTCTTGTTCTTCGCCCGATCGGTGAATTTCAGTATTGCCATATGCTGATTTTCTTTCTGCCTGCCACGCGCCAGGTTTAGAGGAGCCGCCATTTCCGAGCCAGATCTGCAATTGGACTGCGCCTGATCTGGGGTAATCGGCCTGTTTGCTCTTTTTTATCCATCCCATAGAATCTCGCAGAACGATGTCAGGATATCTTTACTCTCTTGCTTAAGAGTGGTGCTCCAAACTGCGACGTAACGAGACGCTAGAAGATAAATTTGACCATTTTTATTTGATAAGAGGCAAAAGTGAGAGCCAGATGCTCTTGAGCACGGAAAGTGCGGATCATTTCGAGGCAGACGCGCCAGCACGGCCGGCCAGAGTTGTCTGGTACCAGTCGTTGTTCTGGAAGATTACCGTTTCGCTCGTGTCCAGCATTGTGCTTGCCTACCTTGTTGGTGCCGCTGTCGGCTGGATCATGGTCGAGCGGGACTCGCTCGACCAGTGGCGTCGAGAGGCAGAACTGAACGCGCAGGTGACGAGCTCTGCGATCCGTACGATCTACACCTTCATCTCCATCGACAGTGATAATAGCGGCCAGATCGTCAAGATTACCAGCGAACGACCGCTGGGGGATGATGCGTCCATTCTGGATACTGGCTTCAATCCCGGGGATGTTCTGGCGCTTGCGGCTGCGCAAACCAAGAACAATGTCTGGATTTTTCAAAAGGACCCCACTGGAGAGACCTTCACCAGTTCCGCCGACGCGTTGGGGGACGTGGAAAATATCTCGTTGAAGCTGCCCGAAGACACGGCATTGGATGCATTTTACGTCGGCTTTGCCGAACTCGGTACCGTGCGGCACTTCATCGCTTTTGTTCCCGTGGTCAATCAAGACGGAAAGCTGCAGGGCGGTGTGGTGACGACGATCGGCGAGGCATCCGAGCTTCTCGAAACACAAACCAAGCTTCTGCATAACTCCCTTGCGCTTCTCATCACCATTCTGTTCGTAACTGGTGGGGTCGTTGCGCTTATGATGCGCAAGGTCTTCATGCCGGTGCCCGCGCTGATCGAAGCGTTGACCAAAATCGCCCATGACGACACAGCCTCGGTGACGCCATTTCAGCATCGCAACGACGAAATCGGTCGGGTGGCGGTCGCGATTGAGAAGGTTCGCGAAGCGGTGGTCGAGCGGGAGAATTTGCGCCAAATCCGCGACGTGGCAAAACAGATGGAGCATCTTGCCCATCACGATCCACTGACCGGACTACCGAACCGTGCCTTCTTCAGCAAGCGTCTGGAAGGTGAGATCGCAGAGTTGGCGAACGGCCATCGTTTCAATCTCATGCTTCTCGATCTCGACCGCTTCAAGGCGGTCAATGACGTATTGGGCCACGCCAGCGGTGATGCTCTTCTCGTTTCCTTCGCAGAGCGCCTGCTGCAATTGATCGGGCCGCAGGACATGGTCGCCCGGCTTGGCGGTGACGAATTCGCAATCCTGCAGATCGTCCGGAAAAATGCGGTGCGTGAGGCCGGTCGCCTGGCGAAGGGTATCATCGCTTCTGCATCGCGGCCCTTTGTGTTGTTGGGCAAGGAGGCGTCCGTCGGAGCCAGCGTCGGCATTTCGATAGCGCCGCTTCACGGTCATGAGATGTCCGAATTGCTCAAACACGCGGACGTGGCACTTTACTCCGCCAAGTCCGAGGGCCGTGGGAATTTCCGGTTCTTCGAACACGGAATGGAAATGTCGAAAGAACAGGACCACGAACTGCAGCAGGATCTCGACCTTGCGGTTCAGCGGGACGAACTGGTGCTGCACTATCAGCCGATCTTCTGTTTCTCCAATCCAGAGCCCGTCGCCTATGAAGCGCTTGTGCGCTGGCAGCACCCGGTTCGCGGCTGGGTGACACCCGACGATTTCATTCCGCTGGCCGAGAAGACCGGCCAGATTTGTGCAATCGGCGACTGGGTGTTGAAGCGCGCGTGTCAGGAAGCCATGCGACTGCCAAATGACGCAACAGTGGCCGTCAACATCTCGGCGATCGAACTACAGCAGGGTGATCTTGCCGAAAAGGTTCAAAGGGCACTGACGGATAGCGGCCTGCCAGCATCGCGGCTCGAGATCGAGTTGACGGAAACCGTTCTCCTGTCAGGAGCCGAGGCTACCACATGTCTGCAAGACATCCGGGCGCTTGGGGTCAGGATCGCGCTCGATGATTTCGGAACTGGCTACTCAAGCCTCGCCTATCTGACCAAGCTTCCGATCGGCAAGATCAAGATCGACCGCAGTTTTATCGCCGAAGCGATGAGCAACACGCAGAGCCTCGCAATCATTCAGGGTCTCATTCACATCGCCGCAGGCCTTGGATTAAAAACGACGGCTGAAGGCGTGGAAACGCAGGAACAGCTTTCGCTGCTTCGCGCTGCCGGATGCGACCTTTTGCAGGGTTATCACCTCGGTCGCCCAATGCCTCTATCGGAGATTGAAAACCTAAAGCATTCCGATCCTGTCAAAATAGCTCACGGTTAGAAAAATGGAATTTTTTCATATTTTTAGATATTTCTGGTCAAGACGGTCGCGTTTTCTCTCGGTCCCGCTCACTCTGCTCGCATGCAACTTTCCTCTGTCGCTGACTGCGCAGGCCGGCAGTGTTGCGAACTCGACCGTCGATAAGATTAAGCAGACGAAGACGATCACCATCGGACATCGTACCGATGGGGTCCCTTTCTCCTATGTCACGGCGGATGGTACTGTGGCAGGCTATTCCATCGACATCTGCAAGGAGGTTGCCGAGTACATCCGGGATGCGCTCAAACTTGACAGGATCAAGGTCGATTACGCTGTTGCCACGCCCGGAACCCGCTTCGTGCTGGTCAAATCTGGCAAGGTCGATATGGAGTGCGCCGCAACGACCAACAATGCGGAAAGACGCAAGCAGGTGGCATTCTCTTATCCGCACTTCTACAGCGCCACGCGTTTTGTGGCGAAGAAGGCGAGCGGCTTCAACACGATCCAGGATCTCGCAGGTCGATCCGTCGCCTCGACGACCGGCACCATCAACATCGAGCAGCTGCAGGACGTCAACAGAACTCACAATCTGAACATCTCGGTTCTGATCGCCAAAGTGGATTCCGAGGGCTTCGCAATGGTGAAAAACAACCGTGCATCCGCCTTCGTCATGGACGATGTTCTTCTCGCCGGACAGGTCGCTTTTTCGGATGCACCAGAGGAATATGCGATTTCACAAGACAAGTTCGGACCCGCCGAACCCTATGGAATTATGTTGCCCAAGGATGACGTTGCATTCAAGACGCTGGTCAACGAAGCTTTGTACAAGATTTACACGAGCGGCGAGATAAACAGCATCTACGATAAGTGGTTCATGTCTCCGGTGCCGCCGATGAACCGCAATTTCAATCTCCCGATCTCGGAGGAACTCAGGGCGGAATTCAAGAATCCAGCGGAGTATGATCAATGAACTCGACCTCTGCTGCCCCTCTGGCGAGATACGCAGCATTTTATATCGGAGTGATAAATTCCATCAGGCAGAGAAACCTAAGTGCCGTGCGTCTCGGAACCAAGCTGTAGTGGTGGTCCGATTTTCACAGATGGCATTTGTTGAGCATGTGCAGGCTGTAGAGGTGTGAAAGTCAAAACACGAGGATTTGGAACATGAAGGTCGTCGATTTTTCAGAGAGAGAGGCGTCTAAGCTAAAACGCTTCCTTCCTAGTTTGCTTGCTGTGATCGTGTTTTCTCCGTTGTTTGCGCTGTCCGCGGCGGCCAACGAAACAGAGAGCGTGACGCTTGAAAAGATAGCGCGAACGAAGACGATTACGATCGGGCATCGCACGGATGAATTGCCGTTTTCCTACGTGACGCCAGATGGCGTCGTGCGCGGCTACTCTATCGACATCTGTCAGAGGATCGCGGATCACGTCCGAGATGCACTGAAGCTTGATGCGCTCAAAATCAATTATGTGGTGGCCACGCCAGGAACGCGTTTCGTTCTGGTTAAGTCGGGTAAGATCGACATGGAATGCAGCGCAACGACCAACAATGCCGAGCGGCGAGAGCAAGTGGCATTTTCCTATCCGCACTTCATCACCGCGACCCGTTTCGTGTCGAAGAAATCCAGCAATCTCAACAGTATCAAGGATCTTTCGGGTCGCACCGTCGCTTCGACGACAGGCACCATCAACATTGCACAGTTGCAAAACGTCAACCGGTCGCAAAAACTGAATATCTCGGTGGCGATTACCAAGGTGAATTCCGAAGCATTCACCATGGTGGAGAACGATCGAGCATCCGCCTTCGTCATGGACGATGTGCTGTTGGCCGCGCATGTGGCTTTCTCCAAGACACCGGAGGACTATGCGATCTCTCGGGAGACCTTCGGACCTCCCGAGCCCTATGGCATTCTTTTGCCCAAGGGAGATGATGCATTCAAGGCGCTGGTCAACGAGGCTTTGTTCACAATGTTCACCGGCGGTGAGATAGAGACGATCTACAATAAGTGGTTCATGTCCCCGGTGCCGCCGGACAATCGAAATTTCAATCTTCCTCTCTCTTCGGAGCTGAAAGCGGCTTTCAAGGAGCCGAAGGAATATCTGCAATGAAAATGCGTATCCTCCAAGGTCTCTCGTTGATCTTTTGCCTTGCAGCCCCTTTTCGGGTGAGCGCCGAAGACAAGATTTTCGACACGCCGACTCTCGACAGGATCGTCCAGACGGGGAAAATCAGGATCGGTTACGGTTCGACAGCGCCGTTTTCGTTCCTGAATGCTGATGGTCAGGTTCTTGGTTACTCGATCGATCTCTGCCGCGGCGTAGTGGAACGGTTGAAGCAGCGTTTGAAATTGCGATCTATCGACATAGAGTTCGTCCCGCGCACGCCAAGCAATCGCATCCAGCTTTTGAACGATGGGAGCATGGACATCGAATGCAATGCCAGCACCAATACGGCGGAACGGCGCAAGAGTGTGGCGTTCTCGTACAGCCATTTTTACGGCGTGACGCGCTATGTCTCTCTGCGCAAGAACGGATTGGCGAAGCTCGACGATCTCAAGGGCCGCTCGGTCAGCGTGGCGCTCGGCACGGTCAATATCAACGAGATCAATGACATCAGCCGAAAGCGGAGACTTAATATTTCACCCGTCCCGGTCGACAGCCTTCAAGCCGCATTCGACATGGTCACGGATGGTCGTGTTGCCGCCTTCGCAATGGACGAAGTCCTGCTGAAAACGATGATCGCTCGCACGCAAAACCCTTCCGATTATGCGCTCTCGGACGAACAGTTGACGGATGTACAGCCGCTCGGCTTCATGATGCGCTTGAACGATAAGCCTTTTGTCAATGCGGTGAATGAAGGATTGGCCGACATCTATAAAACTGGGGCCGTCAGGGATATTTATAAGCGGTGGTTTGAAGACCCGATGCCGGGGCTCAACATCAAACTCGATCTGCCGATGAACCGGTGGCTCATGGACGCGATCATAAATCCGAAGGTAATTGAATGATTGGTGGGGAGAGGGCGGCTCGTCCTTTCCAGGAAATTCTCATCTCTCCCATTTAGGAGCGGGAGGCGGGGGTAGGCAAGTCCGATCAGCTTTGGGCAGGCAGTTTTAGGCCCTCGCGCTGAAACGCCCGTTGCACGGCGGGCCGATTGGCCATCCGCTGCGCATGCGCTGTCCAGTTTGGGAAGTCGTTGGCCATATCGAACCCAAGCACTGGCCCGCGTCCCCAGGTCCAGAATACCAGAAGATAGGGGTCTGCGACGGTATAGAGATCGCCGATGGCCCAAGGCCCCGCACCGAGGCGGGCGTCGACGGCTCGCCATAGATCGCGGCTCGTCTCCAAAACCTTCGCGCGGACATCTTTCAGTGCCTCTTCGCTTTCTGCATAGCGCTCCGCGCGGCGGACATGCGCATAGGCGACATGGACGGTAGAGGCGATCCAGCCGAGCCATTCCGTCACGCGCGCTTGATCGCGCAGTTGTTCCGGCCATAATTTTGCATCGGGAAAAGAGGTGGCGATGAACTGTAGAATGGCAGGATTTTCCGTCAGCACCCAGTCATCGACGCCGAGCGCCGGCACACGGCCTTTTGGATTGATGCGGAGATAATCAGGTTTGCGCTGCTCTCCGGACGCCGAGTCTATGCGGACCGGTTCGAAGGTCGCGCCCGTTTCTTCAAGCGCGATGTGCGGCGCGAGCGAACAGGCGCCATTGCTGTAAAAGAGGCGCAACAGTTTTGCCATGACGATCTCCCTTTGGCTTCAAGAAAGCTACCGCGCACGTCTATTGAGGGAAAGTGACGAGGGAGCATAGCGGCTTTGCATCCATGTGTTCCCTTCACCTCTGCTTTAATTTTTCCGGAACCAATAGCGGAGGGCCACGTTCGATTGGCAGGAGACGCGCCGTGTCAAACGGACGTGATGGTGCTGGAGAACATCGGGATTTTTCCGTTTTCTCCCGATGGCCAACGAAAAGGCAGACGAGCTTCTTATCCATCCGGCCGTCTCCGCCAATCTGCCAAAACAATTTGGCTGCCAAGGAGGTTTTGACGTGGAAAAGACCGAAACGCGAAAGCTTGCGGAAGAATACATGCTCCTCGGCGGCACCCGCCAGGTGATGATCGACGACAACAAGACATTTGTTCGCCAGTACGACAACGAGCCTGAAGAAGCGGAACGCTTCTGGCAGGAGCGCATCGCCACTCTCGACAAGGAGCGGATCGCCGATGTCGAGTTCTTTCTGCCGTCTGTGAATTCAGACGTGGAATCGTAACGACCCCCCCCCCAACAAATATACACCAGGAAGGAAACAGCCATGACTGCTATCAATTCTGCCAAGATCGTCATTCTCGCGACCGACGGATACGAGCGTTCGGAGCTTCGCGTTCCCTATGAAGAACTGAAGCGCAAGGGCGCGGACGTCAAGATCGCTTCTATCAAGGACGGCGAGATCAAGAGCTGGGATGAGAAGGACTGGGGCGATAGCGTTAAAGTCGATCTTCTCGCAAAAGACGTTCGGATCGAAGACTTCGATGCTCTCGTGCTTCCGGGCGGCCAGATCAACCCCGATGTCCTGCGCACCGATGATGAAGCGATGCGCGTGGTCAAGGAGTTCGTGAAGTCTGGTAAAGTAGTGGCGGCCATTTGCCACGCACCTTGGCTTCTCGTCGAAGCCGATGCCGTGCGCGGCCGTGAGGTGACCTCATACGGCTCGATCAAGACCGACGTGAAAAATGCCGGTGGCATCTGGAAGGACGAGAAGGTCGTTTGCGACAAGGGCATCGTCACGTCCCGTAATCCCGACGACCTGGAAGCCTTTGTTGCCAAAATCGTGGAAGAGGTCGAAGAAGGCCGCCACGAACGTCAGGCAGCATAAGCTATTTTTCATAGCTTGAACGCCAATCAAGGGCTGGTACGCAATCTGCGCGCCGGCCTTTTTTGTTGCAGGCCCGTACCATAGGAAAAGGATAAGAGAAGAATTGCAGGACGCCCATGCACGTTACGAGTCGGAAGGCTCTAGATATGACCGGGATGCAAAATTCGCCACATTTCTGCCTTAATTACGCCATCCTTTTGACCCGGAAACGTTTCAGATGACCGTTGAAATTAATCTTTTCCAACAAAATCGGTTTATTTTTAATTATTTTGTGTGTGCGCTGCCGTAATTTTGCTGCGCCGCATATAAGAAATATTACATCTATCTTATTTAGCAGACGCCTGCGTATTCGCCCTTTTAATTGCCGAAACCAGTAAACCAGAAGAACAGCTTTAATATAAATAGGCATGCAATACATATGTTTGGTAATCATGCGTGAACTGCATGACGAACACCTGCCGTTGTTCCTTTTATAGGCGGTTATTAATAGTCTCGTCCAACATCATGTGAGGAATTTGGGGATGTCCGTTTTAGGGTGCTGGGTAACGCTGCCTCACAAAAAATTCAAAAGCATCAAATTCCGACCACAGAGTTCATGTCTCATGATGACTGCATGACGCGCCCAACGGGTACCGACCTATCGCAAAACATAAATGGAGTTCTCTCTATGAAGTCCGCGACTCGATCGGCTGTTTCGCCGCTTAGTGGTTCTGAAGAGTTTGATGTGAGTTTTCCCATCGGGGGCATCGTGAAACGCAGTTTCGATGTTTCCTCGGCACTGCTCGCACTTCTTGTCCTCAGCCCGATCTTTCTCATGATCGTGGTCTTGGTCAAACTATCCGACAAGGGACCTGCTTTTTACGGCCACCGCCGTATCGGCCATAATGGCCGCACGTTTCATTGCCTGAAATTCCGCACGATGGTCGTGAACGGAGATGAGGTGCTGAAACAATATCTCGCCACCGATCCGCAGGCTGCGGAGGAATGGCGCCAAACGAGAAAACTGAAGAACGATCCGCGTGTCACAGCGGTTGGCAGCGTTCTTCGCAAGCTGAGCCTTGATGAACTGCCACAGCTCATCAACATCATTCGTGGTGAAATGAGTGTTGTCGGTCCTCGTCCTGTCGTGGACGAAGAGCTCAACTATTATGAAAGTGCCGCGCGCTACTATCTCAGCACGCGTCCTGGTCTTACCGGTCTCTGGCAGATCAGCGGTCGAAACGACGTCTCCTACAAGGAGCGCGTGGATTACGACACGCAATATGTTCAGAACTGGTCAATGATGAAAGACATTTCCATCATCATGAAAACCGTGCCCGCTGTCTGCATGTCCCGCGGCAGCTATTGAAGCCAGAATAGATACTCGGCGTGAACGCAGGACCTCCCACCTGTGCCATGCCTTGCGGCTGCGACCGGACTTGCACCGGTCGCGCATTCACTTTTCAAGGCATCAACATGGAGTTTTACATGGTTGGCATTGCCGACGAACCTCTCCCTAAAACATGGCGTAAACGTACCGCTCTGGCTTTCGCCGCAGCCCTGCTGCTCACCAGTCCGCTGAGCGCTCTCGCACAGGATGGCCAGTATCGACTTGGAACCGCTGACAAGCTTCGTATCCGCGTTGCGGAGTGGCAGCCGGCAGACGGCACCATCCGCAACTGGGATGTGATCAACGGCGATTACTCCGTCGGTCCGTCCGGTACGTTGTCACTTCCGTTCATCGGTCAGTTGAATGTCGCCGGAAAGACCGCAGGCGAGGTGGGAGAGGCGATTGGCGCAGAGCTTCAAAGCAAGTTTGCCCTGCGCAACCTTCCGTCGGCTTCCGTCGAAGTTGCCCAATTCCGTCCGGTCTTCCTGACGGGGGATGTCCAAACGCCCGGCGAATATCCCTATGCGCCCAACATGACGGTTTTGAAGGCTGTCAGCCTCGCAGGCGGTCTGCGCCGTTCCGATGCGGGGCAACGTTTTGCGCGTGATTTCATCAATGCCCGTGGTGACGCTGCCGTCTATGACGACCAGCGCGGCCGTCTTCTGGCACGTCAGGCGCGTTTGATTGCCGAGGTGAGCGGCGAGCAGGAGATCAAGAAGACGCCTGAAATGGAAAAGGTCGTCAATATCGACGCGCTCCTGGAAAGCGAAAGCGCGCTGATGAAGTCTCGCACCGAGCGCTATACGCTTCAGTTGAAGGCGTTGAAGGATTTGCGCGAACTGCTGGATGCGGAAGTGGAATCTCTGCGTAAGAAGGCAGATAGCCAGCAACGGCAGTTGCAATTGGCCAATGAAGACCGCGAGAAGGTCAATCGCTTGAACGAGCAGGGCCTTGCACTCGCTCAGCGCCGCATCTCCGCAGAAGAACGCGCAGCCGAGGTGGAGGCCACGCTTCTCGATATCGATACCAATGCGCTTCGCGCCAAGCAGGATATCAACAAGGCGGTCCAGGATGAGATCAACCTGCGAAACGATTGGGACGCGCAGCGATCCAAAGAGTTGCAGGATACGCAGGCCGAATTGCAGAAGCTGAACCTTCAACTTTCCACCAGTCGAGAGCTCATGTCGGAGGCCCTGGCGCAATCGGCGGAAGCTCTGCGTTTCGATCCGTCCGGCAAATCTGCCTCGATTTCCTATGTCGTTGTGCGTGAAGACAAGGGAAAATCGAAGGAAATCAAGGTTGACGAAACCACGGCTCTTGAGCCTGGCGACGTTATCAAGGTTTCCTCGGAAGTGCTGATGCAGTGAGGCGGCGATGCGGATTGCGAAATCGGCACTGATCGATCCCGATAGAAACGGACTTTACGGAACGGCGGCGGTGGCGCTGTCCTTCTTCGTCTTCGCCTATTCGTCGAAGTTCGGCCAAGTCTCGATCCTTGCCTATTACGCCGTCTGGCTGCCTCTGGTCGTGGTCGATTATCGTCGTGTCCTTGGCAATTATGCTCGCTATTTCTGGATTTTCGCCTTCGGCATTCTGGCGATACTGTCGAGCTTCTGGTCGGATGCCATGTCCGTCAGCCTGCGCGCCTCCATTCAGTACATGACGCATATCGTTTGCGCGCTGATTGCCATGCATGTCATCTCGATCCGCACACTGACACGCGGCGCGTTAATCGGCATCACTCTCGTGCTCGTCTACTCGCTGCTCTTCGGCACCTATCTTTTCGATGCGCTGGATGGCACGACCAGCTTCGTCGGCGCCTTCTCCTCGAAGAACCAGTTGGGCTTTTATGCCTCGCTTGGCGTTCTCTTTGCCGCAGCCTCGGTGCTCGTGCTGCGTCAAAGAGGCGTATGGTTGCCGATCGCAGGCGTTGCCGGCCTGATTTCGGCCTACAGCCTGCTTGCCTCCCAATCGGCGACATCCGCGATCACCACAGCCGCCGTCGTTGTCATGATGGCGGGTCTGTTACCGCTCTGGGCCTTGTCGCCCGGCAATAGGAAGATGCTGTTTTTTGCAGCCGTTGGCCTCGGCGGCCTGTTTGTCGTGGCCGCGCTGCAGTTCGGTCTCTTCGACGCAATCCTCGGCGTGTTCGGCAAGGATACGACGTTGACGGGACGTACCTATCTTTGGCAGCAGGGTATCGAGGCGGCCAAGCGTGCCCCCATTTTCGGTGTCGGCTATCAGGGTTTCTGGGTGCCAGGATTTTCCGATGCCGAAAGGTTGTGGGACGATTTCTTCATTACCGGTCGTAGCGGCTTCCATTTCCACAACACCTATATCGAAGTGGTGGTGGAGAACGGCTTCGTCGGTCTCATTCTGCTGGCGATCCTGCTCTATGGCACGCTGTTGGGCCACTTGCGCTCGATCCTGATGCGCAATCAGGATCCCCAAGCGCTGATCCTGTTTTCGCTCTGCGCTCTTTTCGTCGTCCGCTCCTTCGTCGAGATCGATATTATCTTCCCATACCAGATCGGCTCTTTCCTGCTGTTTTATGCGGCTGGCAAACTCAGCCTGCCGCGGCGCAGTTCTGTGGTCACATCGCCCTTCATGGCCGGTCTCTCGGTACGGCCATTGGCGGGAGGATAGAGCGTTTCAATTTAACAAGGAAACGCTCTAAAGAATCTTCTCACCCCTCCACAGGAGTCCGGCGGAGTCGTGTTGACTCTTTTGTGAATATAGAACAAAAAGTGAACATTAGTTTTTTAGCGTGGAATGCTCTGAGAAGTTTCGTGTCATGCAGAAGCGCGCAGAACAGCTTGTCGTGGAGGAATTGCGAGAAAGGCTGGAGAGGATCACCCAAGGTCCTGCCAGACAGCAGGAGACTCTGCCCTTCAATATTCCTGCCATTGATGAGCGGCTTCCAGGTCAAGGCTTGAAGCTTGGCAGCTTGCATGAGGTGAGCGGTGGCGGAAACGGGGCCGTGGATGGTGCAGCATCAGCGCTCTTTTGTGCGGGCATCGCGGCCCGGTTAAAGGGCAAGATCCTGTGGTGTGTGACCCGTCCCGATCTCTTCATGCCAGCCCTCACGCAGGCAGGGCTTTCGCATAACCGGCTGATCATCGTCGAGTGTCGTGATGAAAAGGGCGTGCTGGACTGTTTTGAGGAAGGGCTGCGCTGCAACGGCTTTGGCGCCGTGATCGGTGAAGTGTCGAAGCTGCCGATGAACATGTCGCGGCGGCTGCAGCTGACGGCGGAAGCTTCCGGCGTGGCAGCCATTGCTCTTCGCCGCTGGCGCCATGTGAGTGGTGTTGGCGATTTCGGCCAACCAACCGCAGCCGTCACCCGGTGGCGCATTTCCATGCGTCCGTCCACACCCTTGCCGGTGCGCGGGGTAGGGCGATCCCGCTGGTTTGTGGAATTGTTGCGCGTCCGGGGTGGCGAACCTTTTGAACTGGAAGTGGAAGCCTGTGATGCAGAGGGTCGTCTCGCTATACCTGCCGACATGGCAGACGGATCGATACCGCAGGATGCTTGGGGACGCAGCGCCACCGGTTGAAACACCCGTGGTGATGATTGCGCGCCAGGGAAGCCGCCGGCTCGTGGCTGCTCTTAATAGCGCCGCGATGAAAGCGGGCTTGCGCCCTGGCATGCCAGCCAGCAAGGCGCAGGCCATTCTGCCGGGCCTTGTTGTCGAAGACTTGAAGCCGGAGGATGATGCAAAAGCCCTTGAGGATCTGGCCTTCTGGTTTTTGCGCATCTACGCCCCCATCGTTGCACCGGACGCGCCCGATGGGCTGGTGCTCGATACGACCGGAGCCGATCACCTGCATGGTAATGAAAGGCTGATGCTGACAGGCATGATCAATCGCCTGCATGCGCTGGGTTTTACGGCGCGTGCGGCAATCGCCGAAAGCTGGGGTGCTGCCCACGCGCTTGCCCGTTTCGGGCGCGAGGCCGTCACCATTTTACCTGAAGGTAGCGTGAGAGAGGCTCTCGCGCCGCTGCCGCTTGCCGCCTTGCGACTGGATGCCCATCTGGTCAATGAGCTGAAGGTCCTTGGCTTTCGCCGTATTGGAGAACTGGCAGCCGCGCCGCGCGCGCCGATCACCTTGCGGTTTGGCCCCGAAGTGGGGCGCAGGCTGGATCAGGCTCACGGTGTCCTGTCGGAACCGATAGAGCCGGTCCGCGTAGCAGAACTGGTGACCGTGCGCCGCTTCTTTCCCGAACCGATTGGTGCTGCAGAAACCATCGCCAAGTACACCCGCAAGCTTGTGTCCGGCCTCTGTCTGGATCTGGAGAAACGTGGCCTTGGTGCGCGTCGCGTCGATCTGGTTTTCCATCGGGTGGACAGTGGGGTGCAGGCGATCCGGGCTGGAACCTCGAAGCCCGCCCGCGACAGCAAGCAATTGTCCCGCCTTTTAACCGACCGTATCGAGACGATCGATCCGGGTTTTGGTATCGAGAAGATGACGCTGACGGCAACCCATGCCGAGCCACTTCTTGCCGGACAAGCACGTTCCATTCTTCTGGAAGAGGCAGGAGGCGATATTGGCGAGGCTGTCGATATCATCCTCAACCGTGGCCACAAGGTCTATCGCTATGCCGCGGTTCAAAGCGATGTGCCGGAGCGCTCCGTTGAGAAAATTCCAGCCGAGGCTACGGATGCGCCCGGCTGGCCGGAACACTGGCCGCGACCGGTGAGACTTCTGTTCAGGCCGGAGCCGATCCAGACCGTGGCGCTTCTGCCCGATCATCCTCCCCGAAGCTTCATATGGCGCGGGGTGCGTCACATCGTCAAGCGGGCCGACGGGCCGGAGCGCGTCTTTGGCGAATGGTGGAAGCGCGATCGAGAGCTCTCGGCAGTGCGCGATTATTTCCGTGTCGAAAACGAGAGCGGCGAGCGCTTCTGGATATTCCGCTCCGGCGACGGCGAGCACACCGAGACCGGCTCTCTGGAGTGGTTCATGCATGGATTTTTCGCATGAGTACGGGTGTTCGTTATGCCGAGCTGCAGGTGACCTCACATTTTTCCTTTCTGCGTGGCGCCAGTTCCTGCGAGGAACTTTTCGCTCAGGCTAAAGCGCTCGGCATAGAGGCGTTGGGCATTGTCGATCGCAACAGCCTCGCGGCCATTCCCCGGGCGCATAAAATCGCCGAGGAGCTTGGGCTTCGGCTGGTGGTCGGCTGCAGGCTGGATTTGGTGCAGGATGTCTCCGTGCTGGTCTATCCCACGAACAGAGAGGCCTATGGTCGGCTATGCCGTCTGCTGACATTCGGGAAGAAAGGCGGCAAGGCTGGCAAGTGCTCGCTCACATGGAGTGATCTGGTTGCCTATGGCGAAGGGCTTATCGTGGTTCTCCTGCCGGATGAGACGGATGAAAGCCTTTCCAGCCATCTGCGCCGGATAAAGACGGATTTCGGTCATCGCGCCTATGTGGCGATGAGCCTGCGCCGCCGGCCAAATGACGCGCTGCGTCTTTATGAACTGTCACAGATGGCAGCGCGCGCCGGTGTGGCAACGGTCGTCACCAATGATGTTCTTTTTCATGAGCCCGGTCGTCGCATGTTGCAGGATGTCGTCACCTGCATTCGCCACAACTGCACGATCGACGATGCCGGCTTCAGGCGCGAGCGTCATGCCGATCGCTATCTGAAGCCGCCGGAGGAAATGTACCGGCTTTTTTCTGCCTATCCGGATGCGTTGGAAAACACACTGAAGATCGTGAAGAAGTGCCGGTTTTCCCTCTCGGAACTGGAATATCAATATCCGGACGAGCGACAAGTCCCGGGAATGACGGCACAGGAAGCGCTGGAAAAATTCGTATGGGACGAAGCGCCGAAGCGCTATCCCGATGGTGTGCCGGAGAAGGTGGAGCAGACGCTGCGGCACGAATTGGCCATTATCGCCAAAAAGAAATACGCGCCCTATTTCCTGACCGTCAACAAAATTGTCCGGCAAGCGCGTGAGATGAAAATCCTCTGTCAGGGACGGGGATCCGCGGCCAATTCAGCTGTCTGCTATGTTCTCGGCATCACGGCCATCGATCCGGATGAGAGCGACCTTCTGTTCGAACGCTTCGTCTCCGAGGACCGCGACGAGCCGCCGGATATCGATGTCGATTTCGAGCACCAGCGGCGCGAGGAGATCATTCAGTGGATTTACGATCATTACGGGTTCGATAAGGCGGCGCTTTGTTCCGTGGTCACTTGTTATCGCGGCAAAGGGGCCATTCGGGACGTGGGCAAGGTGCTTGGCCTTCCCGAAGACCTGACAAAGCTCATGTCCTCGCAGATCTGGTGGTGGACGGAAGGCACGGGCGAGAAGCATGCCAATGAATTGAACATCAATCTGGAGGATCGGCGCGTCAGACTTGCCTTCGATCTCGCGCGTCAATTGATCGGAACGCCCCGCCATTACAGCCAGCATCCCGGCGGTTTCGTTTTGACCCATGACCGGCTAGACGAACTCGTTCCCATTCTTCCCGCATCCATGAAGGACAGGAGGATTATCGAATGGGACAAGGACGATATCGAGATCGTCAAATTCATGAAGATGGATTGCCTGGCACTCGGCATGCTCTCCTGCATGCGAAGGGCCTTCGAGATGCTGACGGTGCGCAAGGGCGAGGAGTTTGGGCTCACCAGCATCAAGAACGACGACGGGCCGACCTACGATATGATCTGCAAGGCCGACACGATCGGCACGTTCCAGATCGAAAGCCGCGCGCAGATGTCAATGTTGCCAAGGCTGAGACCGAGGAAGCTATACGATCTCGTCATTCAGGTCGCAATCGTGCGACCGGGTCCGATACAGGGCAATATGGTCCATCCCTATCTCAAGCGGCGTCAGGAAATAGCTGAGGGCAAGAAGATCGATTACGAGCATCCCACCCTCGAAAAGGTTCTTCAGAAGACGCTTGGCGTTCCGCTGTTTCAGGAACATGCCATGCGCATTGCCATCGACTGTGCCGGCTTTACCCCCAGTGAAGCGGATAAGCTGAGACGGGCGATGGCCACGTTCAAAAATGTTGGGACTATCGCGAATTTCGAAAAACGGCTTATCGGAGGGCTTATTGAAAATGGCTTTAGCGAAGAGTTTGCCAAACGACTCTTCGCTCAGATTCAAGGTTTCGGCAGCTATGGCTTTCCCGAAAGCCATGCAGCCTCCTTCGCCTTGATTGCCTATGCATCGGCATGGGTGAAGTGCCACCATCCCGATATCTTCTGTGCGGCGCTGTTGAACTCCCAGCCGATGGGATTTTACGCCCCTGCACAGCTTGTTCGCGATGCACGCGACCACGGCGTCGTGGTTCGGCCCGTCTGCGTCAATGCGAGCCGCTGGGATTGCGTGCTGGAGGAGAAGGTCGGCCCGGAGCGCAACGCCGTGCGCCTTGGTATGCGGCTGGTGAAGGGGCTGTCCAACGAGCATGCGGCAAACATCATCGCCTGTCAGCAAGAGCTGCCTTTCCAATCTATCGATGATTTATGGAGACGAGCAGGGGTGCCGGTTTCCGCGCTGGTCTGTCTTGCCGAGGCGGATGCCTTTCTTCCGTCCCTTGGTCTCTCGCGTCGTGAGGCACTGTGGGCGATCAAGGGGCTGCGCGATGAGCCCCTGCCGCTTTTCGCCGCTGCCGCTGCACGAGAGAACGCGTTGATCGAGGAGTTGCAGGAGCCGGAAGTCAACTTGCTACCCATGACCGCAGGCGGAGAGGTGGTGCAGGACTATGGTCATGTAGGCCTGACCCTGCGAGACCACCCCATGAGCTTCCTGCGTCGGGATCTCGCCCGACGTCGGATCGTAACATGCGCTGAGACGCTCAAGACGAATGACGGTCGCTGGCTGGAAGTGGCCGGTCTGGTGCTCGTGCGGCAGCGCCCCGGCTCGGCAAAGGGCGTCATCTTCATGACGCTCGAAGACGAGACCGGCATTGCCAATGCCGTCGTCTGGGTGAAGACCTTCGAGAAGTATCGCCGTGTCATCCTGTCGGCGGGGATGGTTGGGATTTACGGCAAGCTTCAGCGTGAAGGCGAGGTCGTCCACGTCGTTGCCCACCGTATCACCGATCTGTCGGATGTTTTGAGAAGTGTCGGCGAGAGGGATAAGCCGTTTCCGCTGCCGCATGGTCGCGGCGATGAGTTTCATCACGGGATACCGACGGCGCGTGACAGGCGCGGATTGCCGCCGAGATCAGCTCTTCAGGAGAGCGATGAAGATCACATCACCGTCAAGGGCCGCAACTTCCATTGAACTATACCCTACGCCTGCCAGCCCCCAAGGTACATGCTTGCGAGGGGCAACTCATGTCAGAGCTGCGTTCTTTATCCGGTCTTTGCCGACTTCGATCACATGCCTCATGGCCTTCACAGCGGCGTTTTCGTCTCGCGCGGCAATGGCGTGCACAATGCGCAAATGGTTGGCAGCAATCTCTGCGATGGTTGCGGGAGCAGAGGCTGGCGACGAGAGTTTGAAGGAGATGGCCAGCGCTGCCTCGATCAATCCGCTTGCCGAGCGCATGAACGGATTGCCGGAAATGCTGGCGACGGCGAGGTGAAATTCCAGGTCGACCTTGGCGATGCTCTCGGCTGTATGGTGGGTGTTATCGAACTTGGCTGCAATCGCGTAAAGGGAAACGATATCCTCGCTGGAGGCGTGCCGTGCCGCCGCGGCTGCCGCGGCAGGCTCCAGCGCCAGACGAATTTCGGCCAGATGCTCGATGAATTCAGGGTCGAGGCCCGCTTCGCAGCGCCATCCCAGCACATCCGGGTCAAAGAAGTTCCAGCTCGACTTGTCGAGAACGCGTGTACCGACTTTTGCCTTGGCCTCCACCAGCCGCTTGGCGGCCAGCGTCTTCATCGTCTCTCTGAGAACGGTTCTCGAAACACCGAAGCGAAGCGAAAGTTCGGCATCGTTGGGAAGAAGGGAACCCTCCGGTATCCGGCCCGAAACAATGGCGCTGCCAAGTTCCGCCACGACGTGCGCATGGCTGTTGCGCCGCTTTCGTCCCGATATCGTGTTTTCCAGTAACCCCAACAACTATCTCCCTCGCTGCTGCTATGCCGGGTGAGCCGCCGCCATTCTTCTGTTTGAGTACCAGATGATTGTGCGTTGCAAAACGATGAATATGAACAGAAGTATGCCGATGACGATTTTCGTCCACCAAGATGACAGTGTTCCATCGAAAACGATATAGGTCTGAATGAGGCCCTGGATCATAAGACCGATGAAGGTGCCGGCGACGAGGCCTGTTCCGCCTGTCAAAAGCGTTCCGCCAATGACGACCGCCGCGATCGCATCCAGTTCGACACCCACAGTTGCCAGAGAATAACCGGACGAGGTGTAGAGCGTGTAGACGATACCCGCGAGGCCGGAAAGAAAACCGGAGAGCGCGTAGATGCCAACGGTAGTTTTGGCGACGGGAACGCCCATCAGTTCTGCCGATTGCTGGTTTCCACCAAGCGCGTAGACATTAGCGCCGAAGCGTGTGCGTGCCGCAACCAGCATGCCAACCGCGAAGACGACGAGCATGACGATGGCAAGCGCCGTCAACCGACCGCCGCCGGGCACGCGAATATAGAAGCCTTGGATCGCGTCGATGACCGGATGGGAGATCGGAACGGAATCGGTCGACATGAGATAGGCGGCACCGCGAGCCAGAAACATGCCCGCGAGGGTGACCACGAAGGGCGGGATTGCGAGAAAGCGGATCATGGCACCCATGAGGCTGCCAAAAATCGTCGCGATGACAAGCACTGCTGCAAAGGCAATGAGCGGATGAACACCATATCCGTTGACGAGCACGGCAACGAAGACGCTGGCAAAAGCAATGACCGAGCCAATGGACAGATCGATACCGCCAGACAGGATCACGAATGTCATGCCGACAGCCGCAATGCCGAGAAACGCATTATCTGTCAGAAGATTGCCGATGACCCTTGTGCTGAGAATGCCGGGGTACTGGGATACGCACAGAGCATAGGCAATGATGAAGATCGCCAGCGTCGTGAAAAAGGGAAGGTTGCGGGTGTGGATCATCGCGCGGCTTCTCCTTTGTTTGCGGTGGGTGCCGGTGCCGCCGGGCTTGGTTTCTTTGGCGTCCTGGCAAAGCCGAGAAGCGTGACGAGTGCTGGCGATTGAAGCGTCAGAACCACGATGATGATCCCTGCCTTGATGATCAGGTTGAATTCCGGCGGGAAGCCCGAGACGAGAATACCGGTATTGATCGTCTGGATGATCAGCGCGCCGATGAGCGAAGCAGTGATGGAGAAGCGTCCGCCATTCAGCGACGTGCCACCGATGACGACCGCCAGGATTGCATCGAGTTCCAGCCAGAGCCCGGCATTGTTGGCATCTGCACCACGAATATCCGCGGTCACGATCATACCGGCGATGGCGGCACAAAGCCCCGAAATCGCGTAGACGAAGAACAGCAGGAAGCGGGCGCGAACCCCGGCAAGTGCTGCCGCACGGCGGTTGATGCCGGTCGCCTCGATCAGGAAACCGAGCGCGGATTTGCGCACCAGAAGACCGATAAGAACGGCACTCGCCACCCAGATGACAACGGGGAGCGGAACGCCTGCAAAGGAGCCAGAACCGATGGCAGCAAAGCTGTCATTGTTGAAGGTCAAGATGACGCCTTCGGTAATCAGCTGTGCAATGCCGCGGCCGGCAACCATCAGGATGAGGGTGGCGATGATCGGCTGGATATCCAGCACGGCAACAAGGATGCCATTCCAGATGCCGCAGGCGATGCCCACAGCCAGTGAAACGGCAATCACCACCGGAATGGAATGTCCCGCGCTGATCAGCGTCGCTGCAACAGCGCCGCAAATGGCGATCACCGCGCCAATCGAAAGATCGATACCTTTGGTGGCGATGACGAGCGTCATGCCGATCGTCAAAAGTGCGACGGGCGCGGCGCGTACCAGAATATCGATAAGGCTGCCGTAGAGGCGTCCATTCTGCATCGAGACATTCAGGAAGCCAGGTGAGATCACCGTAATGGCAGCCAGAATGATGAACAGCGCGATGAACTGCGGGGCCAGTCTCTTCAACTTCAATGTCACGCTCTTCATCACGCGGCCTCCGTTCGGGCGGAGGTGGCAATCGCCTTCATGATGTTTTCTGCAGTCACGTCGGATCCCTTGAGTTCTTCAACATGGCGACGGTCCGACAGGACGATGACGCGATGGGCGACCGCCGTCAGTTCTTCCAGTTCCGAGGAAATGACGACGAGCGACATGCCCTCCTGGCAAAGCTTCTCGATCATCTTCAGGATTTCGGCGTGCGCCCCGATATCGATGCCGCGCGTCGGCTCGTCGAGAATAAGAAGGCGAGGCTCGGTCGCCAGCCAGCGGGCAAGGATTGCCTTTTGCTGATTGCCACCGGAGAGGAATTTGATCGGGCGTTCGCGATCGGCAGGACGAATGTCGAGCGACTTGATGAAGTCGTCGGCAAGCGCTGCCTTTTGACGCTTGGAGATCGGTCGCATCCAGCCCTGGCGGGCTTGCAGGGCAAGCGCGATATTATCGGCGACGGAAAAATCGCCTATGATGCCATCCGTCTTGCGCTCTTCGGGACAGAAGCCAAAGCCCTGTTCGATGGCCGCTTCCGGTGACTGGATGGAAACCTGTTTGCCGTCAATGGTCGCCGTTCCGCTCTCCGGCTTGTCGATGCCGAAGAGAAGGAAGGCGGTTTCGCTGCGGCCAGAACCGAGGAGCCCTGCAATGCCGACCACTTCCCCCGGTCGAATATCGAGATCGAAGGGTTCGACGCTGCCGCGCTTGCCGTAGCCTTGAAAACGGATGGCGGGTGCACCTTCGACCACATCATTGTCGGAGGGCTGGCGATTATGCGTGACATTTTGCAATTCGCGGCCAAGCATCATGGAAATGAGCTCGCCTCTCGGAAGCTCCGAAATGGTGCGCGTTCCCACCAGCTTGCCATTGCGCAGAACCGTGACGCGGTCGGCAATGTCGTAAACCTGGTTGAGGAAGTGAGTGATGATGACGATGCCAAGGCCTTCGGCGCGCAACTGTCTCAACACCGTGAAGAGCATCTCGACTTCATGCGTATCGAGACTGGCCGTCGGCTCATCGAGGACGAGGACCTTGCCGGAGAGATCGACAGCGCGCGCAATGGCAATGATCTGCCGGATGGCGACGGAATAGCTGGAGAGAAGGGCATCGACGTCGATGTTCAGGCCGTAACGGCCAAGCAGCTTCTTTGCCTCGTCGCGCATAGTGCGCTTGTCGATGAGGCCGAAGCGGCGCGGCTGCCGGCCGAGAAAGAGATTTTCGGCAACGGTCAGGTTTTCCAGGAGATTGACCTCCTGATAGACGGTGCCAATGCCAAGAGCCTGCGCTTCACCGACATCGGTGGGGAAAATCTCGTCGCCATTGAGGCGCACTGTTCCCTTATCGCGGGTGTAAACGCCGGTCAGGATTTTGATGAGCGTGGATTTGCCGGCACCATTTTCGCCAAGCAGCGCGTGGACTTCGCCCGCGCGCAAGGTGAAATCGACATTGTCGAGAGCGGTTATGCCGAGGAAGGACTTACCGATGGCACGTGCTTCCAGAAGGGACGTTTGTTCGGACATTCTGAAGCATTCCATTGAAGAAAAAGCGTGAATGGAAACGGTGCCGGAGCACCGTTCCGATCGCCAGTTCCGATTTTAGGCAGCAAAGAGCAAGCGGGCACCCTGCAATGCGCAAGAACGGAAGCGTTAGAGCATCTGGGGTGAAGCGGGCTTCACCCCCAAGCTGGGCTTAGTAGCCGAGGTCTTTCTTGGCTTCGTAGACCTTCATCGGATCGTCGGACGCCGTGTAGAGCTTGGATTCCGTCTGGATCCACTTCTTCGGCTCTTTCTTGTCCTTCAGGTAGGCTTCGAGTGCATCGAAGGCAGGGCCAGCCATGTTCGGCGTCAGTTCGACGGTCGCGTTCGCTTCACCGGCAGCCATCGCCTTGAAGATATCCGGAACAGCGTCGATGGAGACAACCTTGATGTCAGTGCCGGGCTTCAGACCGGCTTCCTTGATGGCCTGGATCGCGCCGACAGCCATGTCGTCATTGTGAGCGTACACTGCGCAGATGTTCTTGCCGCCATTTTCAGCCTTGATGAAGCTTTCCATGACTTCCTTACCCTTGGTGCGGGTGAAGTCGCCGGTCTGCGAGCGGGTGATCTTGATGTTCTTGTGCGAAGCGATAGCTTCTTCGAAGCCCTTCTTGCGGTTGATGGCAGGCGAAGAGCCGGTCGTGCCTTGAAGCTCGACGACGTTACAGTCCTTCGAACCGACATCCTTCACCAACCAGTCACCGGCAACCTTGCCTTCGTGAACCTGATCGGAAGTCACAGCGGTCAGATAGAGGTTGTCTGGTGCTTCGATCTGACGGTCGAGAAGAATAACAGGAATGTTTTCTTCCTTGGCTTCTTTCAGAACGGCATCCCAGCCCGTGGCCACGACAGGTGCAATCAGAATGGCGTCAACGCCCTGGGCGATGAAGCCACGAACGGCCTTGATCTGGTTTTCCTGCTTCTGCTGCGCGTCGGCGAACTTGAGATTGACGCCACGCTTTTCGGCTTGCTGCTTGGTGACGGTTGTTTCCGCAGCGCGCCAGCCCGATTCCGAACCGATCTGCGAGAAGCCGACGGTGAGTGACTTTGCGGATACGCCGGATGCAAGGCATACGGAAAGAGCGACGGTAACCGCCGCGAGTGCTTTTTTCATCTTTAATCCTCCCAGAGATGATGTCGGCTGACGAAGCGATATCAGCATATAGTAATATCTTTGGAAAGAGATTTTTTGCTTAAAATCGTCATCGAGGGTAAAATGGAACAGGTCATTCCAAATAATGTCATTTAGATTCAATGAGATAAATTAGTAATATTTTTTCTCAGCGTCTGCCATGCCTGCCCGCATGTTTCTTGACAATTGCGTGGATGCCGAAATAGTAATACGAATACAAAGAACAATCTGCGGCATTGACCGCGTTCCTCACTTGCCCCAGATCAGGCAGGGGAAGAAAAAGATTGAGGCGGGAGGAATCGTGCGAGTCGTCAGCGAGAGTTTGGGCGCAGTGGAAGGTTTGGGCCGATGTCCGCCTTGCCAGATGTCGTCGTCTCCGCTACGCGTTTGCGTGGTCCCATTGTCGACGCTTCACCATGAATTCGTCGCACTCCCGTTGACCTACCCGTTCGCCACTTCCGGCTGGAGACCACTATCATGACAGACTCGAAGAATTTGACCGCCCCGCAAGGCAAGCTGCGCTCACGCGCGTGGTTCGACAATCCCGCAAATGCCGACATGACGGCGCTCTATCTCGAGCGTTACATGAATTTCGGTCTGAGCCAGGCTGAATTGCAGTCGGATCGCCCGATCATTGGTATCGCGCAGACGGGTTCCGACCTTTCGCCTTGCAACCGCCACCATCTGGAACTGGCGAACCGCCTTCGTGAAGGTATCCGCGAAGCGGGCGGCATTGCCATCGAATTTCCTGTCCATCCTATCCAGGAAACCGGCAAGCGCCCGACTGCCGGTCTCGACCGTAACCTTGCCTATCTCGGCCTCGTCGAAGTGCTTTATGGCTATCCGCTCGATGGCGTCGTTCTGACGATCGGCTGTGACAAGACAACGCCTGCCTGTCTCATGGCGGCGGCCACCGTGAACATTCCATCCATCGCGCTCTCCGTCGGCCCGATGCTGAACGGCTGGTTCCGTGGCGAGCGCACCGGTTCGGGCACCATCGTCTGGAAGGCTCGTGAACTTCTGGCGAAGGGCGAGATCGATTATCAGGGCTTCGTCAAGCTCGTTGCTTCCTCCGCGCCATCGACCGGCTATTGCAACACCATGGGCACGGCGACCACGATGAACTCGCTCGCCGAAGCGCTCGGCATGCAGCTTCCGGGCTCTGCCGCGATCCCCGCGCCCTATCGCGATCGCCAGGAGATTTCGTACCTCACCGGTCTTCGTATCGTCGAGATGGTGAAGGAAGACCTGAAGCCGTCCGATATCATGACCAAGGATGCCTTCATCAACGCCATCCGTGTCAACTCGGCAATCGGCGGTTCCACCAATGCGCCGATCCATCTGAACGGTCTTGCACGCCACGTCGGCGTCGAACTGACTGTCGATGACTGGCAGACCTATGGCGAAGAAGTTCCGCTGCTCGTCAACCTGCAGCCAGCCGGCGAATATCTCGGCGAAGACTATTACCACGCCGGTGGCGTTCCGGCCGTCGTCAACCAGTTGATGGAGCAGGGCCTCATCATGGAAGACGCCATGACCGTCAACGGCAAGACGATCGGCGAAAACTGCCGTGGCGCAATCATCGAGGACGAAAAGGTCATCCGTCCTTACGACCGTCCGTTGAAGGAGCGTGCAGGTTTCCGCGTTCTGCGTGGCAACCTCTTCTCTTCCGCCATCATGAAGACCAGCGTTATCAGCCCGGAATTCCGCGAGCGTTATCTTTCCAACCCGAACGATCCCGAGGCTTTCGAAGGCCGTGCGGTCGTATTCGACGGTCCGGAAGATTATCACCACCGCATCGACGACCCGTCGCTTGGTATCGACGCGCAGACGGTTCTCTTCATGCGCGGCGCAGGCCCGATCGGCTATCCCGGTGCGGCTGAAGTCGTCAACATGCGTGCTCCCGATTACCTGCTGAAGGAAGGCGTCAACTCGCTGCCTTGCATCGGCGACGGCCGTCAGTCCGGTACCTCGGGCAGCCCGTCGATCCTCAATGCCTCGCCGGAAGCGGCAGCAGGTGGCGGTCTTGCCATTCTTCAGACCGGCGACCGCGTTCGTATCGATGTGGGCAGAGGCACCGCCGATATCCTGATTTCGCCGGAAGAGCTGGCGAAGCGCTATGAGGCGCTGAATTCTCAGGGTGGCTACAAGTACCCTGATCACCAGACGCCTTGGCAGGAAATCCAGCGCGGCATCGTCGGTCAGATGGAAACGGGTGCAGTTCTTGAGCCAGCCGTAAAGTATCAGCGCATCGCCCAGACCAAGGGTCTCCCGCGCGATAACCACTAACTTGGTTCGCTGACGTGCCGGAGCAGTCCGGCACGTCTTTTTCTCGCCGCCGGTTGTTACTCAGCCGGTGGCTTTTCTTTGTCCAAGGCCTGTCGCGATCTTTCAGATCCGCTCTTTACGCTTTGGTCCTTTTTCCCGTCGTATGTTGTTATCGCCAAGCCGCTGCACGTTTCAGCGCGATGTGCTTTATCCGTCTGACGTCATAACCGTAACTTCGCCATCCCGTTTGATTTTCACGGCAGAAAGGCGTCGCGTCATGAAGGCGCCGGTATCGACATTCAGCCGGTTATCGACCATTGCAACATTGCGCACCGGCGTGTGACCGTGAACCGTGAGAAACGGGTTCGGCACCGAAGGCGCTCCCTGCTGGCTCGGACGGATCCAGAGGAGGTGTTTATCCTCCTGCTGTTCGAGGGGAACGTCGTTCAAAAGCCCGGCATGCACGAAGCATAGTCCGGGCACCGCGATCAGCGAAGGAAGGCCAGCGGCAAAGGTGATGTGATGGGGCGGAATGGCCTGCTGCACCGCTATGCGCAATTGCCGATTGTCGTCTGGTAGCCAAGGGATACCATAGGACTGCAAGGTTTCCAGCCCGCCGAATTCCAGCCAGCGGTGATCCCGGTGAGGATTCTTGAGAAAATCCAGCATCGACTCTTCGTGGTTTCCCGAAAGGCAGAAACGCTGAATGCCGTCAGGCTGGGTCGTGCTCAGCTCTTCAAGGACACCAGAGGATTTCGGTCCGCGATCGACATAGTCGCCGAGCATGATGATCCACTTGTCGCCCGTCTCCAACGCGGCGTCGGCCCTGATCTTCTCCTGCAGGATGTGAAGAAGGTCGAGACAGCCATGGACATCGCCCACTGCGTAGATGACCTCCGGTCGTTCGGAGAAGAAAAGCTTTTGGCGCATGGCGGGACCATATGTCTCGAGAAGGGGCGGGAGCCGCGGTATTGATCCCAAGACTTAGAGCACTTCGTGTTCAAAGGGAAACGTTCTACCGGACTGCGCGACGGGATGATCTTTTGGCGTTCCGACCGGCTGGAGTGAGGCTTCATCACGCCAGGTGTGGCAGTCCTTCCCGCGCTCGTATGAGTTCGATCAAATGGCGTAGCGCCGGGTGGTTTTGCCGTCGGCTGGGATAGTACATGTGGAAACCTGCACCGGTCGACGACCATTCAGGCAGGACGACCTCCAGCCGTCCGTCGCGTAATTCCGACTCAGCGCGCCGTTTCAAGATATAACCGAGACCCAGGCCATCGGCGGCAGCATCGATGGTGGTCTGCGTATCGTTGATGGTGCAGGTTCCAGGCACGTCGATCCGTATCATGGCATCGCCATTGCCCAACTCCCATCGGAAGGCGGAATTGTCGCCCAGCAGAAGGCGCAAGCAGGAATGTTGCATCAGGTCTTCTGGACTCTTCGGTCGGCCATGGGTGTCGAAATAGCTCGGGGCGCCGACGACCACCCATTCCAAAGGCTCGGTGAGCGCGACGGCGATCATATCTTCGGGAACTGTATCCCCATATCGTATCCCCGCATCAAAGCCTTCAGCCACCATGTCGACAGGGCGATTTTCGACGACGACCGTAAACCGCATATCCGGCAGGAGCCTGCGAAAGGTCGGTAGCACCGGGCTGACCAGAAGGCGACTGGCGTCGGCAGGAATGTTCAGGCGCAGCTCGCCGAAGGCGCCGGCATGTCCGTCCTCCATCTCGGACAGTGCCGAGCCGATCTCGTCAAACCCTGCCTCAAGGCGTGCGGCAAAGCGCAAACCCGCAGGCGTCGGCGCAACGCTTCGGCTTGTACGATTGAGGAGCTTCGTGCCGAGGCGCTCTTCCAACCGGCGGATCGCATGGCTCAGAGCAGATGCCGTGATCCCCAGTTCGATCGCGGCTGCCTTGAAACTGCGGCGCCGGACGACGATGGAGAAAGCGGCGAGGTCCGGCAGCTCGGACCGAAGGAACGGTGGCATGAATGATTTCCGTTCAGTGCATCGTTGAATGTGGTGCAAGCATAAGACCTTGCTTCTATGCCTGCAAGCCCTAGGGTCTGACCAACTGAAGCGTGCGGAGGAGCACCCCATGTGGCACGAATTGACGATTCCGGATTTGAATGACCGAGCCGTTCTCATAACAGGAGCCTCCACGGGTATCGGCGCCGCAGTGGCGAAGGCGCTTGCCGCGCAAGGGGCAAGGGTTGCCGTCCACTACAATGAAAGTGCGGCGGCCGCCGAGGCGGTGCTTGCCGATATTCGCCACGCTGGGGGCGAGGCCATCCTTGTTCAAGGTGATGTGTCCCAGCCGGGCGCGAGTGAACGCGTCGTCGAAACCGCTGCGGAAAAGCTCGGTGGGCTCGATGGGCTCATCAATAACGCCGGAGGCATGCTTGGTCGCGTGCCGACGGCGGACATGGACGACGCCCATTATGCCCGCGTCATGGACCTCAACGCCCGCTCCGTCTTGGCTGCGACGAAGGCAGCTGTTCCGTTCCTCAAGCGGCGCCAGGGCTTCGTCATCAACACGACCTCGATTGCGGCGCGCAACGGTGGCGGCAATGGCGCAATCCTCTACGCTGCCGCCAAGGGCTTCGTCTCGACGATCACCCGTGGCCATGCAAAGGAGTTCGTTGGCGACGGGATTCGCGTCAACGCCGTTGCACCGGGCATTATCTCGACACCCTTTCATGATCGCTACACCAGCCCGGACATGCTCGATGCCCAGCGGCAGAGCGTACCAATGGCCCGTGTTGGTACACCGGATGAATGCGTTGGCGCCTATCTCTTTCTCGCATCGCCACTCCTGTCCGGCTACATCACCGGTCAGATTCTCGAGGTGAACGGCGGACAGCTCATGCCGTGAGGGCGCCTTCGACACCTCTGCCTCGTCCAATCTTTGACATCGCCCATCGCCCACCGGCGTCTCGCCGAAGTCTCGATCTATCTATGGAGTATATTCATGACCATTCAGACACGCCGTCTCGGTCGCACCAACTGGAACATCTCGGAAATCGGTTTTGGCGCCTGGGCCATTGGCGGCTCGTGGGGAGACGTGGATGAGGCTGATGCCAAGGCCAGCGTCCATGCTGCGCTCGACGCCGGCATGACCTTCATCGACACGGCTGATGTTTACGGTGACGGTCGCTCAGAGCGCATCATCCGTGACGTGCTGAAGGAGCGCGGCGGCGAGCGGCCGATCGTTGCAACCAAGGCTGGACGCCGGCTTAATCCACATGTGGCTGATGGATACACGAAGGCCAATCTTGAGGCTTTCGTTGATCGGAGCCTCTCGAACCTTGGCGTCGAGACTCTCGACCTTGTCCAGCTTCACTGTCCGCCAACAGAGGTTTACTATCGCCCCGAGGTGTTCGGTGCGATGGACGACCTCGTTGCGGCAGGCAAGATTCGCTTCTATGGCGTATCGGTGGAGAAGGTGGAAGAAGCGCTCAAGGCCATTGCCTTCCCGAATGTCTCGACCGTTCAAATCATCTTCAACATGTTTCGGCACCGTCCCGCCGATCTGTTCTTCTCCGAGGCCAAGCGGCGCGACGTCGGCGTCATCGTGCGCGTGCCTCTGGCAAGCGGTATGCTGACGGGGAAAATGGGCAAGGACTCGACCTTCGCTGCCGACGATCACCGCAACTTCAATCGCCATGGTGAGGCATTCGATGTCGGCGAGACCTTTTCGGGTGTTCCTTACGATGTTGCGCTTGAGGCGGTCGAGGAATTGCGAGCGCTTGTTCCGAGCAACGCCACCATGGCCCAGTTCGCGCTACGCTGGATATTGATGGAGGAGGCCGTCTCGGTCGTCATTCCCGGTGCGAAAAACCGCGATCAAGCGACCGCAAACGCCGCGGCGAGCTGCGTACCGGCAATCCCAGAAGAGGTCATGGAGAAGGTGAGGGCGCTCTATCGTGAGAAAATCGCGCCGCATGTCCATCAGCGCTGGTAGATAGAGATACGAAGAAGAGCGCCGTGGATCGTATCACGCACGGCGTTCCGCAAGCCGAGGTTTTGTATCCTTCAATCTCATGAGATCAAAGTAAGTCGTATGACGCATTATTTGTCTTTCTGCCGGTTCTCACCCTAAAATGGTCCAGTTTCTGGAAACTACTGTTGATGTTGCTTTGGAAGCAAGGGAGGAAGGACATGCCGCTGCAAAACCGCGTCGATCCGTTCGGGGATATTCTCGACCTGCCAATGCGTGGTCTCTTCACCGGCAATCGCGGCATCATCCACGACCCAGCCTCAAGGACGCTGACAGCCAAGCGCTGGGCGTCGAAATCCTGGTTGATTTGCAGTTGCAACTATAAGGGCGTCCGCCGTGACGTGATGGCATCGCGAAGCTGGACGGAGCTGTTCTTTCTCGATGAGGCGACTGCGCTGGCAGCCGGGCACAGACCCTGCTTTCAATGCCGGCGTGAAGAGGCCGGCAAGTTCGTCGCTGCCTGGGTCGAGGGCAACGGTTCACCGGCAGGCTCCATCCGCGATATCGATGCGACGCTGCACCGGGAACGCCTGCAGATGAAGCGGAAGCGCGTCAATGTCCTGCTGACGCCTGTCGAAGAGCTGCCGGATGGGACGATGATTGCGGCCCAAGGCGAGGCCTATCTCGTTGCCAGTGGCAATACCTACCGCTGGAGCCCTGAAGGTTATCGTCGGACGTCCACGCTCCACTTCGTCGACGGGCTGTTGACGCCGCCTTCGACGCTAAAAGCTTTTGAGGCAGGCTATCGCCCCGTGCTCCATCCGTCTCTTGAAACCGCCGATCAGGATGCTGCCTGATGATGAATGACCTCTTCGCCGGGCTCGAGCCTCAGCAGGCGTCCCGGCAGGATATGGCAGAGGGTGCCGTGCTGATGCGCGGACGTGCACTGTCGCAGGCAGATCAACTGATCGACGATATCCACCGCATTTCATCGTCGGCCCCCTTCCGGCACATGGTCACGCCCGGTGGTTTTTCCATGTCGGTCGCGATGACCAATTGTGGCACCTATGGGTGGGTGACGGATCGGCGCGGCTATCGCTATGAGCGCCAGGATCCTCTGACCGGCGAGAACTGGTGCCCGATGCCGGAGAGCTTTCTGTCGCTAGCGGTAAAAGCTGCCCATGAGGCCGGTTATCCCGATTTCATACCGAATGCCTGCCTGATCAACCGCTATGAGCCAGGCGCGAAAATGGCGCTACATCAGGACAAGGATGAAAGGGACTTTTCCTGTCCCATTGTGTCGGTGTCGCTTGGCCTGCCCGTTACATTCCAGTTTGGCGGGTTGCAACGCACGGATCCTGTGACGAAGTATCCGCTGCAGCATGGGGACGTGGTGGTCTGGGGCGGCGCTTCCCGGCTCTTCTATCATGGCGTGCTGACCCTGAAGAACGGCATCCATGAGAAGGCGGGTGCTTTCCGCTATAATCTTACCTTCCGCCACGCCGTCATTTGATGAAGAGATGACAGAGCTTTACTAAGCGGTCGGAAAATAGTTTCAGAAAGAAACGATTTTAACGACTATGTTAACTGTAAAAACGATCTCCGCGCTTTCCTAAAGCCGCGTTTACTTGTCGTTTCGTCATCCCGTGTAGCGTGAAAGCACAACACGAGATCGGGAAACGACCATGGGTGCAAAGCTCAAACCGAACAGGGCATACAATAAAGACCGCCAAATTGAGTTTAATAGTAAGCTGACGGCTGCCCATGCTCGCATCGAGAAGCGGTTTCTCGACGGCGGCGCAGTGCTCGTTTCCGTCATGGAGATGCTCAACGATCTCATCGGCATTCTCGACGGGATCACCGGGACGATGGACCAGGGCAAGACCGAAGAAACGGTTGCCGGGCTGCGCAGGACGATGACAGATCTGTCGCATCTGCCGGAAATCGAGCGCGATCGTAAAGCCGGCTTCGAAGCACTCACCACCATGTGCTCCTCAACCCGCGTCCATATCGACGATATTCACGAGACCATCCGTTACCTCAAGACTTTTGCCGTGACGGTGAAGATTGCCGGTGCAGGCCTTGCGGAGTTCTCCGGCTTTGCCGACGAAATTCGCGAACGCATCCAGTCTGGTGCGGATGAGGTTGGCCGTTTTGGTGCCAATCTTGAGGCGATGCGTCTGCAACTGTCCGATGCCCGCTCATTTTCTACGAAAACCCTGACCGACTTCGGCGCGATCATTCCCCCCATCATCAAGGGACTGACGGAAAATTCCGCCCGCTTCATTGACCAGCACCGGGAGATGGCGGAGATCGCGGGACAGGTCAAGAAGATCGCCCAGGGGGTGCAGGGCAAGATCGGTTCCGTCCTGTCCAATCTGCAGATCGGCGACATTACCAGACAGCGCATCGAGCATGTTCAGAGCATTCTCCAACTTTTGGAAGAGTTCGTCGCCTCACCGGAAGGCGAAGCGCTGACCGGGACCGAACATGAGGTGCTGCGCGAAGCGGTGCTGCAGCTTGTCAGTGCGCAGATGGACGAAACGGCTGCTGACTTCCAACGCGATTGCAGCAAGATTTTCACCAGCATTTCCAGCTTCACCGATGATGCGGCACGCATTCTCTCACTGCGAGATGAGCTGGTCGATCGCAGCTCGAATGGCGACAACAACGTCCTCGCGCTGATGGAAAAGGACATTGTCGAGGCCTGCAAGCTGGCCGAACGCGTTCAGGGAAGCAGCGGTGATGCGGACAAGGTGGTCATCTCCGTGGCCGAGAGTGCCCAGGAATTGCTGCGCGGTATCGAGGTGCTGCGTTCGATCAAGATCGACATCCATTATATGGCGCTAAACTCCAACCTGCGCTGCTCCAAGCTGGGAGAGGCCGGACGTTCCGTCAACGTTGTCAGCGGAGAGATGCGGATTTTTGCTGGCAAGCTAGAAACACCGGCAGACGCAATCGTCGAGGATCTGCGTGGCGTAGAGATTGCGACACAGGCGCTGGTGGAACAGGGGCAGGGCCTTTCGAAGAACTTCAGCGCGCCGCTCAACGAAGCGCTGGATTCGATCCGACATGCCAAATCTCAGATGGAGCAAGGGACGCAGGCTCTGGCCGAAGAAGGCCAGGCCGTCTTCAGCCGCATCAGTGCCGTCGTCACCACCCTCGATTTCGAAAGCGAGCTGGGTGCCACCTTCAACGATTGCTGTAACATCGCAGCGCAGTTGTCGGAGGGATACCAGGCCGACGTGTCCGGCTTCACCGATAAGATCGAAGGCTTTTCGTCGCGCGTCTACAAGCTCTACACCATGGCGCATGAGCGCGATATTCACGTGCGATATCTGCCGGCGAACGGTGCCAGCGCCCATGCTTCCGCCGCACCGACAGCAGAGGCAGACGATGATGATCTCTTCGCCGATGCGTTGTTCTGATCGCTGAGCATGCATTTCATAGTCACGAGAAAGCCGTGGAGTTCGCTCCGCGGCTTTCTGCTTTAAGGCATACGCGCATCGGTGCTGGCTCGACGCTGTAGGTCAACGCATTTTGGGGTTGCAAAAGCGAGCGGGATGTCCGATCCATCCTGCACTGCGTTCCAGAAAGTGGACGCGTTCATGTTTGCTCGAAATTCCGGTAGCCAATCGGCGTGGAAGGGGCAAGCATCGACAGCCAGTGGTGAATGAGCATGACGGGTTCTTTGGAGGCTAGGCCGCTGTTCGGCATCAGTCTCGCGGCTATGGGCTATGCCTGCTTTGCCATGCAGGATGCGTTGGTGAAGTACCTTGTCGAAAGCTATTATGTTCCGCAAATTCTTTTCGTTCGCAGCGCCGTTATCGTGGCGATCACCGGAACGCTGGCTTATTTTTACCGTCATCCGTCGATTTTGAAGAGCAAGTATCGCGGCACGCTCGCGCTTCGCGCGACGTTGATGCTGATCGCCTGGATGCTGTTTTACAGCTCGTCGCTTTATCTCGGTCTGGCGGAATTGACGACGCTCTACTTCTCCGCACCGATCATGGTCGTTGTTCTCTCGATCTTCGTCTTAAAGGAGAAGGTCGGCGTGGGGCGTTGGATTGCTTGCGCCTTTGGATTCGTCGGCGTGCTGGTGGCAGCCAATCCGACGCATTCGCCAAACTGGATTCCGGCACTTCTATGCATCGTTGCCGGCTTTTGCTGGGCTTGGAGCACCATTCTCGTTCGTATCGTCAGCAAGAGCGAAACCACGCTGACGCAAATGTATGCGACGAGCGCTCTCTTCGGTGTCGCCTGCGCACTGGCTCTGCCGTGGCTGTGGAAGAACCCGGACATGCAGGGGTGGGCGCTGATGATCGGGGTGGGCCTGATCTCGACGCTCGGTCAATTTCTTCTCTATGAGGGGTTCCGGCACGCGGAAGCTTCATCCCTCGCTTCTGTCGAATATACGGGGCTAATCTGGGCGTTTCTCTACGGCTATCTCATCTGGTCGGAAATTCCGGCGGCCAACGTCTTCATTGGGGCTCTACTGATTGTGACCGCCAGCCTTGTGCTTGTCGGCTGGGAGCGGCGAATGGTGGGATCGCCCAAGGAGCGTATTCTTTAGACGTTACGCCTTCGTGGTGAACATGCTTTCGCTGTCAAAGCCGCCTTGTTTGGGAACATCCACGCTGTCGCGACGTTTGCGAGAGCCTGTAAAAGGAGACTCTCATGGCAGTTGTTTATCATGTCGATCAACATGACGGTGGATTTGCGTATCGTGTCGATGATGTCTGGTCGGAGACCTTTCCAGACCACGATACGGCTCTGGAAGCCGCGCGGGATGCAGCCCGCCGCCAGCAGATCGGCGGAGACGAAGTGGAAATTTCCTACCAGCTTTCCGATGGAAGTTGGCAGTCGCAGCATGTGAACGGCGGAGACCGGCCTGATACGGATGTCGTCGACGACACTTCAGACCGATAAGATGACGCTTCCGCCGATCATCGTCACGGCACATGTTGCTCCAGGCGATGCGGCATATTTCGAGCAACTGAGGCGGGAGCATTTTCCGCCCCATCATAACTTTCTCAAAGCGCACATCACCCTGTTTCATCATCTGCCGGGGCGGGTGTTTGATGACGCATTGGGTCTTGCCGACGAGGTTGTGGCTCGGACGGAAGCCTTTTTGGCAGAGGTTTCTGGCGTTCGGCATCTGGGCGCTGGCGTTGCCTTCGAGATCAAGAGTCCGGAATTGGAAACCCTGCGCGCCGATCTTTTCAAAGCCTTTGGCTCGTGGCCCGGCCCGCAGGATCGGCAGAAATTCAAGCCGCATATCACCGTCCAAAACAAGGTAGAGAAGGTGTTCGCAGACAGGCTCTACGATGAACTGCGGGCCGACTTCCAAACGCGTCGGATCGCGATCCTTGGAATTGACCTGTGGGACTATCTCGGCGGACCATGGAAACACCGCGCTTCTTTGCCGTTTCCGGAATAGGGTGGTACTCGCGACTGTCCGCCGACCAACACGAAAGTGATGTCTCCAGCGATGCTTATAACCCTCTCCAATGTCAGCAAATCCTACCAGACGGCTGAGGGGCCGATTACCGTTTTGCGGGGCATAGATCTGTCGGTGGATGCCGCGCAGAGCGTGGCTCTGACGGGCGAATCGGGCAGCGGAAAGAGTACACTTCTTCATCTCGCCGGCGGGCTGGATCGGGCCGATGCCGGTTCGATCATTGTGAATGGTGAGGACATTACCGCGCTGGATGAGGCTGGGCGTGCCGGCTACAGGCGAAAGACGGTCGGCCTTGTGTTTCAGCAGTTCAACCTCATTCCTTCGCTCAGCGTGGCAGACAATATTGCCTTTCACGCGAAGCTTGCCGGACGCTACGATTCAGTTTGGGCGGGTGAGCTCGCGGAGACCTTAGGGCTTGATGCCCTGCTCAAGCGCTATCCCGAGCAATTATCGGGCGGTCAGCAACAGCGCGTGGCTATCGCCCGGACGCTTGCGGCACGCCCCGCGCTGGTTCTGGCCGATGAGCCGACCGGCAATCTGGATGAGACAACCAGCGAAGTGGTGCTCGACTTGATGATCTCGCTGAGCCGGAATGCGGGCTCGGCATTGCTGCTGGTGACACATTCAAGCCGCATGGCGAGCAAGCTGGACCGGCAGGTGGTGCTGCGCGGTGGAAAGATCGTCGCATGATCTGGGCCGTGTTCCACGCGATGATGTCGCACTGGCGCTACCGACCGCTCCAGCTTGTCACACTCGTGCTCGGCATCGGTCTGGCAACTGCGCTCTGGTCCGGCGTTCAGGCCATCAACGCGGAGGCGAGGGCAAGTTATGCGCGCTCAGCCTCGATCATTGAGCAAGGCAATCTTCCGCGCCTCATCGCCAAATACGGAGGCTTGATCGCGTCGGAAAACTTCGGGGCGCTGCGGCGGGCCGGATGGAATGTCTCGCCGGTGATCGAGGGGGATTACCGCTTCAACACCGTGCGAATCAGGCTGATCGGTGTCGATCCGCTGACGATGACGGGAGAGGGCGGCCCAGTCAAAATTGCGCGTTCATCCGATCTGATGGACTGGATGGGAGACAAGGGGTTGTTGATCGTCTCACCCTCGACCGCAGCGCGGCTTGAAGGCCAGACTCAAATCCCTTTGAGGATATCACCAGATGTGCCGGATGACGCCGCCTTCGTCGATATCGGGCTTGCGGACAGGTTGTTAGAACGAAATGGGCGACTGAGCCGCATCGTAATGGCACGAAGTCAGCGTGCCGGTTTACCGGATTTGCAGAAAATCACGCCGCAGCTTCATATCCAGCCGATGGAGGACAGGGCTGATATGGCCCGGTTGACCGACAGCTTCCATCTCAATCTGACTGCCTTCGGCTTTCTCGCCTTCATTGTCGGCCTCTTCATCGTCTACTCGGCCACCGGCTTGTCGTTCGAACAGAGACGAGCCAGCTTTCGTACCATCCGCGGGCTTGGCGTTTCGCTGCCCATGCTGACCGCACTATTGCTCGCGGAAATCATGGTTCTTGCTCTGCTGGCGGGGATGATCGGTGTTGCGCTGGGCTACCTCATTGCCTCGGCGTTGCTTCCGGGTGTCTCATCGACGCTTCGCGGTCTCTACGGCGCCTCCGTTCCTGGAAGCCTTCAACTACGCCCGGAATGGTGGGCAACGGGAATGGGTATGGCGCTTGTCGGCACGCTTCTGTCTTCCATCCAAAGTCTCTGGCGGGTGCGACACATGTCACTGCTTGCCTCTTCGCAACCGCAAGCGTGGGGTCTTTCATCGGCTCGCGCACTCCGTTTTCAGGCCGTCGCCGGAGCTGGTCTCCTTGTCATCGCGCTACTGGTCGCCCTGCTTGGCAAAGGGCTTGTCGCTGGCTTTGCCGTGCTGGGCGCCTTGCTCTTGGGTGCTGCGCTGCTTCTGCCCGCCTTTCTGTCAAAGGCGCTGACAGGGGCGCAACGGCGCGCGAAGTCGGCGCTGAGCGTCTGGTTCTGGGCCGATACCCGCCTGCAATTGCCCGGCCTCTCTCTTGCTCTGATGGCGCTGCTTCTGGCGCTTTCCGCCAATATCGGCGTAGGGACCATGGTATCGAGCTTTCGGATGACCTTCATCGGCTGGCTCGATCAGCGCCTGGTGGCTGAGCTCTATGTGACGGCGAGAAATGATGAGGAGGCCGCTCGCCTCCGAGCATGGCTGCCGGAGCATGCTGATGCGGTGCTGCCGATATTCAGTGCGGAGGGCGAGGTCAGGGGCAAGCCTGTGCAGATCTCAGGCGTTGCCGACCATGTGACCTATCGCGATCATTGGCCGCTGCTATCGCAGGAGCCGGACGTTTGGGACGCTGTCGCAAATGGGGACGGTACTCTCATCAATGAGCAGCTCTGGCGCGCAGAGAATTTGAAGCTCGGCGAAGCCCTGCACTTGGCGGACGGTTGGACAGTGCGGATCGTTGGCGTTTACTCCGATTACGGCAACCCCCGCGGCCAGCTCATGGTTGGCGCCAATGCTTTGACAAGGCATTATCCGCAGGCCTCGAGGCTGCGCTATGGTGTCCGCGTCGAGCCTGGCCGTGCCACTGAACTGAAAAGGCAGATGGTGATGGAGCTCGGCTTGCCCGAAGGCAATATTGTCGATCAGGCAGCGATCAAGCGACAGTCGCGGGCAGTTTTTGAGCAAACTTTCACAGTGACGGCGGCCCTCAACATTTTGACGCTTGGCGTTGCGGGATTTGCCATGTTCGCAAGCCTTCTCACGCTTTCCGGCGCGCGACTACCCCAGCTCGCACCCGTCTGGGCCATGGGGATCAGGCGGCGCAATCTGGCGCTTTTCGAAGTGTGGCGAACGCTGGCTCTCTGGTTCACCACCTTCATTTTCGCCATTCCCGTTGGTCTTGCCCTGGCATGGGTGCTGCTGGCGATCGTCAATGTCGAAGCTTTCGGCTGGAAGCTTCCGATGATGATCTTTCCGCTGGAGTGGCTTCGACTTGGTGTCATCGCGCTGATCGCAGCGCTCCTCTCCATCGTTCTGCCCGTGCGCCGCCTGGCCTCTATCGATCCAGCCGATCTTCTCAGGGTGTTTGCCAATGAGCGGTAGAATGCTTCTGCGACTCTTGTTTTTATGCCTCGCTTTGTCGCAGCCGCTGGCGGCATCGGCGCAAGGCTTTGCGGGGCTGGGATCGGATGCAGAAGGCTTTGCCATTCCGCAGCGCGGCGTGAGCTTGAGTTTTCCCAGGGATCATGGAGCCCACCCTGACTATCGCATCGAGTGGTGGTACGCGACCGCCAATCTGACGACGGAGGATGGGCGGGCTCTTGGGGCGCAGTGGACGCTCTTTCGCTCCGCCCTAGCGCCCACCGACAAGCAAGGCTGGTCGAGTTCCCAAATCTGGATCGGTCACGCGGCCGTCACCACGGCGGAGAAGCATTTCGTTGCCGAACGATTGGGCCGGGGCGGCGTGGGCCAAGCCGGCGTTGACGTTTCCCCCTTCAAAGCCTGGATCGACGATTGGCAGATGACGGCCGGGCCGGAGGGATCCGGCGATGCTTTGCATCATCTGACGCTCACGGCAAACGGCAAAGAATTCTCCTATCGACTGCAACTGGATGCCAAAGGACCTCTTGCACTGCAGGGAGATCGTGGCTTTTCGGTCAAGTCGCTGGCAGGGCAGGCGAGTTACTATTATTCCCAGCCCTTCTATCAGGTCACGGGCAGTGTCGAACTGAACGGCCAGCCGGTCAAAGTCAGCGGGCGTGCGTGGCTCGACAGGGAATGGTCGTCGCAGCCGCTCGCTGCCGATCAGACCGGATGGGACTGGTTCTCGCTTCATCTGGCATCGGGCGACAAGGTCATGGCCTTCCGGTTGCGGGACAACAAGGGTGGGTATACGTCCGCCAATTGGATATCAGCCGATGGCAAGACGACGCCGCTTTCGTCCGATGACGTCATTCTCGAACCTCTGCGACGCGCTGACGTCAATGGCCGCTCCATCCCGGTGGCGTGGCGGGTGAGGATCACTGGGAAAGGTCTCGATATTACGACACGTCCCCTCAACGAGCAGGCTTGGATGGGAACGTCCACGCCCTACTGGGAAGGACCAATTTCCTTCGAGGGCAGCAGCAATGGTGTGGGTTATCTGGAGATGACGGGCTATTGATACGCAAGCCTATGCACAGAATCGTCTCTGCGATACAGAGGAAGCGAGTTGATACCATGATCTCGATGCCAGGGGCGGCTGTCGCAAAGGCGATGGCCGGACAAGAGTGCGAATAGAGACGTCTGAAACGAGTGCCTTTCCCGCCGTCAATTTTTTCGACGATATCCATCGGTCAAGCTTCGACTACTTCTGGTCGGGTGCTCACCCCGATACGGGCCTGCCCTTCGACCGAATGAGCGCCGACGGAAAGCCGATCAACGACATCGTCTCGATATCGGGCACAGGCTTCGGTCTCATGGCGATCCTCGTCGGTGCCGAGCAGGGCTGGATAGCTCGCGGTCAAGCGCTTGAGCGTGCTGTCCGAGCTCTCAAGTCGCTCTCATCTGTGGAGCGGTTTCACGGCGCGCTACCCCATTTCGTCCATGCGCAGACGCTGACAATTCTCCCCTTCGGTCGCAAGGATGATGGCGCCGATCTGGTGGAAACATCTCTGTTTCTACAGGGCCTCATCTGCGCCCGGGAGTATTTCGCAGGACAGACGGCAGAGGAAACGGCTTTCAGAGCTTCGGCAAATCAGATCATTGAAGGGGTCGAATGGTCTTGGTTTACACGCAAGAAGGATGGGCCGCTCTACTGGCATTGGAGCCCGAAGCACCATTGGGCGCGCAATGTGCCGATCACCGGGTGGAATGAAGCGCTGCTCGCTTACGTGCTTGCGGCTGGCGCAGAGCATCATGCCATCAAGCCGGAGAGTTATCATGCCGGTTGGGCAAGGCATGGCGAGATGGTCAATGGGAATACCTATCTTGGCACGGTGTTGCCACTTGGCGAGCCTTTCGGTGGCCCGCTGTTCCTGTCTCAGTATTCATTCTGTGGCCTCGACCCATTCGGCCTTCGAGACCGCTACTGCAATTATGCGGAGCAGGTCACGGCCCATGCCCGGATCAACCATGATTATTGCAAGGTGCAGCTTGGCGCTCAAGCACCTTGGGGCATGACGGCCTGTGACGGGCCGAAAGGATATCGCGCCTTCTCGCCCATGGTGGACGGCGGCATTATTGCGCCGACAGCCGCGCTCTCAAGTTTTGCTTTTCTACCGGATGAGGCGGAAGAGGCGTTGGATACGTTTGCGTCTTACGAAGATGGAAAGCTGCTAGGACGATATGGCTTTGTCGATTCCTTCTCACCCACAACCGGTTGGACCGCGCAGACGCATCTGGCAACCAATCAGGGGCCGATTGTCTCGATGATGGAGAACCATCGCTCCGGTCTCCTCTGGCGGTTGTTCATGCATGCGCCGGAAGTACAGCGCGGACTGGACAGGTTGGGGTTCGAACAGCCGAGCTGAGCTGCGAAGATTCTGCAAAACGCGGATGCAGACGATCTTCATTGACGATGCTTCAGCGCCCTTTATTCTGCTGAAAACAGAAATGGGGATCAGTTCAAGATGGCGACGACGCTTTTGGTCCGCAACCGAAATTACCGTCTGCTTCTTACCGCGGGCACGCTGACAAACCTTGGCGATGGAGTGATTGTTCTCGCGCTGCCATGGCTCGCTACCATGATGTCGCGTGATCCGCTTGCAGTTGGTGCGGTAGCCGCTGCTGGCAGCATGCCATGGCTGCTCTTTGCTCTGCCAGCAGGGGTGATCATCGACGGGACGGATCGGCGCAAGTTGATCGCGCGGGCGGACATGATCCGCGCGGGCATTGTAACCGCCATCATGATGCTGGCGTTGAGCGAGCCAATGGCATCAGCCGTGTGGGTGCTGGCAGGCCTCGCTTTTCTCCTTGGATGTGCTGAAGTGCTACGAGACAATGCCGCTCAAACGATCTTGCCGTCGATCGTCGCGCCGGCAGATCTTGAAATGGCAAACGGTCAGATGTGGAGCGCGGAGCAATTAATGGGGCAGTTCATTGGGCCGCCGCTCGCAGGGATACTGATCGGGCTTGGTATCGCTGTGCCGTTTGGTCTGGATGCGGCGGTACTGGTGCTTGCTGCCGGCATGGTCTGGTTGATCACTATGCCGCCTCAACTGACGCAAACCAATCGGTTTTGGCCCGCTTTCGTTGAAGGTATGAGCTGGATGCGAAAAGACCGACTTCTTTTCAGGTTCGCTGTGACACTGGGAATGGTGAATTTCTTTTTCTCCATGGCAACAACCGTTACCGTTCTGTTTTCTCAGGAGGTTTTGAGATTGTCTGCAGCCGAGCATGGATTGCTACTTTCCGCCGCTGCGACAGGTGCGGTTGCCGGTAGTCTCGGAGCACCGCTGATCACGAAAAAGGTCGGCGCTCAGGCCAGCCTATATCTCTCGTTTCTGATATGGGCGGGAGGATATGCAGTCATTTGTCTCAGTTCCAATGCGTTTGCAGTTGGTACAGCAATGGCCTTGTTTATGGCGGCCTCTATGCTTTGGAACGTCATCACCGTGTCGTGGCGCCAGCGTCGTATTCCGGCAGAACTGTTCGGTCGCGTGAACAGCATCTATCGCTTCTTCGGATGGGGATCGATGCCTCTGGGTGCGATTGCGGCTGGGATGCTGGTGTCGCTGATCGAGAATGAGGCAGGCCGCGAAATGGCTCTTCGTGTACCGTTTGCTTTGGCCGCTGCGGGCTATCTGGCTTTGTTGGTTTACGCACTCTTCAAGCTCAGACTTCAATAGCTACCCCCACGCTTGTTGGGCTAAATCTGCTCAGCCTTCAATGAAAACGTTATCTCCGGCGCGCAGTATACCGGTCCCGACCACATCGCAATAAACGCCAAGACACCTATGGTTTGTTCGAAGGATCGTTCTCAAGACATCTGGCTGTTCAGGCAGTTCCGGTTGCGCGATCAGCGTCATCCCGCAGCGCTTGGTCTTCTCAATCACGATGGCGCGGATGTTGCCGATGTGCAGGATAGCGCCGATCCAGCCGTCCTCGGGAAATGGATCTGTTATCGAAGCTTCCAGAAGGATCGACGGTCTGAAGCGCCTGCGATCCGCCTCGCCTGAGGTTAACCGGTTTTCGATTTGCTCGATGGAGGCCGAGGAGAGAAGGTGAAGCGGGCTTGCCTGATAGGCCCTGCCGATGACCGGAAGCCGCGGTTCGAGCTCCTCCGCCGTATCGGCATATTTGCCAATAGAAACGGCGAAGCCGAAATGTGAAGACAGCCGTCTTGGAAGATGATGGTCATCGACGGGCAGCTCATCGCCATCGGGAAACCGGATCCACGTTTTCCCGGCACCATCTATCCGGCTCGAAAGCAGGAGAGCAGGGCGCCAGCGAACATCCTTTTCCGGAGTGGCGATGGCGCCCGAGTTGGTCTCGAAAAGCCCAAAGCACCGGTCACCGGCAATGCCTCGTTCATGAAGGGTGACGGTTTCACACCTCTCGCCTCCAGTTGAACTGACGGGATACCGCCAGATTTCCTGGATGTGGCCGACTTTATCCATGCTGGGAATTCCAACGGTTGATCAGAATGCATCCCTTTGACGGGAAGCGTTCTTAAGCCGTAAGGCGCTCGTGCAGGTCAATTTTCGCCAAGTCCTTGATGATCGATCCTGCAACGACTTCTCCTATCTCAGCGGCACTGGTAATCCCCTGTATAAACGGATGTTTGTGCAGGAGATAGGGAATTGCTGCGCAATAGAGCGCTGTCTGAAGTCCGCCCCCGGAAATGACGCGATAGTCCTCATCCACATCGATGCCCCCGAGATGCGCGACCTCGCGCGCATTGCCATCGGACAGCACGCCAAGCTCCAGCACGGTCGGCGCCTCCCGAACAACCTCACCGCTCACAAGGCTTGGGAAAGGAATATCCTTGGCCGAGTGCGCGCTTTGGCCCGTCGCGTCGATAAAGGTATCGAACTGAAGGGTGGCATCCCCCATCGTTACTGTCGCGCCCCGATGGCCCGGCGTCGTTGCGATCTCATAATCGTTCCCGAGTTTCTGGATGGACAGCACGCCAGCATTGCGAAGCGCCAGCAAACGCTGGATGGAGAGATGCGGGACCGTCGCATACTCGTCAATGAAGATGCTTTTGAAAGACTTTCCGAACCGCTTGAAATCCTTCATGTCCAGATGCGGCACGATCCTGGCGACGATTTCGTGGGTGATCATGATCGCGTTGCGCCACGGCACCGTGATCTCCTTTGTCATATTGCTCTTCGCTTCGGCCAGATTGAGCGCTGCCCAAGCGAAGGGGTCCGTCCCGGAGCGGTACGCATAATAAGCGTCGGCAAAGTTATCGGCGTCCAGATCCGACAATCCGATCTGCATGGCGTAGTCCGGATCGCGCAGGGAGAGTTCCTGACGGAAGAGTTCGAATGTCGCATCCAGAAGACCGGTCGGTCCTTTGGCAATCAGAGCATCGACCGCTTCTTCCGTGCAGATGCTCGGTGTTTCATAGGGGATTGGGAAATAGAAGTCTGCCTCTGGCAGCAGTCCTTTTCGCGACATGAGCGTCGCGTGAAAATCATTGGCGTCGCTTGCAGGCTTGTAGGTCAGCGCGCCGCCCTCGTCGTAGATGAAAGAGCCGTTGGACGTCGAGACGGTCATCAGTGCATCGATGGCACTGAGCGACGTTCCGAGAATGCCAAGCCTACCGCCGCGAATTTTTTCCAATGCGGTAGCGGGCCAAGGAGACACGAAATAACCGGGCTTCGTCTCGGTCGTTTCAGGCCAATCATGACCAGTCGCCATCACCACATGGCCGAAGGCGCTTCCCAGTTGGTCGGCATGTTCCGTTTTTACCTGAATGGCGCCCGGGCCGACGATGATATCCGAAACACGATGGCCGGACTTCACCGTGACCACGTGCCCTCTCTCCTCTGCTAAGGCAAGGAGGAACCGGAATTGCGTATGCAAATAGTCTCCCAGCACCACGCGCGGATAGAACTGGCGCTCATTGATCTCGGTTTTCACGATACCAAAGCGCTGGAGATAATCGTCTGGCTGCTGTTTCAACCAGTCCATCAACGTCTGGCCGATCAGCGGGATTTCGATGCTCGGAATATTGCAGAGCATTACAGGATCGTTGATGCCCGGCAGATAGGGCGTTCCTTTGCCGGCTTCGCTCTCCGCCTCATAAATGGTGATGTCGAGAGGAATGGCGGACTCGATCAGGTTTTTCAGCGTGTAGATGCCGGTCGGACCCGATCCAATAATGCATATTCTGTTTTTCACGAGGATCCCGCCTAGTCCGGATGATAATGATGACGAGATTAAAGACCAGGATCAGGATGTTGTTCCATCTTTCCTCAAAGCGTCCGGTAACGGACGGTGAGATCCTTTTCTTCGACGGCCAAGTCGGTTTTTTTTTTCGTCGGAACGAAACGGCCCCCGGCTCATTTTCTTGGCGTCAGCAACGATAAAGCAGGAGGAAATACAAATGGTATCTGCAGACAACATTCGCGAGCATATGGAAGTCAAATCCGCTGATGGAAGCCATGTCGGCACCGTCGACCATCTGGAAGGCCAGAGCCGCATCAAGCTCACCAAGAACGATGCCGATGACGGCAAGCATCATCTCATCCCGCTTGACTGGGTCGATCACGTCGACTCCCACGTTCATCTCAGCAAGTCCGCATCGGACGTGCGACAGAACTGGGAAACACTCAACTGATTGAGTGATACCCAATTACGAAAAATGCGGCCTCTGAACCGCATTTTTCTTGGCTCTCATTCCGGCCAGCAGCGCTATCAGGCGGCGCGTTCCAGGCCCGGCGCTTCCACCCCGGTCCTTTCGACATATTCGGTGTAGCCTCCATCATATTGATGGATACCATCCGGCGTCAGCTCCAGAACGCGGTTGGAGAGAGCGCCTAGGAAATGGCGGTCGTGCGATACGAAGAGCATCGTGCCTTCATATTCCGAGAGCGCCTTGATCAGCATTTCCTTGGTGTCGAGATCGAGGTGGTTGGTCGGCTCGTCGAGGACGAGGAAGTTCGGCGGATCGAACAGCATGGCGGCCATGACGAGCCGTGCTTTCTCGCCACCGGAAAGAACACGGCACTTCTTCTCCACATCATCGCCGGTAAATCCGAAGCAACCGCTGAGCGCACGTAGCGGTGCCTGTCCGGCCTTTGGAAAGCGCTGTTCCAGCCATTGCAGGATGGTGGCTTCGCCGTCCAGGAGATCCATGGAGTGCTGGGCGAAATAGCCGAGCTTGACGCTTGCACCGATCGTCACGATGCCATCATCCGGCTCGGTGCTGCCCGTTACCAGTTTCAATAGCGTGGATTTGCCAGCGCCGTTGACACCCATGAGGCACCAGCGTTCCTTGCGGCGGATCATGAAGTCCAGCCCGTCATAAATGGTGCGGCTGCCATAGGCCTTCTTGACCTTCTTCAGCGACACCACGTCTTCGCCGGAACGTGGCGCAGGAAGGAATTCGAACGCCACAGACTGGCGACGACGTGGCGGCTCGACGCGCTCGATCTTGTCGAGTTTCTTCACCCGGCTTTGCACCTGGGCGGCATGCGATGCACGCGCCTTGAAGCGCTCGATGAACTTCAGTTCCTTGGCTAGCATCGCTTGCTGGCGCTCGAATTGCGCCTGCTGCTGCTTTTCGTTCTGCGCCCGCTGCTGCTCGTAAAAGCCGTAATCGCCGGAATAGGTGGTCAGCGAGCCGCCATCGATCTCGATGATCTTGTTGACGAGGCGGTTCATGAACTCCCGGTCGTGAGAGGTCATCAACAATGCGCCGTCGTAGGTCTTCAGGAAGTTTTCCAGCCAGATCAGGCTTTCGATATCAAGGTGGTTGCTCGGTTCGTCGAGAAGCATCACGTCAGGGCGCATCAAGAGGATGCGGGCAAGTGCCACGCGCATCTTCCAGCCACCCGAAAGCTTGCCAACGTCGCCATCCATCATTTCCTGGCTGAAGCTCAGGCCCGCCAGCACTTCGCGCGCGCGACCCTCGAGCGAATAGCCGTCAAGCTCTTCGTAACGCGCCTGCACTTCGCCATAACGTTCGATGATCTCGTCCATCTGGTCCAATTGGTCGGGATCGACCATGCGGGCTTCGAGCTCGCGAAGTTCAGCGGCGACGACGCTGACGGGGCCAGCGCCTTCCATGGCTTCCGCCACTGCACTGCGGCCAGACATTTCTCCGACATCCTGGTTGAAGTAGCCGATGGTGATGTTCTTTTCGGCCGCAACTTGGCCCTCATCCGGCAGTTCCTCGCCGGTGATCATGCGAAACAGCGTGGTCTTGCCGGCACCGTTCGGTCCCACGAGACCGACCTTTTCGCCGCGGTTGAGCGCCGCGGACGCCTCGATATAGAGAATGCGATGGCTGGCGGACTTGCTGATATTTTCAATGCGGATCATGGGGAGCGGACCAAACTGTCAAAACGTTGCGCCCCTATGCCACGACCCGCCTGCGGTGTCATCCGTTGAATGATGACGGACCCCCAAGAACGGTGCCAAAGCCGCTCTTAAAAGAAAAAGCGGCCCTTATTACGCTTTTTCGTCTTCTCGCCTTGGGAGGCTGGTTATGCCTGGGGCTGCTTGGTCTTGCGCAAATAAGGAAGCACCGTGTCGAAGGACCCGAAGCGCTTCACAGCATCTTCATTGGAGACGGCAGCGGTGATGATGACATCGTCGCCCTGCTTCCAGTTGGCAGGCGTCGCTACCTGATGCTTTGCCGTCAACTGAATGGAGTCGATCGTGCGCAGGATTTCATCGAAGTTGCGGCCGGTGGTCATCGGGTAGGTGAGGATCAGCTTGATCTTCTTGTCGGGGCCGATGACATAGACGGAGCGCACGGTGGCGTTGTCCGCCGGCGTGCGTCCTTCGGAGCTGCTGCCCGCGTCTTCCGGCAGCATGTCGTAGAGCTTGGCGACCTTCAGTTCCTTGTCGCCGATCAGCGGATATTCGACCTCAAAGCCGGTGGCGGTCTTGATGTCCTGCTTCCACTGCGCGTGGCTTTCGACCGGATCGACGGAAATGCCGATCACCTTGACGTTGCGCTTCTTGAATTCCCCATCAAGACCTGCCATCGCGCCGAGTTCGGTGGTGCAGACAGGTGTAAAATTCTTCGGGTGAGAGAAGAGAACTGCCCAGCTATCGCCGATCCAGTCATGAAAGCTGATCTGGCCCTGGGTCGTGTCGGCGGTAAAGTCCGGTGCGGTCTGGTTGATGCGCAATGTCATTGTTTGCTCCCATTCACATGTTGACGGGATAGTGGCCCGAAACCGGCCTCTTGTCGCCGCAGATTTATGCTCGCAGATCGGCTTCAAAGAAAAATAAGTCTGAAGTTGGAGTATTGGCGCAAAATTTATCCCAAGAGAGAGCGATGGCCGAACCATATATTCGACCATCACTCAATTAGTCGATCCTTACGAGATGACCGGGTCGAGCGAGCCAGAGGCGTAACGCTTCGCCATGTCGCGCAGCGCGATCGGCTTGATCTTGGCTGCCTGACCGGCGGTATTGAAGAGCTCGAAACGCTCCTTGCAGAGCTTGGTCATGGCTTCGCGCGCAGGCTTGAGATACTTGCGCAGATCGAATTCAGCAGGCTCTTCGACAAGAACCTTGCGGATCTGACCGGTGATCGCCATGCGGCAATCGGTGTCGATGTTGATCTTGCGAACGCCATTCTTGATGCCGCGCTGGATTTCTTCGATCGGAACGCCGAAGGTCGGCTTGATCGCGCCGCCATAGGCATTGATGATGTCCTGCAGATCCTGTGGCACTGTGGAAGAGCCATGCATGACAAGATGCGTGTTCGGCAGCTTGCGATGGATTTCTTCAATGACGTTCATGGCCAGAACGCTGCCGTCGGGCTTGCGCGTGAATTTATAGGCGCCGTGGCTGGTACCCATGGCGACGGCCAGCGCATCGACCTTGGTCTCGCGAACGAATTTCACCGCTTCATCCGGATCGGTCAGGAGCTGGTCGTGCGACAGAACGCCTTCCGCACCATGACCGTCTTCGGCCTCGCCCATGCCGGTTTCGAGGGAGCCGAGAACGCCGAGTTCGCCTTCGACCGAGATGCCGCCATAATGCGCCATATTGGTAACCTGGCGCGTCACACCGACATTGTAATCCCAATCACCAGGCGTCTTGCCATCCGCCTTCAGCGAGCCGTCCATCATGACCGAAGTGAAGCCAGCCTGAATGGCCGTCATACAGTTGGCAGGCTCGTTGCCATGGTCGAGGTGAACGCAGACAGGGATGTCCGGATAGATTTCCACCACTGCGTCCATCATGTGCTTGAGCATGATGTCATGCGCATAAGCACGCGCGCCGCGCGAGGCCTGCATGATGACGGGTGCGTTGGTTTCGCTGGCAGCATCCATGATCGCCAGCGCCTGTTCCATATTGTTGATGTTGAAGGCGGGCACGCCATAATCGTGTTCAGCTGCGTGATCGAGCAGTTGGCGGAGCGTAATTCGAGCCAAGGTTTCTCCCCTTAATTGAGGTCGCCGTCGATTGCGGGGACCATTTGAACCGAGTGTGTGACCGATTTTTCATCACGGAAAACACTCTTGTCTTGAAGGGGATAACTCGCCAAGCACTTTTTAACGGCATGAGTTTTTCAAACGATTTGGATCGAATCTTTTTTTGGGATGGTCCGTCAAACCGGTGGCTCGCCTGCCTTTTTCAACTTACGCGAGAGTCGAATCATTTCTTTCAATGGACCAATTCAAAAGAAATTAACCTGTCGTAGTTGAGCGAAAACCCGTCGCTTTCTGCGCAGGCTGTCGGCGGTCTTCACGCCATCATCCGTTCAAGCTTGCAAAAGACAAGAAATGAGCCTGGTGCCAGCGGCGCACTTGCGCTTTCATAGATGCCGCCAACAAAGGGAACAGATATGAACAAACTTCTTGCATCGACCTGTCTTCTATTTGGACTGTTGGGTGGCGCTGCCGCCGCCAACGCTGCCGAGTGCGGTAGCCCCACCATCGCCAGCATGAACTGGCAGAGTGCTGAAGTGCTCTCCGCCATCGACAAGATCATCCTCAACGAAGGCTATGGCTGCACCGCGGAGATCACCGTCGGCGACACCGTTCCGACCATCACCTCGATGGCGGAGAAGGGCCAGCCGGATATCGCGCCGGAAGCATGGGTGGATTTGCTTCCAGATGTCGTCAAGCGCGGCGTCGATGAGGGCAAGCTGGTCGTTGCGGCCAAGGCCCTCAAGGATGGCGGCGTTCAAAGCTGGTGGATCCCGAAATATTTCGCGGACGCGCATCCTGAAATCAAGACCTTCGCAGATGTCTTCAAGAACCCGAAGCTGTTCCCAGATCCTGAAGATCCGAGCAAGGGCGCTGTCGTCAACGGTCCTCAGGGCTGGGGTGGCACCGTTGTAACCGCGCAGCTTTTCAAAGCCTATGGCGGCGAAAAGGCTGGCTTCAACCTGATCGACAGCGGTTCTGCGGCCGGTCTCGATGGCTCGATTGCAAAGGCTTATGAGCGCAAGCAGCCATGGGTCGGCTATTACTGGGCGCCGACCGCGATCCTTGGGAAATACGAGATGGTGAAGCTGACGCAGGACGTGCCGAACGATCCGGCGGAATGGAAGCGCTGCAACACGGTTGCCGATTGCCCGGATCCCAAGCCGAACGCTTGGCCGGTTGACCAGGTCGTGACGCTCGTCGCCAAGCCCTTCTCCGAAAAGGCTGGCCCTGACGTGATGGCCTATCTCAACAAGCGTTCCTGGGACAACGCCACCGTCAACAAGCTGATGGCATGGATGACCGACAACCAGGCAACTGGCGAAGACGGCGCCAAGCACTTCCTCAAGGAAAATGCCGACGTCTGGACAACATGGGTCTCGCCGGAAGCAGCCGCGAAGATCAAGGCGTCTCTCTAACTACTCCCCCTCGCCACGCCGTTCTCTTGAGAACGCGCGGCACGCGAAACGACATGCGGCGCCCATCTGCCGCGTGTCAACGCCGTGGGTGACGATACGTCACTGTTCGACCGTTCCCCCTCCAGGGGCAACGCTCACAGGGGATGACTATGGATTGGTTTTACACATTTCCGCATATGAATGATGAGGCTCTTCGGAACCTCAAGAAGGTGATCGACGACGGCTTCCGCGGCTTTACCCGAGAATGGGGCGGCGCTATTGAAACGTTCTTTTCGCCGCTACAGCATTTTCTGATCTCGGCCGAACGCTTCATGACACAGACACCGTGGCCGATCATCATCCTGATCATCATGGGAATTGCCTGGGTTGCAAGCCGCAGCATCAAGATCGTTTTCGGCTGTATGATCACACTTCTTCTCATCGGTTATTTCGACATGTGGACCGACACGATGCGGACGATCTCGATGATCTTCGTCTGTACGGTCCTGTCCATTGCAATCGGCCTTCCGATCGGCATCGCCATGTCGCGCTCCGATCGCTTCCAGCGGATCGTCAATCCCGTGCTGGACGTGATGCAGACGATGCCGAGCTTCGTTTATCTGATACCGGTGGTGATGCTACTCGGCATCGGCAAGGTTCCTGGGCTGATCGCCGTCGTCATCTATGCCATCCCGCCGATGATCCGCCTGACCGATCTCGGCATCCGCCTGGTCGACAAGGATGTGCTGGAGGCGGCAGATGCCTTCGGCTCCTCCGGCTGGCAGAAGCTCTTCAAGGTACAATTGCCGCTCGCCTTGCCGACGATCATGGCGGGTATCAACCAGACGATCATGATGGCACTTGCCATGGTGGTGGTCGCATCCATGATCGGTGTGCAGGGGCTGGGTCAGCCGGTGCTGAAAGCCATAGCCAACCAGTACTTCACCCTCGGAATCTTCAACGGTCTTGCCATCGTCGGCATTGCCATCATCTTCGACCGGATCAGCCAGGCCTATGGCAAGCGGCTTCAGAAGCACCAGGAGGTCGCCCATGGCTGATGGTTTCGGCGGTATTGAAATCCGCAATCTCTACAAGATTTTTGGCTCCAACCCTCAGACCCATGTGGAGGCCGTGCGCAACGGCCTGACAAAGGGAGAGTTGAACGAGAAGTATGGCCATGTGCTCGGGCTTCGCGATATCAACATCACCATTCCGTCCGGCTGCATTCAGGTCATCATGGGCCTGTCCGGTTCCGGTAAATCCACGCTGATCCGCCACATCAACCGGCTGATCGACCCGACCGCCGGTGAGGTGCTGGTGGATGGCGTGGATGTTGTGAAGATGTCACCGACGGAGCTTCGCGAGTTCCGGCGTCATCAGACGGCCATGGTGTTCCAGAAGTTCGCGCTTCTGCCCCACCGCAACGTTCTGGACAACACGATCTATGGACTCGAAGTCCAGGGTGTGGCGCGTGACAAGAGCATCGACATCGCTATGCGGTGGCTGGAACGCGTTGGCTTGAAGGGTTTCGAACAACGTTACCCCAACCAGCTATCAGGCGGCATGCAGCAGCGTGTCGGTCTTGCGCGTGCGCTGTCTAACGACGCGCCGGTGCTGTTGATGGACGAAGCCTATTCGGCGCTCGATCCGCTGATCCGTACGGATATGCAAACGGTGCTTCTCGATATTCAGAGCGAGATCAAGAAGACCATCTTGTTTATCACGCATGATCTGGATGAAGCACTCCGTCTTGGTGACCAGATCGCCATCCTGCGCGATGGCGAAGTTATCCAGCAGGGCGACAGGCAGGATATCGTGCTTCGTCCCGCCGACGCCTATATCGAAAGCTTCGTCAAGGAAGTGAACCGCGGTCGCGTCGTCAATGTCGAGGCCGTCATGACGCCAGTACGCAGCGGTGTCGTTGCGGATGCTCCGCCGGTTCCTGCCGGCACCAGCATTGAAGAGGCCATGCGTCTGCTCGCTATCGGCGGACATGAGGTTGCGACGGTTGTTGGCAAACAGGCAGAGCCGCTCGGCATCGTGACGTTCCGTCAACTGGCTGGCGCCATGGTCAATGCGCCTGGATCTGGGTCTGCGGAGCTTCCTCACGGGAATAATGTCGTTCGTGCGCAGGCCTGAACGGACTGTTCACTAATCGCTTAGGTACATCCTGCTGGTGCCACACTATATGTGGGACAACCACATTAATTGAGCCAGCAGGTTTTACCTTATGAAGAAGATCGGTTTTCTGTCCTTCGGCCATTGGAGCCCGGGGCCTCACTCGCAAGCACGTACTGCCAAGGACGTTCTGCAACAATCCATCGAACTCTCCGTCGCCGCTGAGGAAATCGGCGTCGATGGTGCCTATTTCCGCGTGCATCACTTTGCGCGCCAGCTTGCTTCGCCATTTCCGTTGCTCGCGGCAGTCGGCGCGCGCACCAAGTCGATCGAGATCGGCACGGCCGTCATCGACATGCGGTACGAGAACCCGCTTTACATGGCGGAAGATGCAGGCTCCGCCGATCTGATAGCCAACGGACGTCTTCAACTGGGTTTGAGCCGAGGCTCGCCGGAACAGGTGATCGACGGCTGGCGCTATTTCGGCTATCGCCCCGCGGAAGGGGAGAGCGATGCGGACATGGGCCGTCGCAACACAGAGATATTGTTGCAGGTCCTCAAAGGCGAGGGCTTTGCCGAGCCCCATCCCCAGCCGATGTTTCCGAACCCTCCCGGTCTGTTGCGACTGGAGCCGCATTCCGAGGGTCTCAAAGATCGCATCTGGTGGGGTGCGGGCTCCAACTCGACTGCGGTCTGGGCGGCAAAACACGGCATGCATCTGCAAAGCTCGACGTTGAAAGACGACGAAACCGGTGAACCCTTCCACGTTCAGCAGGCAGCACAGATCCGCGCCTATCGCGAGGCTTGGAAGGAAGCTGGCCATAGCGGCACCCCACGGGTGTCGGTGAGCCGGAGTATTTTCGCTCTGGTGGATGACCGCGATCGCGCCTATTTCGGTAGGGGATCGAAAGAAAGTGACAGCGTCGGCTACATCGATGCCAATACGCGGTCGATCTTCGGTCGATCCTATGCAGCCGAGCCGGATGTCTTGGTGAAAGAATTGGCGAAGGATGAGGCTGTGGCCGAAGCCGATACCCTTCTACTGACAATCCCCAACCAGTTGGGTGTGGACTATAACGTCCATGCACTGGAAGCGATCTTGAAACATGTTGCGCCGGAACTTGGCTGGCGCTGATTCATTAGGAAAGCCGGGGAAAATGTTTCCCCGGCTTTCGCTCTCTTAGAGCGTGTTGCGATCTTTCAGACTAGCTTTTCACGCTTCAAGCCCTTCTCTCATCGCGTATCGTGATTGCAAAACCGCTTCACACTTTTCCGCGACACGTTTTTAGGCCTTCGACTTACTTCTGCCAGCTCTTCACCAGTTCGTCGTAGTTGACGGTAAGCGGCTTTTCCTTCTCGTTCTCGACTTTTAGCTGCGGTGCCAAGTTGCCCTTGGCAACAGCATCCTTGTGCCAATATTCGAGATCATGCTCTTCCGCGAGCTTCGGTCCCTTGTCGCCCTGAACGCCTGCACGTTCCAGGCGTGCCATGACCTTTTCCTGTTCGGCGCAAAGAGAATCCATCGCTTCCTGCGCAGTCTTCGCCCCCGACGACGCGTCTCCCACGGCCTGCCACCAGAGCTGAGCCAGCTTCGGATAGTCAGGAACGTTGGTGCCGGTCGGAGACCACTGCACGCGAGCGGGCGAACGGTAGAATTCGATCAGGCCGCCGAGATCTTTGGCGCGCTTGGTGAAGCTCTCATGGTTGATGGTCGATTCACGGATGAGGGTGAGACCCACATGCGCCTTTTTCACGTCCACCGTTTTAGAGGTGACGAACTGCGCGTAGAGCCAGGCGGCCTTGGCGCGATCGGTAGGCGTGGATTTCATCAGCGTCCAGGAACCCACGTCCTGATAGCCGAGCTTCATGCCGTCCTTCCAGTAGACGCCATGCGGGGAGGGAGCCATGCGCCACTTCGGCGTGCCGTCCTCGTTGACCACCGGCAGGCCCTTCTTGACCGCATCCGCGGTGAAGGCAGTGTACCAGAAGATCTGCTGAGCCACTTCGCCCTGGGCCGGGACGGGACCGGATTCTGAGAAGTTCATGCCCTGCGCTGCTGGAGGTGCATAGGCCTTCATCCAGTCGAGATATTTCTGGATGGCATAGACCGAGGCCGGGCCGTTGGTGTCGCCGCCACGTGCGACGCAGGAGCCGACCGGCTGGGACTTTTCGTTGACCTTGATGCCCCATTCATCGACCGGCAAACCGTTTGGCAGGCCCTTGTCGCCGTTACCGGCCATGGACAGCCAGGCATCGGTGAAGCGCCAGCCGAGCGAGGGGTCTTTCTTGCCGTAGTCCATATGGCCATAGACCTTCTTACCGTCGATTTCGCGACCGGTGAAGAATTCGGCAATATCCTCATAGGCCGACCAGTTGACCGGAACGCCGAGGTCGTAGCCATACTTCGCCTTGAAGTCGGCCTTGTTCTTGGCATCGTTGAACCAGTCGTAGCGGAACCAGTAAAGGTTGGCGAACTGCTGGTCCGGCAGCTGATAGAGCTTGCCGTCGGGTGCTGTGGTGAACTTGGTGCCGATGAAATCGGGCAGGTCGAGACCGGGATTGGTGACGTCCTTGCCTTCGCCGGCCATCCAGTCGGTCAGGTTGCGCACCTGCTGGTAGCGCCAATGGGTGCCGATCAGGTCGCTGTCGTTAACGAAGGCGTCATAGATGTTTTCGCCGGACTGCATTTGCGTCTGCAGCTTCTCGACCACATCGCCTTCGCCGATCAGGTCGTGTGTCAGCTTGATGCCGGTAATTTCGGAAAAGGCCTTCGCCAGTACCTTGGATTCATATTCATGCGTCGTCAACGTTTCGGAGACGACCTTGATGTCCATGCCCGCAAATGGCTTGGCTGCGTCGATGAACCATTGCATTTCCTTTTCCTGGTCCGCACGGGAGAGGGACGAAAGGTCGCCGACTTCCTTATCAAGAAAAGCTTTGGCTTCATTCATACCGGCGTGAGCCACGCCGGTGATTGCCAGCAGCGCCGCTGCTGTGGTGGTAAGAAGATGCATTCGCATAAGAGGTCCTCCCAAGGTTTTGCGATTGCGTCATGTATAAAATGGCCGGGTCGTCCTCCGCCCCGGTACGTCGTCGGCAGCTATACGAAGCGGAACACGCCGATCGCATAGACAACCGATAGAGCGAGCGCCCACCAAAGGCCTGTGCCGACAAAGCCGAGCCAGGCAAGATTGATGAAAGCGGAGCCGAGCAGCGAGACGAAGAGCCTGTCCCCCCGTGTCGTCTCGAAGCGAAGAATGCCGACGCGCGGATTGCCGCCGGGCGAGAAATACTCCCACACCGCCATGCCGATCAGCAAAGCGAGGATGGTCAGAAAAAACAGCGCCGTTGGCAGCGTCCATGCCATCCAGGAAAAATGCATCCGAGTTCTCCTTGTTAGACGCGACCGAGGGCGAAGCCCTTGGCGATGTAGTTGCGGACGAAATAGATGACGAGCGCGCCGGGAATGATGGTCAACACGCCGGCTGCAGCCAGAACGCCCCAGTCCATCCCCGATGCGGAAACCGTGCGCGTCATCGTCGCGGCAATCGGCTTTGCCGCAGTCGTCGTCAGGGTCCTGGCGAGCAGCAACTCGACCCAGGAGAACATGAAGCAGAAGAAAGCCGCCACGCCGATGCCGCTTGCGATCAGGGGCATGAAAATCTTCACGAAGAAGCGTGGGAAGGAATAACCGTCGATATAGGCGGTCTCGTCGATTTCCTTCGGAACGCCGGACATGAAGCCTTCCAAGATCCACACCGCCAGCGGCACGTTGAACAGGCAGTGGGCGATCGCCACTGCGATATGCGTATCGATCAGCCCGAATGCGGAATAAAGCTGGAAGAAGGGCAGGGCGAAGACGGCGGGCGGCGCCATTCGGTTTGTGAGCAGCCAGAAGAACAGATGCTTATCGCCAAGGAAGCGATATCGAGAGAAGGCATAGGCTGCCGGAAGTGCCGCCGCGACCGAGATGACGGTGTTCAACGCCACATAGATGATCGAGTTGATGTAGCCGTTATACCAGGACGGATCGGTAAAGATGACCGTGTAGTTGCGCAGCGTCGGATTTTGCGGCCAGAGCGAGAAGGCGCCGAGGATTTCGGCATTCTCTTTGAAGCTCATATTCACCAGCCAGTAAATCGGCAGCAGCAGGAAGATGATGTAGATCGTCGGGATCAAGAAGGAGAAGCGGCTCATGGTGGAATTGCTCATACCGGTCTCCTTTCTCACGCATCCGCGTCGCTGTTGGTCATGACGGTGTAGAAGATCCAGGACAGCGCCAGGATGATCAGGAAGTAGATGATCGACATCGCCGCTGCCGGACCAAGATCGAACTGACCGACGGCCATCTTCACGAGGTCGATGGAGAGGAAGGTTGTCGAATTGCCAGGCCCGCCACCGGTCACGACGAAGGGTTCCGTGTAGATCATGAAGCTGTCCATGAAGCGCAGCAGCACGGCGATCAGCAACACGCGTTTCATCTTAGGCAGTTGAATGAAGCGGAAGACGGACCACCGCGAGGCGCCATCGATGCGAGCCGCTTGATAATAGGCATCCGGTATGGAGACCAGGCCAGCATAGCAGAGCAGCACGACGAGGCTTGTCCAGTGCCAGACATCCATGATGATGACGGTTGCCCAGGCGTCCACCGGGTCCTGCGTGTAGTTGTAATCGATGCCGAGCTTCGAAAGGTAGTGGCCAAGAAAGCCGATATCGACGCGACCGAAAACCTGCCAGATGGTACCGACGACATTCCAAGGGATGAGAAGCGGTAGCGCCATCAGAACGAGGCAGACGGGAACGCCAAGGCCCGTCTTCGGCATGTTCAGTGCGATCAGGATTCCCAGCGGAATTTCGATCGCGAGAATGACGAGCGAGAAGATCAGGTTGCGCACCAGCGCATCCCAGAAGCGCGGTGAGTGCAACATCTGAACGAACCAATCGGTACCCGCCCAGAAGAACTCGTTGTTGCCGAATGTATCCTGCACAGAGTAGTTGACGACGGTCATCAGTGGGATGACTGCCGAGAAGGCGACGAGCACCAGAACCGGAATGACGAGGAACCAGGCCTTGTTGTTGACTGTCTTGTCCATGCTCAGGCTCCTGTTCCGGCGCGCCAGCTATCGGCATAGATGCCGATCGCCTTCGGATCGAAAGTCACGCGCGGATCCGCGGGAATCTCGCTGTCCTCTGGCACCACGATCGTCAGTGGCTGACCGGCAAAGCTTGAGCGCACCACCTTCTGACGACCGATGTCCTCGACCTTGTTGATCAAAACCGGCATGCCGTCGCGGCCAAGCGAGATAAATTCCGGCCTGATGCCAAGCTCCGTCTTGGCGCCCGGCTTGAAATCCGGGGCTGAAGACAGCGCGATGGTCTGGTCACCGATCGTTGCCCGCGCGCCATTGACCGAGACGGGCAGCACATTCATGCCGGGCGAGCCGATGAAGTAGCCGACGAAGGTGTGGCTAGGCTTCTCGAAGAGTTCTGCTGGTGTGCCGATCTGGACGATCTGGCCGTCATACATGACGACGACCTTGTCGGCGAAGGTCAACGCTTCAGTCTGATCGTGCGTGACATAGACCATGGTGAAGCCGAACTGGCGGTGCAGGCGCTTCAACTGCGAACGCAGCACCCATTTCATATGTGGATCGATGACGGTCAGCGGCTCGTCGAAGAGAATGGCTTTCACATCGTTGCGCACCAGCCCGCGTCCCAGCGAAATCTTCTGCTTTTGGTCCGCGGTCAGCCGCCGTGCGCGGCGCTTGGCCATGGCGCCGAGATCGATCATCTCTAGGATTTCGTTGACGCGGCGGTCGACATCCGGCTCCGAGACACCACGATTGCGCAGCGGAAAGGCCAGATTGTCGTAGACGGTCATCGTGTCGTAGATGACCGGGAATTGGAAGACCTGGGCGATGTTGCGCTGCTCAGTCGGCAGGTTGGTGACATCCTTGCCGTCAAACAGAATGCGCCCGTCCGATGGATGGATCAGTCCGGAAATGATGTTGAGCAGGGTCGTCTTGCCGCAGCCGGATGGACCGAGCAGCGCGTAGGCGCCGCCATCGCTCCATTCGTGGTGCACCTCTTTCAAAGCGTAGTCATTGGCGGCTTTCGCCTTGGCGTTATAGGCGTGGCGGATGTGGTCGAGACTGATACGTGCCATGTCTCTATCTCCTCACGCGGCAGCAAGCTTCGGGGTTGCAAGGGAACGGCCATCAGTGCCGAAGGCCATCAGATGACGGGTGTCGAGATAGATATCGATCTGCCGGTCTGGCTCGATATCGAGAATGCCACGCGTCAGCATCACCCAGCGGTGGCCGGCAAAGTCCAGATGGATGAAGCTTTCCGATCCGGCGATTTCCGAAACCAGCGTCTTTGCCTGAAGTTTCACGGCATTGACGTTGGTGGGTTCTGGATAGAGGTGGTGCGGATGAAACGCGGCGGTCACCGGTCCATCGGCAATGCCGGAAAGATGGGCCGGAACAGCAAATGCCGGTTGGCCATTTTGCAGGAACGTGTTTCCGGCTTTCGTCAATTCGACGATATTCAGCGGCGGATCGGCAAAGGTTCTGGCGGAAACGAGATCGACCGGATTGCGGTACATGTCGATGGTCGGGCCATATTGCGTGATCCGGCCCTGGTTGAGGGTTGCGGTGTTTCCACCAAGGAGGAGTGCTTCGGATGGTTCCGTCGTGGCATAGACAAAGATCGCGCCGGATAAGGCGAAAATCTTTGGCAGTTCCTCACGCAGCTCTTCGCGCAGCTTGTAATCGAGGTTGGCAAGCGGCTCGTCCAGAAGAACGAGGCTGGCATTCTTGACGATGGCGCGGGCAAGGGCGGTTCGCTGCTGCTGGCCGCCAGAGAGATTGAGCGGCGTGCGCTCCAGATAGGGCGTGAGCTTCAACAGGTCCGCCGCCTTGCGGACCTCGCGATCGATCGTGGCGCTATCTTTCTTTGCGATCCGCATCGGGGAGGCGATGTTTTCGTAGACCGATAGCGAGGGGTAGTTGATGAACTGCTGATAGACCATGGCGACGCTGCGGTCTTGCACGCGTTTGCCCGTCACATCGGCGCCGTCGAAGATCAGCGAGCCTTCGGTCGGCTTGTCGAGGCCGGCCATCAGTCGCATCAAGGAGGTCTTGCCCGACAAGGTCGGGCCAAGCAGGACATTCAGCGTGCCCCGCTTGAGTGTGAGATTGGTCGGGTAGATATGATAATCCCCGCCCACCATCTTCGCGATGTTGCGCAATTCAAGCATTCTGTCCCGCGGCCTCCTCCACCAGCAAGATGTCTGCAATCAATATGTCTTACGCAGCGCCGTTACGGCGCGTCTTAATCAGTCGTGTTAAGCAGCCTTTTTCGTCATGTATTCGTTCAAGGCAGCGGCTTCCTCTTTGGAAAAATGCAAGCCCTGCTTGGTCCTGCGCCAGAGCACATCCTCACTCGTTCTGGCCCATTCCATTTCCATGAGCCAGGCGACTTCGCGCTCGTAGAGATCACCGCCGAAATGACGCCCCAGTGCCTCCACACCGGTCGCATCTCCTAGGAAGACCGCAGCCTTCGTTCCGTAAAGCCTGACAAGACGGCGGGCATGGCGATCCGAGAGAAAGCCATAACGGCCCTTCAGCTTTGCCACTTCAGCATCATAGCCGGTCGGAGCAAAATCGCCGCCCGGCAACGAGCTTCTCGCCGTCCAGGGCGAACCCTTGGTGCCGATCGCTTCATTGATCTTTTCCAGCGCATGTTCGGCAAGGCGACGATAGGTGGTAAGCTTTCCGCCAAAGACGTTGAGCAGCGGCGGCTCGCCGGTGTTCTGCTCCAGCTTCAACACATAGTCGCGCGTGGCTTCCTGCGCCTTGGATGCGCCGTCGTCATAGAGAGGACGAACGGCGGAATAGGTCCAGACGATATCATCCTTCGTCACCGGCTCGGCAAAATATTCGCTGGCCGCCTTGCAGAGATAATCCGTTTCCTCGTCGCTGATCCTCACCTGCGAGGGATCGCCGTCATAGTCGCGGTCGGTCGTGCCGATCAGGGTGAAGTCAGTCTCGTAAGGGATGGCGAAAATGATGCGGTTGTCTGGGTTCTGGAAGAAATAGGCGCGCGGATCGTCAAACTTCTTCTTCACGACGATATGGCTGCCCTGAACGAGGCGAACATTGTGAACCTGGTTTTTCCCAGCCGCGTTGGACAGAACCTGATCCACCCAGGGACCGGCGGCATTCACCAGCATGCGTGCCTGCACGGTTTTCACGTCGCCGCTTTCGATGTTCTGGACGTTGATGGTCCAAAGCCCGTTTTCGCGCCGGACCGAAGTTACCTTCGAGCGGTTCATGATGTCCGCGCCGCGGTCTGCCGCGTCGCGTGCGTTCAGCACCACGAGACGCGCGTCATCCACCCAGCCGTCGGAATATTCGAAGGCCTTGGTGAAGAGCGGCTTCAACGGCTTGCCAGCCGGATCGCGGCGCATGTCGAGAGACTTGGTGGCAGGCAGCAATTTGCGACCGCCGAGGTGATCGTAGAGGAAGAGACCGAGCCGGATCAGCCAAGCGGGGCGAATGCCACCCTTGTGGAAGGGCAGAACGAAGCGCATCGGCCAGATGATATGGGGCGCCATCGCCCACAGAACTTCGCGTTCCATCAAGGCTTCACGCACGAGACGGAACTCATAATGTTCGAGATAGCGCAGGCCGCCATGGATCAGCTTGGTGGCGCCGGAGGACGTGCCGGAAGCAAAGTCCTTCATCTCGGCCAGCGTGACGGAATAACCCCGGCCAGCCGCATCACGCGCGATGCCGCAGCCATTGATACCGCCGCCGATCACGAAGATGTCGCGAACCGCCTCTTGAGCCACCTGTCACCACTCCCTGCTGTCTTGCGCCTTAAAGGCGAAGCATTTTTTGTTAAAGGGAAAATAAAAGGAACTGAAAGCGAATGTCAAACGAAACTATCGTCTATGATGTCTGTCTCTCGTGGGGTTGTTTCGATCAGCTCGACTCCCGCTTCCCGGCAGATGTTGCGGATGGATTCCGACGGGCAATGGTCGGTAATGAAGGTCTGAACCTGCGAGAGATGGCCGATACGGACGGGGGCTGTGCGGTCGAATTTGCTTGAGTCGCTGGCAAGGATCACATGGCGCGCATTGGCGATGATGGCCTGGGCTACCTTCACCTCCCGAAAGTCGTAGTCCAGTAGAGCGCCGTCCTGATCGATTGCGGAAACGCCGATCACCGCATAATCCACCTTGAACTGACGAATGAAGTCCACTGCCGCCTCGCCAACAATGCCGCCATCGGTTCCGCGCACGACGCCGCCGGCTATAATGACCTCGATGGAAGGGAAGATACGCAGCCGGTTTGCGACATTGATATTATTGGTGATGACCATCAGTTCCTGATGATCGAGCAGCGCATCGCCCACCGCCTCCGTCGTCGTGCCGATATTGATGAAGAGGGAGGACTTGTTGGGAATAATGTTCGCTGCCGCCTTGCCGATGGCCTGCTTTTCGCTCGCGGCAATCGAACGGCGCGCCTCGTAGCGCATATTTTCGGTGCCATTCGGGAAAATCGCGCCGCCGTGAATGCGATTCAGCGTTCTGTTTTCGCAGAGTTCGTTCAAGTCCTTGCGGATCGTCTGCGGCGTAACGGAAAAGCGTGCCGCGAGGTCTTCGACCAGCACTCGTCCTTCGGACTTGGCAAGCTCTATGATCTCGGTTTGACGCGCGCTGAAAAACATTGAATGACCCCCTAAAATCTTTTCGTTTTGTTTCAGTTTAGCCAAAAACGAAAGCCGCTCAAGCGCCCTTCACTCTCTTCCCCATCAGCCTGTCGGCAGAGGATTCTCTAAAAGGTGGGCTCTATTTGCGCTTCCCCGTTCATCGTTTTCCACAGGCGGACGCCATATCTAGACGAAATTTGTCAGTCAGCTTGACCGATTACGACGTCGCGTATCCCGATATTTTTCCAAGATATTTTGCCTTGCCGCATTGTTGCGCATTCATAAGTATTGCCTGCTCAAAAGGCAGGCTTGAAGTGGCTGAAAATATTGGGGGTTGCGCGTCAAGCCAATTTGCCCTTGTTTTAGGCCTCTCAAACTGTCTGGGAGCATTAAAAAAATGATTTCGTTTAAAACGACAACGCGAGCCGCAATTCTTCTCGGCTCACTTCTGATTGGCGCCAGTTCCGCTCTTGCTGAAACCGTTCTGCATCGCGGTAATCCGGGGGAACCCCAAACTCTCGATCAGGCACAGACCTCGATCAATATCGAAGCTTTCATCCTCAAGGATCTCTATGAGGGCCTGACGATCTACGACGCTGCCGGCAAGATCGTTCCCGGCACGGCGGAAAGCTGGAAGCTGTCGGATGACGGCACGGTCTATACGTTCAAGCTGCGCGACAACGCGAAGTGGTCGGATGGTTCGCCGGTGACGGCTGAAGACTTCGTGTTCTCCTACCAGCGCGTTCAGGACCCGAAGACGGCAGCCAAATATGCCAATATTCTCTACCCCATCAAGAATGCCGAAAAGATCAACAAGGGCGAATTGCCGCTTGATCAGCTTGGCGTGAAGGCGGTGGACGATAAGACGCTCGAAATCACGCTCGAGCGCCCGACGCCCTTCTTCCTCGAGCTTCTCGCGCACCAGACCGCATTGCCTGTTTCCAAGGCGAGCTTCGACAAGAACGGCAAGGATTTCGTCAAGCCAGGCGTCATGGTCTCCAACGGTGCCTATACGCTTCAGTCGCACGTGCCGAACGACAGCCTGACGGTGGTCAAGAACCCGAACTTCTGGGACGCTGCCAATACGAAGATCGACAAGGTGATCTTCTACCCGATCGACGACCAGGCCGCCTCGGTCCGTCGCTTCGAGGCCAAGGAAATGGATCTCGCCTACAACTTCTCGGCCGATCAGCTCGATCGTCTGCGCAAGTCCTATGGCGAGCAGGTTCATGTGTCGCCAACCCTTGCGACCTATTACTACACCTTCGATACGCGCGAAGCGCCCTATAGCGACGTGCGCGTCCGCCGCGCTCTTTCCATGTCTGTCGATCGCGACTTCCTGGCCAAGGAAATCTATAGCGGTTCGCAGGTTCCGGCCTACTCCATGGTGCCGCCCGGCATGGACTCCTACGGCGAGCCGTCCAAGGCCGATTTCGCAACCATGTCCCAGCTTGACCGTGAAGACGAAGCCCTCAAGCTGATGAAGGAAGCCGGTTACGGTGAAGGCGGCAAGCCGCTCTCCATCGAAATCCGCTACAACACCAACCCGAACCACGAGCGCGTGGCAACCGCCATCGCCGATATGTGGAAGAACACCTTTGGCGCCAAGGTTTCGCTCGTGAACCTCGACGTCGCCTCGCATTATGGCTACCTGCAGGAAGGCGGCAAATACAATGTCGCGCGTGCTGGCTGGGTTGCCGACTATGCGGATGCTGAAAACTTCCTGGCGCTTTCCATTTCCTCCAACAAGACCTTCAACTACGCCAAGTTCAACAACGCCGAATATGATGCGTTGATGAAGAAGTCTTATGAGGAAAAGGATCCGGCAGCCCGCTCCAAGCTGCTGCATGAGGCTGAAACCATCCTGATGAAGGAGCAGCCGGTGGCACCGCTTCTGACCCAGGCCGATCTCTGGCTGGTATCGGATCGCGTCAAGGGTTGGCACGACAATGCCGCCAATGAACACTTGAGCCGCTTTCTGAGCGTTTCCGAATAAGCAGCGCTGGCACGGCGGTTGATAACCCCGCCGTGCCATGCCCGGAGCCTGAAAAGCCATGATTTCATTTGTTCTGCGCCGTCTGGCGAGCGCGGTGCCGACGCTATTTATCGTCGTCACCATTTCTTTTTTCCTGATGCGTTTTGCACCGGGCGGTCCGTTCAACCTTGAACGGCCCCTGCCGCCACAAACGATGGAAAACCTGATGAGGACCTATCATCTGGATGAACCATTGTGGCGTCAGTATCTGATTTATCTGCGCAATGCGGTGACCGGCGATTTCGGTCCGAGCTATATTTACAAGGATAACACCGTCGCGCAGCTGATCGGCAAAGGCCTGCCTTACTCGCTGGAGCTTGGCTGCTATGCGCTGCTTCTGGCGCTGATCGGTGGCGTTCTTGCTGGCACGTTCGCGGCCCTTCGGCAAAACAGCGCCTTCGATTTCTCCATCATGTCGATTTCGACGGTGGGTGTTACGGTGCCGAACTTCGTCGTTGCGCCGGTGCTCACACTCGTCTTTGCCGTCTTCCTTGGCCTGCTGCCTGCCGGTAGCTGGGGTGATGGATCGCTGCGCTATCTCATCCTGCCGACGATTGCGCTTGCACTGCCACAGCTTGCGGTGATTGCGCGTCTGACGCGCGGTGCGATGATCGAGGCTTTGCGGATGGACCATATTCGCACTGCGAAGGCTTATGGCCTTCCGGCAAAAAGCGTCGTGGTTTTCCATGCGATGCGCGCCGCCATGCTGCCGGTCGTCTCTTATCTGGCACCTTGCGCTGCTGCGCTTCTGACCGGTTCTGCCGTCATCGAAACGATCTTCACCATTCCAGGTGTTGGCCGTTATTTCGTTCTTGGCGCCATCAATCGCGATTACACGCTGGTCATGGGAACAGTCGTTCTCGTTGCCATCTTCGTCATCCTCTTCAATCTCGTGGTCGATATTCTCTACGGCCTTCTCGATCCGAGGGTTCGACATGACTGATATTTCGACCAATCTTCCACCCCAAGCCGAGGTGCAAAGCCGAAGCCTGTTCCAGCTGGCAACGATGCGCTTCCGCCGCAACAAGGCGGCGATGGCGGGTTCCGTCATGCTGGTGCTGATCACGCTCTTCTCCTTCATCGGCCCGCATTTCCTGAGCCACACCTATGATCAGGTGTTCTCCTCCTACGTCTCCGTGCCGCCAAGCCTGGAGCCCCGTCCGGATGTGAACAATCTGCAGGAGGTGGTGGAGGGTGTGGCGAGCCGCGCCCGCGTCGAGTTGAAGGAATTTGCCGTCAGCGGCCAGACCTTTACCGCCACCGTGACCTCCAGCAGCGCCATCGATCCGCGCACGACGCGCTATTTCGACCGTGCCAACGAGTTCGAAAACACCAAGGTCGTCGCGACAGAAGATGATGGCCGGACGCTGAAGCTGGAAGGCGAGGTGAACCGGGAATACTTCTTCTTCGGCACCGATACCAACGGACGTGATATGCTGGCGCGCGTGATGCTGGGCGGCCAAATCTCGATTGCCGTCGGTGTTCTTGCGAGCCTTGTGTCGCTCGGCATCGGCGTCGTCTATGGTGCGACCGCCGGTTACATCGGCGGGCGGGTCGACAATGTGATGATGCGCTTTGTCGAAATCCTCTATTCGCTGCCCTTCGTCTTCCTCGTCGTCGTGCTCGTGGTCTTCTTCGGCCGAAGCTTCATCCTGATCTTTCTGGTGATCGGGGCTGTCGAATGGCTGGATATGGCGCGTATCGTGCGTGGGCAGACGCTGGCGCTCAAAAGACGGGAATTCGTCGGTGCCGCGCAGGCGCTGGGCTTGAGCGACTGGCAGATCATCCGCCGTCACATCATCCCCAATACCATTGGCCCGGTCGTCGTTTTCGTCACCGTGGTGGTGCCGAAGGTGATCCTGCTAGAAAGCTTCCTCTCCTTCCTTGGCCTTGGCGTGCAGGCGCCGTTGACGAGCTGGGGCGCGCTGATTTCCGAAGGCGCCAACAACATGCAGTCGGCACCCTGGCTGTTGATCTTCCCGGCTCTGTTCTTCGTGTTGACCCTGTTCTCGCTCAACTTCGTGGGCGACGGGTTGCGTGACGCACTCGATCCAAAGGATCGCTGACATGACGACATCTGAAACCATATTGACGGTTCGCAATCTCAAGGTGGACTTCACCACGCCGGACGGCATGGTCAATGCCGTCAAGGGCATCGATCTTGATGTTCGCCAAGGTGAGACGCTTGCCGTGGTCGGTGAATCCGGCTCCGGCAAGAGCCAGACGATGATGGGCATCATGGGGCTTCTGGCTTCCAATGGCGTCATCAATGGCTCGGCGAAATATCGCGGGCGCGAGTTGATCGGCCTTCCGGTCGATGAACTCAACACCATCCGCGGCGCGAAGATCACCATGATCTTCCAGGAGCCGATGACCTCGCTCGATCCGCTTTACCGGATCGGGGCGCAGATCGCCGAGCCGATCCTGCATCATCGCGGCGGCAGCAAGAGCGAGGCGCGTGCCCGTGTTCTCGAACTTCTGAAGCTTGTGGGCATTCCTGACCCGGAACGCCGCATCGACAGCTACCCGCATGAGCTTTCCGGCGGGCAGCGTCAGCGCGTCATGATTGCCATGGCGCTGGCAAACGAGCCGGATATCCTCATTGCGGATGAGCCGACCACCGCACTGGATGTCACGATCCAGGCGCAGATCCTCGATCTGTTGAAGTCGCTGCAGCAACGCTTCGGCATGGCCGTGGTGCTGATCACCCACGATCTCGGCGTGGTGCGCCACTTTGCCGACCGCGTCACGGTGATGCGGCGCGGTGAGGTGGTCGAGGCGGGCACGACGGAGGACATCTTCGAACGCCCGCAGGCGGATTACACCAAGATGCTGCTGGATGCCGAGCCGAGCGGCCACAAGCCGCCGGTCGCCGACGGCACGCCGGTCGTGCTCTCCGGCCAGAACGTCACCGTCGATTACGACATTCCCGGTGGCTTCCTTTCCAAAGCGAGTGTGTTTCGCGCAGTCGATGGCGTGAACATCAATCTGCGCCAGGGCCAGACCATTGGCATCGTGGGGGAATCCGGTTCGGGCAAATCGACGCTCGGCCGCGCACTTCTCAGGCTTACCAATGCCAAGGGACGGATTACCTTCGAGAAGAAGGAGATCACGGGGCTGGATCGCAAAGCGATGCGCCCCTTACGTCGTCGGCTGCAACTCGTGTTCCAGGATCCCTACGGTTCGCTCTCGCCGCGCCAGACGGTGGGAGAGATCATCACCGAAGGCCTGTTTGTCCACGAGCCGCAATTGAATCGCGCCGAGCGGGACAAGCGCGCCATCGAAGCGCTGAAGGAAGTGGGTCTCGATCCGGCAGCGCGCAATCGCTATCCGCACGAGTTTTCGGGCGGCCAGCGCCAGCGTATCGCAATTGCCAGAGCCATCATCCTGAAACCGGATGTCGTCATTCTCGATGAGCCAACCTCGGCACTGGACCGTTCGGTGCAGGGCCAGGTGATCGATCTGCTGCGCGAATTGCAGAAGACGCATGGCCTCTCCTACATCTTCATCAGCCATGACCTTTCGGTCATCAAGGCGATTTCGGATTACGTGATCGTTATGAAGGATGGGAAGATCGTGGAAGAAGGAGAGACCGACGCAATCTTCAACGCGCCTTCTGCCGACTACACCAAGACGCTGATCAAATCCGCTTTCACTGCGGATGTAGCAGCCTGAAGTGGTGATCCCTCAATACGCACTATCAATCGTATATGCCCCGCTTCGGCGGGGCATTTTATTGTAATCTGCTTGTCATCCCAAGATTACTGCAAAGGAACCAGTGAGGCTTCTCGACGTTATAGCGCTGTGAACATTGACGTGTGCCGAAGTAATGGCACTGAGGAGGCAACATGCGAAAGATTATTCAAGTTGCAGGACTTGCTATTACTATGGCAGTTTCAAGCGTAGCCGTATCTACCGTTGCAAAGGCGCAGGATGTTGAGCTGCGGATCGGCCCAGATGGCGTCCGTCCGGTTATCCGCGACCGCGATCGCGACCGCCGCGACATGGACCGCCGTGGCCCGCCACGCATGGCCGGCTGCAGCGAACGCGAAGCTCGCGCCGCCGCCCGCGCCTCTGGCCTGCGCGATCCGGAAGTGGTCCGCATGACGCCTCGCCGCGTGGTCGTCGAAGGCGACACCCGCCGCGGCCCCGACACCATCACCTTCGCAAACCAGCGCGGTTGCCCGGAGATTTGATTGTAGGTTTTCGGAAGAGTTGAGAAAGGTCCGCTTAGGCGGGCCTTTTTTTGTACCAATCATCTTCCTGTCGCCGCTGACAGGCGAGAACTTTAGGTGGGCATATCTATGAAAATTTCTTGAGGAGGCGGGCGCGTGTACGTCGCGTAGCCGGGCTAAAGCAAAGACACTAGATAAAAGCATGATTATCGAGGAATGCTCGAGAATCATGCTTTGAAGTATGTGATGCAGCTAAAGTTCTCAAAGCTGGCAGCACGGATAGTTGTCGAGATTAGGCATAAGGATGAGCTGGGTCAGGACCCTGTTTAATCTGAGGGAGCCCATATTCCGCACGCGCAAGAGAACACAAACGGTCTAACTGAACTAGAATCGAGTCCGCGAATTTCTTATAGGCGGAGGGGTCGTCGGACCATTTATAGAGATGGCCGTCTCTCAAAGAAAGTACCGCAAAGTCATCGACCAAGTCAGCTTCGCGGCTAGTAACTCGCTGCACCATCGTGAGAGCAGCAATAACTTCTCGCTCTCGGAGTTTCGGTTGCTGAGTGTTCCAAACATGAAGTGCAGTTCGTCGACCGTTTATCTCAACTACACAATTAGCTTCGAAGCGCACTTTAAAGAGCCCGAGTGGGCTATCGAAGACTATAGGCTCGCAGAAAGTTACGGTGCTGCCATTACGGCTAAGCCACCTCAGGAATTTTACCACTCCCTGTTTAGTTGAGCGCCGTTCAGAAGGGCTTTTTATAAGCGCGATCTCCTTTAGCACCTCTCTCAAACTTCGTGAACCAGAAGCTAGGCTCTGGATTGAAGACTTCAATTTCCGATGATAATCGTAGCCGCCATCTTCAGCTGGCGAATGTCGATTAAAAATCGCAGTTTTTTGGGGTTTCTCGTTCAAGCAGATCACTCGCAAGAAAGCAGAGAACCCGAAAGTTGGTATTGATGCCAATTAGACACTCCATCAAACAAAGGTGCCCAGCTACTCGACTTCGATACTCAGATTCCTATAATTTGAGATGCTGGTATAGGGACTAAGTCTCTCTGCCCCGCGTCGCTTAGGCTTTCGCGGCGTGTCGTGATTGAGTTGGCGCTTGGTCACGACACAGCGGAACATTAGTGTTCCTTTCGAACGCCTTTGAATGGTGTTCCGTCTTTTTTCCCATCCATAAACCGTCCATCTGGTCCACGCTTGGTCCAAGTGTCTGTCTTAGGATTGCGTACCTGGGTTCTGTCGCGGACTGCTCCGTTGCGGTGTCCGTCACCTTTCGGGGGATTTGTTGCCATTGAAGCCTCACCTGGTTACCGATCGCACAATTGCGAATCACCAGAATATAAATACAGAGGCGTCGCGCCGAAGTAAATATCTAATATAGCTTCGATAATTGAAATTTATGTGTCTTTTACGCACGTTTAGATGAAGTGTCAACTTCAAATTTTAGAAGTGCTAAGAAATTTTTATCTAAAAAAATAAAGCAATCCCTCCTTCTTGGAGAGATTGCTTCTGAGATTCCTATTTTTTTACTGCAGTAATGCGATTTTTACTTATGAGCAACCGCTCGTCGCGCCGCACGTGTCGCACTTCTCGCAAGTCCCATTCCGGACCATCGTGAAGTTCTGGCACTCGGAGCACATGTTGCCCGTATAACCTTGGGCAATCGATCGCATGCGGCGTTCGTTTTCAACCTTCTTGGCGTCGGCCTTAGCAGAGGCAGCATCCGTTGCGGCCTTGTCCGAGAAGAGACCGGTGGCGCTCTGTTCGGTTTCGACCACTTCTTCTGCAATCTCTTCGGCCAGTTCGCGGGCGCGTTCTTCATAGTCGCGCTTGAAGGCGACGACGTCCGAAGTGGCGACTGAAACGGTTGCCTCCAGCTTGCGGGCCGTATTGCCGGAAATGGCTGTCACATTGGCTGATGCGCGGGCAGGGGCTGCGGTTGCCGAACCCTTGATTTCCGCCGAGGCGCGTTCGCTTCCATTGTTGGAGACGAGCGTTGGCTTGTAGCCGCGGGTCAGGCCCTTGGAGACGACATCTGCCTTGCCTTCGGACACGCCGCGACCGAGTGCGGTGTTGGAGAAGTCCGACGTATCGACATGCGCCAGGTCGTGGCGGCCGAGATAGGAGATGGCGAGTTCGCGGAACACGTAGTCGAGGATCGACGTGGCGTTCTTGATAGCGTCATTGCCCGTCACCATGCCAGCAGGCTCGAACTTGGTGAAGGTGAAGGCGTCGACATATTCTTCCAGCGGCACGCCATATTGCAGGCCGAGCGACACGGAAATCGCGAAGTTGTTGATGAAGGCGCGCAGTGCCGAGCCTTCCTTGTTCATATCAAGGAAGATTTCGCCAAGACGGCCGTCGTCATATTCGCCGGTGCGCAGGAAGATGGTGTGACCACCGATCTTTGCCTTCTGGGTGTAGCCCTTGCGGCGGGTTGGCAGCTTTTCCTGGCTGCGAACGACGCGCTCGATGATGCGCTCGACGATCTTTTCGGTGATGGTGACGGCCTGGGCTGCCTGCGGCTGAGCCAGCAGCTCTTCCATGGCGTCCTCGTCATCCTCATCTTCGACCAGCGAGGCGTTCAGCGGCTGGGAAAGCTTGGAGCCATCGCGGTAAAGGGCGTTGGCCTTCAGCGCCAGCTTCCAGGACAGCATGTAGGCTGCGCCGCAATCTTCCACCGTCGCATCATTCGGCATGTTGATCGTCTTGGAGATCGCACCCGAAATGAAGGGCTGTGCAGCCGCCATCATGCGGATGTGGGATTCGACCGAGAGATAACGCTTGCCGATCTTGCCGCAGGGGTTGGCGCAATCGAAGACGGACAGATGCTCGTCCTTGAGGAACGGCGCGCCTTCCAGCGTCATCGCACCGCAGACGTGAACATTTGCCGCTTCGATGTCCTTCTTCGAGAAGCCGAGATGCTCCAAGAGGTTGAAACTGATGTCGGAAAGCTGCTCGTCGGAAACCTTCAGCGTGTCCTTCAGGAAGTCCGCGCCGAGCGTCCACTGGTTGAAGACGAACTTGATGTCGAAGGCGCTCTTCAGCGCGCCATTGACGGCTTCGATCTTCTCATCGGTGAAGCCCTTGGCCTTCAGCGAGCCGGGGTTGATGCCAGGTGCCTGGTTCAGGTTACCGTGGCCGACAGCGTATGCTTCGATCTCGGCGATCTGGCTTTCGGAGTAGCCGAGCGAACGCAGCGATTCCGGAACCGCACGGTTGATGATCTTGAAGTAGCCGCCGCCGGCAAGCTTCTTGAACTTCACCAGCGCGAAGTCGGGCTCGATGCCGGTGGTGTCGCAATCCATGACGAGGCCGATCGTGCCGGTCGGCGCGATAACGGTGGTCTGGGCGTTGCGGTAACCATTCTGCTCGCCAAGTTCCAGCGCCTTGTCCCAGGCCGCAACCGCATGCTTGATCAGCTCCGGATCGGTGCAATCGGCATGGATGAGCGGAACCGGATTTACCGACAGGCCTTCGTAACCATAGGCGAGGCCCTGGGCCGCACGGCGATGGTTGCGGATAACGCGCAGCATGTTGTCACGGTTCGGCGCAAAGCCCGAGAAAGGACCGAGCTCACCAGCCATTTCAGCCGACGTTGCGTAGGAGACGCCGGTCATGATTGCGGTCAGGGCACCGGCAATCGCGCGGCCTTCATCGCTGTCATAAGGAATGCCGGACGACATCAGCAGGCCGCCAATATTGGCGTAGCCGAGGCCGAGCGTGCGGTATTCGTAAGAGCGCTCTGCGATCTGACGCGATGGGAACTGCGCCATCATCACCGAGACTTCGAGAACGACGGTCCACAGGCGAACCGCATGTTCGTAATCGGCAATGTTGATCTTCTTGGTCGCCGCGTCCTTGAACTGGAGGAGGTTCAGCGAAGCAAGGTTGCAGGCCGTATCATCCAGGAACATGTATTCCGAGCATGGGTTGGATGCGCGGATGGAACCGGCGGCTGGCGAGGTGTGCCAGTCGTTCATGGTGGTGTTGAAGTGCAGGCCCGGATCGGCAGAGGCCCAGGCGGCATGCGAAATCTTTTCCCACAGGTCGCGTGCCTTCAGCGTCTTCATCACCCTGCCGTCGCGGCGGGCGGTGAGGTTCCAGTCGCCATCGCTTTCAACTGCGCGCAGGAAATCGTCCTTCAACGAGACGGAGTTGTTGGAGTTCTGGCCGGAAACGGTGAGGTAGGCTTCCGAATCCCAGTCCGTATCATAGGTCTTGAACTCGATATCCTTATAGCCCTGCTGGGCGAACTGGATGACGCGCTTGATGTAGTTTTCCGGAACCTGATCCTTCTTGGCAGCGCGGATTTCGCGCTTCAGGGCAGGGTTCTTGGCGGGATCGAAGCAATCGCCGTTATCGCCTTCGCAGTTGATGCAGGCCTTCATGATGGCCTTGAGGTGCTTGGCGACGATCTTGGAGCCGGTGACGAGGGCAGCAACCTTCTGCTCTTCGTTCACCTTCCAGTCGATATAGGCTTCGATATCGGGGTGATCGGCATCGACGACGACCATCTTGGCTGCACGGCGGGTGGTGCCGCCGGACTTGATGGCGCCGGCTGCGCGGTCACCGATCTTGAGGAAGCTCATCAGGCCGGAGGACTTGCCGCCGCCGGAAAGCTTCTCGCCTTCGCCACGCAGATAGGAGAAGTTGGAGCCGGTACCGGAGCCGTACTTGAAGAGGCGCGCTTCACGAACCCAAAGGTCCATGATGCCACCTTCATTGACGAGATCGTCTTCAACGGACTGGATGAAGCAGGCATGCGGCTGCGGATGCTCGTAAGCGGACTTGGACTTGGTCAGCTTACCGGTGAAGGGGTCGACATAGAAGTGGCCCTGGCCCGGACCATCGATACCATAGGCCCAGTGCAGGCCGGTGTTGAACCACTGCGGCGAGTTCGGCGCGACGCGCTGGGTGGCGAGCATGTAGGCGAGCTCATCGCGGAAGGCGAGAGCATCTTCTTCGGACGAGAAATACTTGCCCTTCCAGCCCCAATAGGCCCAGGTGCCGGCGAGGCGATCGAAAACCTGACGCGCGTCGATTTCCGAACCGTAACGCTCAGCCTCAGGCAGATCCTTCATGGCAGCCGTATCGGCAACGGAGCGCCACAGGAAGGACGGCACGTCGTTCTCTTCAACCTTCTTCAGAACCTTCGGAACGCCAGCCTTGCGGAAATACTTCTGCGCCAGAACGTCGGTCGCCACCTGGCTGAACTGCGCCGGCACATCAATATCCGCGAGGCGGAACACGATGGAACCGTCCGGATTCTTGATTTCGCTGACTGCCTTGCGGAATTCGATTTCCGCGTAAGGCGACTGGCCGGGCTTCGTAAAGCGGCGTTCGATGCGCATCGTTGGTGTCCTTGTCCGTTGGCGCCCAATCGGGCGCAAAATATCGTTCCGGCTTCGCATGGGCCATGCGCAGCCAGTTGTCTGCCGATGAGTTGGAAACGTTCATCCTTGGATGTCGTTCCCTTATGTCGTGGTTATCGTGGCTGCAAGCATACTATATATAGTATTAACAGTTTCTTGTCGCCATACCCCGCCGCACGTTTTGACAGCTCCCTGACGGACACAACCCTACGTTCCACACCCCTAGTGGTTGGAACGCAAGACAACGCGTGAACAGATACAGGAGAGAACCACAGATGAAACTGCCGATTCCGTTGCTGCCGCAACATGGAGCTACTTTTAGAAAACGTGCTGATTCCGTCAAGGCCTAGTTTGTAAGGGTTCATTTACCACAAGATGTGGTGGGGATAGGGTGTGGAAAACGGGGAAAGAAAAACCTTCCATAAATATCAGGCACTTGCGGAGACCGAACCCTCGCCTCTTCCCTTGCGTGAAGCTTGCCTGTCGTTACGGAGGGGGCGATATGGCGCCGTTGTGGGAACTTCTCGTTGTTGCGTACAAGCAACAAGTGTCATGCCTATCCACAATGTTTGCGATGCGTGGGGCGCGTGGAGGTGCCTCGATACAAGATATAGCGGTAGCCGGAAGGGTTTCTTGTTCGGGCTCCCACGCCAGAAGAGAAACAGAACACCAAAATCTTGAAACGACGACGGCGCTTATCTAACCTCCGATCACGATTCACGGAAGGGATACGCGATGCAAACATCGCTGCCACAGATTTTTCTGGTTCGACACGGCGAAACGGCTTGGTCGGTGTCCGGTCGTCACACGGGAAGGTCGGATATCGATCTAACGCCCAACGGAGAAAATGCTGCAAGATTGCTCGCCGAGCGACTGAAAGCGATCACCACGGATGTGGTCTGGTCGAGCCCTTCTCTGCGCGCGCGCAGAACATGCGAGCTTGCTGGATTTGCCTCCGGAATGTCCGTGAAGCCGGACCTCAACGAGTGGGACTACGGACAATATGAAGGCATCACCACGAAGGAGATCCACCGGACGGCACCCGGCTGGCGGCTTTTTCGTGATGGTGCTCCCGGCGGTGAAAGCGTTGAACAGGTGGGCGCGCGAGCAGATCGCATCATCCACGATATCCGGGTCAGCGGGGAGACCATCATGATCTTCTCAAGTTCGCATTTCCTGCGGGTGCTGGCAGCCCGGTGGCTTGGGCTTCCGCCTGAATACGGACGAGGCTTTGTCCTTGGTACGGCAAGTGTCAGCGTGCTGGGCTACGAACACGATATTGAGGAACCGGTTATTCGGGCATGGAATAGCTGATCAATCCTGAGGGCTGATGCATCTGTGCCTGCGTCGCTGATCGTGGTCGTCATATTGGGGTGAGGGATCCCACCGGAAGCAACCTCGCCTTCAACGTGATGGGTTGCCGCACGATTATGCTGACTTCCTGTAGGGAACGGCCGCGCGACCGAGCTTCAGCGCATTGGCCCACCATTCCAATCTACCCATCATGGTTTGGAAGGCTGTCTCGGAGTCTTTTCCGGCGGCCAGCTTGCCACCCGCATCCACCATCGTCCACGGATTGGAGAAGCTGACGACATCCCGCATCGTCGCGGCATGGGTTTCTGCAAAGACGGTTCGGAGATGTTCGACGGCGCTAAGACCGCCGGAAATGCCGCCATAGGATATGAAGCCTACCGGCTTTGCATTCCATTCGGCGTAGGCGGAATCGATCAGCGTCTTCAGTTCGCCCGTGTAGCTGCGATTATATTCCGGCGTGACGATAATGAAGGCATCGGCGCGATCGAGGCTCTCACGCAATGCCTTGACGGAGGCAGCCTCTGGATCATGTCCGAGCGGCAGCTTGAGTTCACGAGGGTCGAGAACCTCCACCGCGATATGAGGCATCGATGCCAGCCGTTCCGTCACCCAGGCTGCGACGATATCGGCAAAGCGGTTGGCGCGGGCACTGCCCAGAATAATGCGGAGCGAGAGCGTTTTGTCTGTCATGCATATCCCCTTTCAGCGTTGACCTCCATGTGGTAATTCCTCAAGTAAGGTTGAGGGCAACAGGCATGACGAAAAAACTTCAGCGGATTCCTTTGGTGCGCGATCTCTCTGTCGGTGATGTGGCCGAGCGGGCAGGGGTTGCCGTCTCGACGCTTCATTTTTATGAGGCCGAAGGGCTGATCAAAGGTTGGCGGAACAGCTCCAATCACCGTCGTTACGGACGCGACGTGCTGCGGCGCATTGCCATCATCAAGGTCGCGCAGAGATCAGGCGTTCCGCTCAAGGAAATTCAGCAGGCTTTGAACACCCTGCCGGATGGACGAACACCGACCGCTAAGGACTGGCAGCGACTTGCCACCCATTGGCAGGCCGAACTGGATGACCGCATTGCGCGCCTCACGCGGCTGCGCAATCAGCTGACCGGCTGCATCGGCTGTGGGTGTCTATCGACGGAGGAGTGTCCGTTGCGCAATCCTGCAGATATATTGGGAGATAAGGGCAGCGGGCCGGTGCTGCTGGAGCCTGGGCCGTGAGGGTGCAATTTCGCAGGCCTTCGAAGCAAGATGCGATTTGGGAAAGCAAGATCGACTCATGTCGCGCCAAACCTCAGAAGACTTGGCGCGACGTGATGGATGCGTGGTGATCAGCCGGGCGCGCCCTTGGCGATCGGCTCCTGATAGGTGAAGCCCATGTCCCATGGGAAGTAGATCCAGGTGTCCTGGCTCACTTCGGTGACGAAAGTGTCGATAGTGGGAACGCCGGTCGGCTTGGCATAGACGCAGGCAAAATGCGCCTTTGGCAGCATCTCGCGCACTTCCAATGCGGTTTTGCCGGTATCGGTCAGATCGTCCACGACGAGAATGCCTTCACCGGATTTCTCCAGCAGCTCAGGAGAGATGCCCTTCAGCAGAATGGTATCGCCCTGATTGAGGTAATCGTGACGGGTGGCGATGCACACCGTGTCGATCAGGCGGATGTTGAGCTCGCGGGAGATGATGGCTGCCGGTACCAGTCCGCCGCGGGTGATACAGACAATAGCCTTGAACTCCTTGTTCAGGCCGGCAAGACGCCATGCCAGTGCGCGGGCATCGCGGTGAAACTGATCCCAGGAGACTGGGAAGGCTTTATCGGGAAGGGACATGGTGGGTCTGCCATCTCATTCAATTGCTAATGGCTTTGGCTAATAGCGGCAAGAAACGGCAAAAAGCAAGTCCGCGCGTTTGCGGCGATCATGATCGTGCTGACGGTACCCACGGAGGCGCTCCGAGAACTTCCAGCGATCTCTTTTTAAGAGGCCGCGACGCGTCGCGGTCACGTGGATGGCTGTCAGCAGCCCTTGCCGCCATTGGCCCAGCGCTTGATGTCGGCGGAAATGCGCGGTGCGTGACCGTCATTCATCACGGGGCCGAAGGCCTGAAGATTGGCCGGATTGCCTTCGGCCTGGACCACCAGCATCGGGCGCGATTCCGGGCTGTTGCGCGGGACGAGCAGAATGCGCGGACGGCCTGAGAAGGAGTTGAGTTCCGGCGCGAGGCGATAGGCCTTGAAGGCCGGATCGCTAGACTTGAACCAACAGGCATTGGCGCCAAGGGCGATGCGCTCCATCACCGGAAGGGCCGCCTGCGAGGCAACCCGCGGCGCCTCAGGCTTCGGCTGGCATGCAGCAAGTGCGATTGCTGCGAGGCCCAGAGCGGCGATGCCGATGGAACGTGTGGGAACGGTGCGGTTCATTCTTCAATCCAGCAGGAGCGGCAAAAAGAAAGCCGGGCTGATGCGCCCGGCTCGATGCTGTTGATATCAGGCAGCGATAACGCCGAGCGCCGAGGCGAATATGCCGCGGCCATCCTTGCCGCCATGGGCCGCTTCGATGAGGTTTTCCGGATGCGGCATCATGCCGAGAACATTGCCCTTGGCGTTGATGACACCGGCAATATCATTCAGCGAGCCGTTCGGGTTGGTGTCCTCCGCGTAACGGAACACCACCTGGCCATTGTCTTCCATCGCCTTCAATTCCTCGGCCTCGACGAAATAGTTGCCATCGTGATGGGCGACGGGCGAACGGATGATCTGGCCCTTATCGTAGGTGCGGGTAAACTCGGTGTCGTTGTTGACGACCTCGAGCTTGACTTCGCGGCAGACGAATTTGAGCGAGGCATTGCGCATCAAGGCACCTGGCAACATTCCGGCTTCGACGAGAATCTGGAAGCCGTTGCAGACGCCCAGAACCTTGACGCCCTGTTCCGCCTTCTCGCGGATCGCCTGCATGACGGGCATGCGGGCCGCGATCGCGCCACAACGAAGGTAATCGCCATAGGAAAAGCCGCCGGGGATGACGATCAGATCGACATCCGGGATTTGTGTTTCCGTCTGCCAGATGGTGACGGGTGCCTGGCCCGAAATCTTCGTCAAGGCCGCGATCATGTCACGGTCGCGATTGAGGCCAGGAAGCTGGACGACTGCGGATTTCATGGGCCTTGGCTCCGAAATTCAGAGCATTTCCAGCAAACGTGTCTGCGGTTTTTCGTCCGGAAATGCGTCAAACAAAGAGTGAAAGCAATGGAGGTGAACCACCGTTCACCGCAGTTGCTCTAGAGGATGGCGATCGCGTAGTTTTCGATGACGGTGTTGGCGAGAAGCTTCTCGCACATCGCCTTCAGATTTTCTTCGGCCTTCGCCTTGTCGGTGGTGTTCAGTTCAAGATCGAAGACCTTGCCCTGACGAACCTGGCCGACGCCATCAAAACCGAGGCTCCCCAGCGCGCCTTCGATTGCCTTACCCTGCGGATCGAGAACGCCGTTCTTCAGCGTAACAGTCACCCGTGCCTTGATCACCTGATGGTCTCCTGATTTCACTTGACGAGAACCGGGCCTGTGCCGCGGATCGGTTCGTTTTCATTGATGATGCCGAGACGGCGCGCGACTTCCGAATAGGCTTCCACAAGCCCACCCATATCGCGGCGAAAGCGGTCTTTGTCCATCTTTTCCTGCGTCTCGATATCCCACAGGCGGCAGCTATCCGGCGAAATTTCATCCGCAAGGATAATGCGCATCATATCGCCTTCGAAAAGACGGCCGCACTCGATCTTGAAATCGACCAACTGAATGCCGACGCCAAGGAAGAGACCGGAGAGGAAGTCGTTGACGCGGATGGCGAGTGCCATGATGTCGTCGAGCTCAGCAGGGTTTGCCCAACCGAAAGCGGTGATGTGCTCTTCGGAGACCATCGGGTCTTCGAGCGCATCCGACTTGTAATAGAACTCGATGATCGAGCGCGGCAGCACGATGCCCTCGTCGATGCCGAGACGCTTCGAAAGCGAGCCGGCGGCGACGTTGCGCACGACAACCTCGAGCGGGATCATTTCCACTTCCTTGATCAACTGCTCGCGCATGTTCAGGCGGCGGATGAAGTGGGTGGGAATGCCGATCTTGTTCAGATGCGTGAAGACATATTCCGAGATGCGGTTGTTCAGAACGCCTTTTCCGTCGATGACTTCATGCTTCTTCTTGTTGAAAGCGGTGGCATCATCCTTGAAGAATTGGATGAGCGTTCCGGGCTCCGGACCTTCATACAGGATCTTGGCCTTGCCTTCATAGATTCGGCGGCGACGGTTCATAGCGACATATCTCTTGTTCTAGCGCCGGTGCTGGTGGCGGTCGTTTCGTTTCTTGAAGCGGTCCCATAACGGAAAAGAAGCAATTTCACAATGCGACGGCGCGCGCTTGTTTGCAATTCTTCAACCTTGTTTTTGGCTCTTCCAAGGCATCGTCTCAAAGTTACGCTTTTTCAATAGTTGTATTCTAGAACAGTGTTGTCCCGATCAAGAGGACGCAAATAACAACTAAGTAAAACGGGGTATAATCATGGGTCTGAGAAAACGCGGTAAAGCGCTTGAAAATTTGTATTTTCACGAAGAAGAACTGAGCTTCCGTCTTCACGGCATGCGCAGCAGGTTGATGGGCCTTTGGGCTGCATCCCTCATGCACAAGGAAGACGCCAATTCTTATGCCAGCGAGATCGTCGCCGCCGCCATCGGCCGCGAAGGCGATGAGGCCGTGTTCAACAAGCTGCATGACGATTTCGTCGCTGCTGGCGTTGGCGTCACTGATGACGCGATCCATGACCAGATGAGCAGCCTCCTGCGCTGTGCCGCCGACGAACTTCGCAATGGGATTGCGCAGTTCGACAGCAAGCGCGCTGCCTGAGTCTTCATTTCGAATTCCAAACATCCGGCGGCGCTCGGCCTAAAGCGTGTCGCGATCCTTCAGGTTCGCTCATACGCTTTAGGTCTTTGTTATTGCATGTCGTTATCGCAAAACCGCTGCACACTTTTGCCTGGACCATGCTTTAGAGCGCCGTGCGTCATTTTGGATGCACTAAGGGCGCTCGTTCTTTCAGTCTGCGCATCGTACTTTTTCCGAAAGTCGATTCCGGTTTTCGCGCCGATGCTCTGATGCCTGGAGATGATCCAGTCTCCAGGCTACCAGACACATATGGCTTTTGATCACCGATGCCGAAAAGCCGAGGCCGCGCAGGATATACTTGCGCGGCATTTCTATTTTACTTTCCATGCACCGTCAGAGTGGCAAAGAGAACTGGTTTTTTCAGCGGTTATGAATAGCCGTATCGAAGCCAGCCGGCGGTTGAAGCTTGCTCAGGAACTGGGCGAAGACCATGGTGCCCTCCGGCCAGGGACCATGACCCGATTCCGTGTTGATATGTCCTGACATGCCAGCATCGATCAGAAGCGAGCCCCAGGCCGCGGCGATGTCGTCGGCATGCTCGTAAGTCCCGAAAGGATCGTTGCGACTGGCGATGGTGATCGCCGGGAATGGGAGCGGATCGCGTGGATAGGGGCCAAAGGTCATCAAATGCTTTGGCCGGATTTCGGGATTGGCAACATCTGGCGGTGCGACGAGCATCGCGCCAGCAACCCTGGATCCGATTTCAGGCAGGGCATGGATAACCGTCGGCACGCCGAGCGAATGCGCGACGAGGACCACAGGTTTCGTCGAGGCGTTGACTTCCTCCACAAGCCGAGCGACCCAGTCTTCGCGGACAGGCTTAGACCATTCCGCCTGCTCGACGCGCCGTGCTGTCGACAGCTTTTCCTGCCAGCGGCTTTGCCAGTGGTCGGGGCCGGAATTTGTGTAGCCGGGAACAATGAGTATATCTGCTTCTGATGCTTTCATGCCGCTTATCTTGGTGTGTTGGCTGGCGTTATCAAGATGTAAAGCACAGGATCAGTCACAAAGCGTCGGGAGCGACTGAGTATCACCATGCAGTCGTGCTCACCTCAGTGCTGTCCAAGGTGAGCAACTCTTATCGTGATGCTGAGGGATCAAGCCTCGCCAAAGACACGCTTGAAGATCGTGTCGACATGCTTGGTGTGGTAGCCAAGATCGAACTTTTCGCGGATCGTCTCTTCCGGAAGGGCTGCGCGCACTTCCTCGTCCGACAACAGTTCTTCGAGGAAGTCCTTGCCTTCTTCCCAGACCTTCATCGCATTGCGCTGAACGAGGCGATAGGAATCCTCGCGCGAAACGCCGGCTTGTGTCAGAGCCAGAAGGACGCGCTGCGAATGGACGAGACCACGGAACTTGTTCATGTTCTTCAACATGTTTTCCGGGTAGATCACCAGCTTCTCGATCACGCCTGCCAGACGGTTGAGGGCGAAATCGAGCGTGATGGTGGTGTCCGGGCCGATGCCACGCTCGACGGAAGAGTGGCTGATATCGCGCTCATGCCAGAGAGCAACGTTCTCCAAAGCAGGAACGACAGACATGCGCACGAGGCGAGCCAGACCCGTGAGGTTCTCGGTCAGAACCGGGTTGCGCTTATGCGGCATGGCGGAGGAACCCTTCTGGCCAGGAGAGAAGAACTCTTCCGCCTCCAGAACTTCCGTGCGCTGCATGTGGCGAATTTCGATGGCGACGTTTTCGATCGACGAGGCAATGACGCCGAGTGTTGCAAAGAACATGGCGTGACGATCACGCGGGATCACCTGCGTGGATACGGGCTCTGGCGACAGACCAAGCGCTTTGCAGACATGCTCTTCGACGGAAGGGTCGATATTGGCGAAGGTGCCGACAGCGCCGGAGATGGCGCCCGTGGCGATTTCGGCGCGGGCGTTGATGAGGCGGGCGCGGTTGCGGTCCATCTCGGCATAGAAGCGGGCAAATGTCAGGCCCATCGTCGTCGGCTCGGCATGAATGCCGTGGCTGCGACCGATACGCACCGTGTTCTTGTGCTCGAAAGCGCGGGTCTTCAGCGCGGTCAGAACGCGGTCCATACCGGCGATCAGCAGGTCGGCAGCGCGAACCAACTGGATGTTCAGCGTCGTGTCGAGCACGTCGGATGAGGTCATGCCCTGGTGGACGAAACGGGAATCCGGTCCAACGAATTCTGCAAGATGGGTGAGGAAGGCAATGACGTCGTGCTTGGTGACGGCTTCGATCTCGTCGATGCGGGCAACGTCGAACTCGGCAGCTCCGCCCTTTTCCCAGATCGTCTTTGCCGCTTCCTTCGGGATTACGCCAATGTCTGCCAGCGCGTCACAGGCATGCGCCTCGATTTCGAACCAGATGCGGAACTTGGTTTCCGGCGACCAGATAGCGACCATTTCCGGCCGGGAATAACGAGGGATCATGGCAAAGCCTTCTTGAGTGAGAAATCTGGTGCCCGTTTAGCAAAGTGTTCCGGCAATCTCAACGCATTCGGTGTGCCAGGGTGAATTCGACAACACGGCCTCTGCCGAAAGGCGTTTACGTGGCGATCAGGCCCTGCCGCTTTCGGCGGATGCTCTGAGAGCGGAGATGGTTTTGGTATAATCATCCACGCCATCACCCTTGAACACGGCAGAACCCGCAACCAGCACATTGGCGCCCGCCGCAATAGCGCTGCCAGCCGTTTCGGTGGTGATGCCGCCATCCACTTCCAGCTCAATCGGGCGATTGCCGATGAGCGACTTCGCCGCGCGGATCTTGTCGAGCATGGCGGGAATGAACTTCTGACCGCCAAAGCCTGGATTGACGCTCATGATGAGGATGAGGTCCACATCGTCCAGCACGTTTTCCAGCACGGAAAGCGGCGTTGCGGGATTGAGCGTGACGCCGACCTTCTTGCCGAGCGAGCGGATGGTTTGCAGCGAGCGGTGCAAATGCACGCCCGCTTCGGCATGGACCGTAATGCTGTCGCAACCGGCCTTCGCGAAGGCCTCAAAATAAGGATCGGCAGGCGCGATCATCAAATGGCAGTCGAAGAAGGCTTTGCTGTGGGGGCGAAGCGCCTTGATCACATCCGGCCCGAAGGACATGTTCGGCACAAAGTGTCCGTCCATTATGTCCAGATGAATCCAGTCAGCGCCAGCGGCCGTCACATCGGCGACTTCCTGTCCGAGCTTTGCGAAGTTGGAGGCAAGAATGGAGGGGGCGATCCGGACGGGAAGGGTCATCTGCAAATGCTCCTGTTTGGCAAGGCGTTGCTGGCCCTTAGCACCGCACGCATGGGTCAACAAGCGGCGATCCGAACCTCAGAAGGGCCAAATCGATTAGATAGAAATCGATCTCGCGATACGACGTCGCTGGAGCACCCTAATTTAGCGCCTTGTCCACAGAGACGAAATTCGTTCCGGTCCAGCGTTGGAGCCGGTAGGGATTGTCCTGCAACTCGTGGTGATCGTTGAAGAGGACGGGGCCGATCACCGTGTTGAAGGTCGTACCAACCATCACAACAGGCGTGGGCTTCGATTGTTCCGATGCCTTTTCCAGCGCCTGGGCTGAGAGTTGGGCGGCGGCATAGGCCGGAAGAACGTAGCCTTCGGGTTCGATGTTGGCAGCGCGGCGCTGCTGAACCACGTCTGCCGCAGAGGGTAGGGCCGCGTAGTCCGGCAGGGCGACAGCAAGCGTGCCCGGCTGTAGCGGAACAGGTGCGTTTGCCGCTCGCAGCGCGTCGCTGCCCATAAGGAGGAGGGGAATTTTCTCTGCCGCAGCGTCGCGTGCAATGATCGATAGGTCATTGCGTTCTGTCGCCGCGAAGACATGTGTCACGCCTGTACGGCTCAGGCGACGTACAAGGGCGATCTGCTGTTCCTGCGAAGGGCGCAGCGTGTCGGTGAAGGTCGGCTTCAATCCCGCCTCCTCCAAGCGCGCTCGCACACGGTCCACCAGCTCACGGCTATAGATCGTTCCATCATCAAGAAGTGCAAAGGGCAATCCCTTCCAGTCGCGCAGCATGATATCCGCCACGGCAGAGGCCTCGTCGTTCTCCGACGGTGCCATGCGGAAGAGCGGCCAGCCGCGCTTCAACGCATCTTCCATCAGGATGGGCGAGCGGCTCGACAGAGTGATGGCGGGGATTGCGGCATTCTTGAGCGTCGGCAGCGCATCCGCGAGGGTTTCCGTACATAGAAAACCAACAACCACGGAGACTTTCGACGCAACGAGACCGTCAGCGATGGCACCACCGCTGCCGTCTTCGCAGCTTTCATGGATCTCCATCACATCGAGGCCGGCCTTTGCCGCCGCCGCCTTCACACCCTGCCGGATTTGCAACCCCAGCGTCTCATATGCGCCGTTCTGCGGCGCAACGACTGCGATGGTCGCAGCATTTGCAACGCCAGCCAGGCTGAGACTGATGGCAAAACTGAGCAGGCGGAGTGAATTCATCAACGGCATTATCCTGTGCGATTGTCCAATGTTATCGAGGCTGAGCAGGATGCAAAAGGTTCAACGCCAAGAAAAATGCGCTTTATGGCAAAGAATGATTGTTCGTCGCGTGATGGATGGACCGCCAACCTTGGCACGGTCATGATCTCATCGTGATGCGAGATGGCGAAACGCATCCTGGGCGAAAACAGAGAGTGGAGAGGGCAGGTCGTTGAGATCGAACCAGCCCATCTCGGAGAGCTTGTCCGGCTCCGTCAATTGCGCCGTTCCCGTCACCTCATCGGTTACGTAGATGAGCGACAGCCAATGTTGCCTGTCGGCTGGTATGATCTGCTCGCTGATACAGAGGAAGCGGACGTCCCCGATGGTCAGCCCGCTTTCTTCCTCGGCCTCGCGACGGGCAGCCGCAAGGGCGTGCTCCATGTGATCGACCTTGCCGCCCACAATGCTCCAGTGGCCAGCTTCGGGAGATTTTACGCGCTTATAAAGCAACACCTTGCCGTCCCGCCTGATGACGAGACCACATCCGACACCGGGAAAATCGATGCCTGGCTGTGCCATCAGCCTTTGGCGTTAGCGACGATCAGCATGAAGGCCGGGATGTCATCGCCAAAGCCGACTGGAGTCGGGCCATCATCATGGTCGCGATAGTGGCGACGGCGATCACGGTTGTCGTCATTCGCATGGGAAGCACCGTGGCTCCGCTCGAAATTGCGAGGTGCCTTTTCGTGCCTGCGCTCTGCCTTCACCTTGTCGCCTCCATTTGCCGCAACCTGAATGGTGTCAGCCGGTTTCACATTGGGGATTTCCGCTTCGACCTGTTGAGTCTCTTCGCGGCGGTTTCTGTCGCGGCCACGGCCACGATCCCGTTCTTTGTCCTTGCCGCGGCGCGGACGATCGGTGGCGAAACTTTCCATGGGTGCGGGAAGTTCCGAAAGATCTCCGCTCAGCCACTCGATCTTTTCGCCAATCAGCTTCTCGATGGCGTCGAGATACTTGGTGTCACGACGATTGACGAGCGTGAAGGCGGCACCGGAGCGACCGGCGCGGCCGGTACGGCCGATGCGATGGACGTAATCTTCCGCATGGATCGGGACGTCGAAGTTGAAGACATGGCTGACATCGGGAATGTCGAGACCGCGTGCGGCAACGTCCGACGCGACCAGCAGCGTAATCTGATTGTCCTTGAAGCCCGCGAGCATCTTTGTCCGCGAATTCTGGTCCATGTCGCCATGCAGGGCGCCGACGGAGAAACCGTGCCGTTCGAGCGACCGGTAAAGATCGGCCACGTCCTTCTTGCGGTTGCAGAAGATGATCGCGTTCTTGAGCTCGGTCTGAGCCTTGATCAGGTCGCGAAGCACGGCGCGCTTCTCGTAATCCTTGTCGTGGGTCGCGACGATGCGCTGCGTCACGGTCTTTGCCGTCGAAGAGGGTTTAGCCACTTCAATGCGGACCGGGTTTTGCAGGAAGCGATCGGCCAACTTCTGGATTTCCGGCGGCATGGTGGCCGAGAAGAACAGCGTCTGGCGCGTAAAGGGGATCATCTTCGCAATGCGCTCGATATCGGGGATAAAGCCCATGTCGAGCATGCGGTCGGCTTCATCGATGACGAGGATTTCCACGCCCGTCATCAAAAGCTTGCCGCGTTCGCAATGGTCGAGCAGACGGCCGGGGGTGCAGATCAAGACATCTGCGCCACGCTCCAGCTTGCGGTCCTGCTCTTCGAACGAAACGCCGCCAATGAGAAGTGCGACGTTCAGCTTGTGATTCTTGCCGTACTTCTCGAAGTTCTCGGCAACCTGGGCCGCCAGTTCACGCGTCGGTTCCAGAATGAGTGTGCGCGGCATTCGCGCGCGCGCGCGGCCCTTTTCGAGCAGGGTGAGCATCGGCAGCACGAAGGACGCCGTCTTGCCGGTTCCCGTCTGTGCAATGCCGCAAATGTCGCGTCTTTCCAGCGCCGGAGGAATGGCGCCCGCCTGGATAGGTGTTGGCGTGGTGTAGCCAGCATCGGCAATAGCGGAAAGGACTTTTTGGCTCAGGCCAAGATCAGAGAATGTTGTCAAAGGAAAAACTGTTTCCGTTCTGGTTCGAAGAACAAGCGACTGTCGTAGCGTTAGTGCCGCAGATCGTGGTCCGCGACATAGGCTTAAATCGCCGAAAAGTCAAGGAAACAGGGATTTGTCCCGAAATGGCACATGAAAACTGGCCGATGAAAGAAAATTCGGCTCAAATTCTGATGCGAAGCGGTGCTTTACTGAAGATAAGTCTTCAATTCAGTGCCCGCGACGAGGAAGCGCATCGGGTCAACCGCCTCATCGTTCAACCGCACTTCGTAATGAACATGAGGTCCGGTGGAGCGTCCGGTACTGCCGGCCTTGCCGATGACATCGGATAGCTCGATCTTTTCGCCGGTGCGAACAAGGATTTGCGACAAATGGCCGTAGCGTGTCGTGACACCTTTGCCGTGATCGACCTCTACCATGTTGCCGTAACCGCCTGAATAGCCTGCGAAAGAAACAGTGCCGGCACCCGTCGCCCGCACATCGGCACCGGTCTCTGCGCGGAAGTCTATGCCGGTATGAAGCGCAGGACGACCGAGAAACGGGTCCATGCGATTGCCGAAGCGGCTGGTGATATCGCGACCGGGCGCCGGGTTACCGAGCGGCAGGCGCTCTGCCGTACCACGAACGGTCTCCAGGCGGTCCAAGGCATCGTCGAGATCTGCGAGCGAGGCCTGAAACGGATTGGTCGAGGCTTCCACAAAGGGCCCGCCGATGGCATCGTCAGGCTTGTCGTCAATTTTAAGCCCCGTGCTACGAATGATATCGGCCATCGCATCGGCCCGGCTTTTTGCGCCAGTCGTCAGCGAAGCGATTCGCCCAAGCTGCTCCGATTCGACGCGGTTGAGCGAGGCGAGCATGCGTGTCAGCGCGCGACCGGACACGGCGTCCTTGTTGTCGCTATAGGTCAAGCTGCCTTTGAGCGTTGATCCTTTTTCAGGACCACGCAGCGCTCGGTCGATGGCGGATACGCCGCCGGAAAGGCTTGCCTTCTTTTGGGGAGCGAACGCGTTGGCCGAAGGTGTGACACTCTGGTCCTCCTGTGCCGATACAGCGTCCTCATTGAGGAGTTCGTTGGCGCGTCCATGACGGGAGGACAGGGCATTCTGCTGGGCGAGAAGCGTTTCCACTTTCTTCTCAACAGCTTGCTGATCAAGAAGCTGACGCGATGTAATCTGGTCCACCTGCGAACGGAGCGCGGCGATACGGTCCTCATAATCCTTTTGCATGCGCGATTGCCGTGCAATCATCGCACCCAGCATATCGTCGCGGAAAACGAGATAGGCAGTCGAGCCGATAAAGCCGAGGCTCATGACGAGGATAATCAGCAGTGCGGGGACGACGATCAAGGGTCTGATCGTGACATGGCGAATTTTCTCGCCGCTCGCCAGAATGAGGATGTGCTGCTTGCGCTTCTTGCCAAAGGCCAGGTTTGTCCTCGCTTCCGTCATTTCAGCTCCAGCCGCGGTTCTTTGTCCACTGAGAAAGATAATTTGTTAAGGTTAACGAAGCTTTTACAGAGGCGCTCAGCTTTGGCTGACGGCGGTCAACGACCGATAGAAGGACGGCGTCAATCCCGCCTCGGCGCGGGCAAGATCGTTGAAGGGCGGCTTCAGCGGTCCACGAAAATTGACTCGGACCAGTTGTTTGAAGGTTTCCGCCGGGTCCTTCTTTTCACGCGCGCACAGGAAGCGGAACCACTTCGCGCCAATCGCAACGTGGCCCTTCTCGTCATTATAGATGACGTCGAGAACGGCAGCGCTCTCAAGATCGCCCGTCTCCCGCATCTTGGCCTGGAGGGAGGGGGTGACATCGAGACCGCGCGCTTCGAGAATGAGCGGCACGACTGCAAGTCTGGCGGTAAGGTCATTGCGCGTCTGGTGTGCGGCCTGCCAGAGACCGTCATGCGCCGGAAGATCTCCGTAATCGGCGCCCATCGCCCGCAGGCGATCTCGCACCAGCCGGAAGTGTTTCGCCTCTTCGAAGGCCACCTGCATCCAGCCATCGAAGAAGGAATGCGGCACCGGCTCGCTGGCGTAACGCGCAACGATATCGAGTGCGAGATCCACGGCGTTGAGTTCGATATGGGCGATGGCGTGCAAGAGAGCGATCCGGCCCTTCACGCTGTGGAGAGACCGACGCTTGACTGCGGTTGGCGGGACAAGTTCCGGCTTCCCAGGTCGTCCCGGGCGGTCCGGCAATTTCGGGTCGAGCGGCGAGCGCAGAGAGAGACGTCGCTCGAACCAGCGGGTTGCTGCTTCCTGCGCCAGCGCCGTCTTGCGGTCGAGATCGGCTGAGGCGATGGCTTCGGTTGCAGCGCCCCTTAGCGATGTCAGCGTTAATGTCATGGTCGTCGGATCAGTCTTGGCCGGTCAAACAGCCTTGGCCTCATCGAGAACCGCCTGCGCATGCCCTGGCACCTTCACCTTGTTCCAGATTTTCGCAACCTTGCCGTCTGGCGCAATCAGGAAGGTAGTGCGTTCGACACCCATGTACTTCTTGCCGTACATGCTTTTTTCCTTCCAAACGCCATAGGCCTCCAGCGCGCTCTTGTCCTCATCGGCGGCCAGCATCACGGTGAGCGAATGCTTGGCGGCAAATTTGTCGTGGCTCTTCACCGAGTCGGGCGAAATCCCAATGACGACGGTATTGGCCGCTTCGAACTCAGCACCCAATGCGCTGAAGTCGATTGCCTCTGCCGTGCAGCCGGATGTGTCATCCTTCGGGTAGAAATAGAGGACGACCGCCTTGCCCTTCAAATCGGAAAGAGAAATGTCGCCACCGCCGTTTCTGGGAAGACGGAAATCGGGTGCTTCGTCGCCAATCGTCAGTTCTGCCATGGTTCACCTTTCTTTTGCCCGGATTGTTGAGCATGGGGGCGGGTATTCGATATATACCGAATAACAGCTTCGTCCAGTCTTGTGGCGAGTCATGCGGGATGGCAGGGTGAAACCGCCAAACTGAAAAGACCCTGGCTTGGGGTTCAGGATATTTCCGGGAGCGCGCAGGGTACGAATGGCGGAAATTCGTGGGGAGAAGGTCAGTTTCAGCAAGCGCGACATCGTGCCGCTGCACGCTTTACCGTCTGCGCAAGCGGAAGATCCGATCATCGTTCACTGCCCGCCGCCTCGCTCCATGCTGCGCGCCTTCGCCAAGGTCTTTGCAGCCCTCTTTGTCCTCGCCTTCCTGTCCATTGGCGGCATCATTTTATCGGTCGAAACCGGTTCGGTCGACAGCACTCTCTCAAGCCAGGCACAGCAGGCTTTGGAGCGGGCACTCGGGCCTCGCTACGAAGCGCGCATAGGCTCCACCGCAATCCGCTTTTCCTCCGGGCTGCGGCTCTCGCTGGTCGCCCAGGATGTCGATATTACCGATAGCGAATCGGGGCAGCATCTAAGCCGTGCGCGTTCCATCGGCATGGCGCTCGATCCTCTCGCGCTGCTGACCGGGCGTGTGTCGATCGCCACGCTGGAAGCCAATGGCATGGAGCTTGATACAGCACTGTTGCCCAAGGGGCAGGCCTTCGATCTCGCGCAACTGCGTATCGATGCGATCCCGGCTCTTCTGGAAAATGCTTTCGGCGATCTCGATCGGCTGTCGCAGACCTTTCAGCGCAGCGGCACGGAGGAAATCGATCTTTCCGATATCGCCATCCGCCTGCCGCCGCGAGAAGACGGCAAGCCGCGCACGATCAATGTCAGCGAATTATCTCTCGTTCCCGATGGCGAGGGCGGCTATACGCTCGACGGCGATGTGGCTTTCAACGGCCAGGTTGCGGAATTGGCGCTCGCAGCCACCGCCGTCGATGGCCGCATCAACAATTTCTCCGCCCGGCTGGACGGGTTCGATATTGGCCCGCTTCTCGAACAATTCGATGACGAGGGGCTGATGCACCAGGGGCTCAACGTCAAGACCGGCATCAACATCGCTGCGGCCCGCGGTGCCGCCGATCAAAAGCCGGCGCTGGATCTTTCTTTCGCGCTGGGAAATGGCGAGCTTTATATCGGCGGGGAAGCACAGCCCGTGACGGGTGGTGTGGTCAACGCGCATTACGATTTCGATGGCAAGGCTGTTCTGGTCGACAATTCGAACCTGCAATTTGGCCGCACGACGCTACCCATCCAGGCAAAACTCCTCGACAACGACAAGGGTTTCGATTTTTCCGTTCATCTGCCGAATGCGGCAGCCGTTGCCGATGCAGGCGGTGAAGAGCCCGTGACCTTCGATCTGAAGGCGGATGGCACATTTGACAGCGCGACACGGGAGATCAACGTACCGTCCCTGTATGTTTCAAGCCAGCTTGGCGACATGGCAGGCTCGCTGAAGGTCCGTTTCGGGCAGGGCTCTCCCGAAATCAGCTTTGGCGGGCAAATCCCAAAAATGGAGGCGACGGCTGTCAAGCAACTCTGGCCGTTCTGGATGGCGCATAAGGCGCGACCATGGGTCATTGCCAACCTGTTCGGCGGCACGGTGCGCAACGGCTCCATCGCGGTGTTCATACCCGCTGGTCGCATGTGCGGGCCGAACTGCCCGCTGGAATTGTCCGCCAGCGAGTTGCAAATCAAATTCGACGTCGAGAACACGCGCTTGAACGTTGCCGGTGATATTCCACCGCTTCGCGATGCCTATGCTCATTTCGAGCTCGTGGGTGAGAAGATCGACGTCACCGTGTCGAAAGCCACCTCCTTCTTCCCATCGAACCGTAGTCTCGAGCTGGAAAACAGCCACTTCTCGATCGCTGATGTCTACGACAAGCCGCTGATGGCGGACCTCGATCTCAATGTCAAAGGATCGGCCGACAGTATTGCAGAGCTTGCGTCCTTCCAGCCGATCAACGCGTTGAAGGACACTGAATTCCAGCCCGGCGATTTCTCTGGCAATGTGACCGCTCACGCCAAACTGCGTGTTGGCCTGTTGAAAAGCCAGTCTCCGCCCGACCCCGTGTGGACGGCGGATCTGGCGCTGAACGACGTTTCCTTGGCGCGACCGATCTCCAACCGCAAGGTGTCTTCGGTCAACGGTAGCCTGAAGCTCAACAACGAAACGCTGCACCTTCTCGGCAAGGGGCGGATTGACGATGTTGCAATGAATATCGATTTGACCCAGCCCATTCGCAAAACCAGCACGACAGGCCGAAAACTTGTGCTGAATGCGGTTCTGGAGCCCGGCCAAATCGCCAAGCTGGCACCGGAACTCTCCAGCGTGCTGGGCGGAACGACGCTGCTTGAAATAGACAGCACAGATCCTGAACGACAGGATGTGAAGCTCGATCTCTCCAACGCGTCCATGGTTCTGCCGGGTATTGGCTGGACAAAGGGTGTGGGCGTCAAGGCGAATGCGTCCTTCAGCATGGAGACGGTCAATGGCCGCACCAGCATTCACGACCTGGCGCTCAAGGGTGATGGTTTTGGCGCCGCTGGCGACCTCACCTTTGATAAAGGCGGCCTGATCTCGGCAGATTTCTCCCGTTTCCAGTTGTCGCCTCAAGATGATTATGCGGTCTCAGTCTCCGCCGCAAAAAGAAGCTACACCGTCAATATCAGCGGCAAGTCGGCTGATCTCAGACCCATCATCGCCAAGCTGCGCAACTCCGAAAGCGGCGCTTCCGCCGCGTCGGCGGGTGCGGCTCCAGGTGGCGACCTGGGATCACTGAACATCAAGGCGGATCTCGACCGGGTCTACGGCTTTAACGACGAGGCGCTCTCCAATGTGACCGCCAGCATCGGCGTCAGGGATGGCAAGGTGCGCACGGTGGATTTCAAGGGTGTGTCCGGCCGCGGGCAGGCCGTGGTGGCGCAGACCACCAACCAAGGCGATGGCGGGACGATCAATCTGACCAGCAGTGATGCCGGTGCCTTCGCGCGCTTCACCAATCTTTATACCCGTATTCGTGGCGGTCTCTTGAACCTCGTCATGACCACGTCCAACGGCTCGTCTTGGAGCGGTTCGCTCGATCTGCGCAACTTCGCCGTTCTCAATGAAGCCAAGCTGCAGGATATTGTTGCCACCCCTTCCGGTCAGGATGGCCGCAGCCTGAATGCGGCTGTACGGCGTAACATCGATGTCAGTTCGGAAAAGTTCCAGCGCGGCTTTGCGCGAGTCGTCTATGTCAACGGCGTCGTGGCACTGGAAAATGGCGTGGTGCGTGGCGAGCAGATTGGCGCCACCTTCCAGGGCGTGTTGAAGGACCAGAACGGCAATATCGATATGACCGGCACCTTCATGCCTGCCTATGGCCTTAACCGGCTGTTCGGCGAGTTGCCGTTCATCGGCATCTTCTTGGGCAATGGTCGTGACCGTGGCCTGCTTGGTATCACCTTCAAACTGACGGGCCCGACGGCGACGCCGCGGTTGCAGATCAACCCTCTGTCTCTGATCGCGCCCGGCGTTTTCCGGCAGATATTTGAATTCCAGTGATAAAGCGGTAACGCATAAGCCTGATGCCGCGTCGGCAACTGTTGACTCTCAACCTGCCATCCTTATTTAAAAACCAAAAATAGAACTCCAGATTTCAGGCCAGGAAATGCTCGATAAGACCTACGATTCCGCTTCCGTAGAACCAAAAATTGCCAAGGCCTGGGATGAGGCCGATGCATTTCGCGCAGGCGCGAATGCAAAGCCGGATGCCGAGACTTTCACGATCGTCATTCCGCCGCCGAATGTCACCGGCTCGCTGCATATGGGCCATGCGTTGAACAATACGCTTCAGGACATTCTGGTCCGTTTCGAGCGTATGCGCGGTAAGGATGTTCTCTGGCAGCCCGGCATGGACCATGCCGGTATCGCCACACAGATGGTCGTCGAGCGCAAGCTGATGGAAAACCAGCTTCCCGGCCGTCGCGCCATGGGCCGCGAAGCCTTCATCGACAAGGTCTGGGAATGGAAGGCCGAATCGGGCGGCTTGATCTTCAACCAGTTGAAGCGCCTTGGCGCGTCCTGCGACTGGTCGCGCGAACGCTTCACCATGGATGAGGGGCTGTCAAAGGCTGTTCTTGAAGTCTTCGTCACGCTTTACAAGCAGGACCTGATCTATCGCGGCAAGCGTCTGGTCAACTGGGACCCGCATTTCGAGACGGCGATTTCCGACATCGAGGTCGAAAACCGCGAGACCGACGGCCATATGTGGCACTTCAAATATCCGCTGGCCGGCGGCGAAACCTATACCTATGTCGAGAAGGATGCGGACGGCAACATCGTCTTCCAGGAAGAGCGCGACTATATCGCGATTGCGACCACGCGTCCGGAAACCATGCTGGGCGATGGTGCGGTGGCCGTTCATCCGTCCGACGAGCGCTATGCACCCATCGTTGGCAAGCTGTGCGAAATTCCTGTCGGCCCGAAAGAAAGCCGCCGCCTGATCCCGATCATCACGGACGAGTACCCGGATCCGACCTTCGGCTCCGGTGCTGTCAAGATCACCGGCGCGCATGACTTCAACGACTATCAGGTTGCCCGTCGCAACAACATTCCGCTCTATCGCCTGATGGATACGCAGGCGCAGATGCGTGATGACGGCGAGCCCTATGCACGCTGCGCGGAACTCGCAGGCGAAATCACGCGCTCCGGCAAGCTGCCATCCGAAGCCGATATCGATGCCATCAACCTCGTTCCCGACGAGTATCGTGGTCTTGATCGTTATGAAGCGCGCAAGCGGGTCATCGCTGCCATCAACGCCGATGGGCTTGCCGTTACGGTGAAGGACGCCGAAGGCAACGACGTTCCGTATGTCGAAAACAAGAAGATCATGCAGCCCTTTGGCGACCGTTCCAACGTCGTCATCGAGCCGATGCTCACTGACCAATGGTTCGTCGATGCCAAGACGCTTGCCGAACCTGCAATGGCGTCGGTTCGCGAAGGCCGCACGAATTTCGTGCCGAAGAACTGGGACAAGACCTATTTCGAATGGATGGAAAACATCCAGCCATGGTGCATCTCGCGTCAGCTTTGGTGGGGCCATCAGATTCCTGCCTGGTATGGCCCGGATGGTCAGGTCTTCGTCGAGAAGACAGAGGAAGAAGCGCTCGACGCCGCCGTTCAGCACTATCTTGCGCATGAAGGCCCATGGAAGGCTTGGGTGCAGGAGAAGCTCGAGAACTTCAAACCGGGCGAAATTCTCACACGCGACGAAGACGTTCTTGACACGTGGTTCTCTTCCGCGCTCTGGCCGTTCTCCACGCTCGGCTGGCCCGACAAAACGCCGGAGCTTGCGCGCTATTATCCGACCAATGTTCTTGTCACGGGCTTCGACATCATCTTCTTCTGGGTCGCCCGAATGATGATGATGGGCCTTCACTTCATGAAGGACGATGCCGGTCACGCCGTCGAGCCATTCAATACTGTATATGTCCACGCGCTGGTTCGCGACAAGAACGGCCAGAAGATGTCGAAGTCCAAGGGCAACGTCATCGATCCACTCGAGTTGATCGATCAGTATGGTGCGGACGCGCTGCGCTTTACGCTTGCCATTATGGCGGCGCAGGGGCGTGACGTGAAGCTTGATCCAGCGCGCATTGCGGGCTACCGCAACTTCGGCACCAAGCTGTGGAATGCCACACGTTTTGCCGAAATGAACGGCGTCAAGCGCGATCCGCACTTCCTGCCGGAAGCAGCGACCCAGACGATCAACCGCTGGATTCTGACCGAACTAGCCAACACGGCAAAGGACGTTACGGCGGCAATCGAGAACTACCGCTTCAACGACGCGTCCAGCACGCTTTATCGCTTCGTCTGGAACCAGTTCTGCGACTGGTATCTCGAACTTCTCAAGCCCGTCTTCAACGGAGAGGACGAGGCAGCCAAGGCGGAGGCTCAGGCTTGCGCGGCCTATGTTCTGGAAGAAATCTACAAGCTGCTGCATCCCTTCATGCCATTCATGACGGAAGAATTGTGGGCGCATACGGCCGGCGAAGGCGCAAGCCGCGACCGACTGCTTTGCCATGCAGACTGGCCCGCACCAGAATTCCGGGATGAAGCGGCCGCTGCGGAAATCAACTGGCTGATCGATCTCGTCTCCGGCATTCGCTCGACCCGCGCGGAAATGAACGTACCGCCTGGTGCTACTGCACCGCTGGTCGTCGTTGCCGCCAACCCGACGACCGAGATGCGTCTCGACCGCCACTCCGCCGCAATCCGCCGTCTGGCGCGTGCCGATGAAATCCTGGCTGCCGATACAGCACCCAAGGGCTCGGCACAGATCGTCGTCGGTGAGGCGACCGTCTGCATTCCACTCGGCAATCTCATTGACGTCTCTGCGGAAAGAACGCGTCTTGAAAAGGCGATCGGTAAGGCACAGGCCGAACTGGAACGTATCGACAAGAAGCTCTCGAATGAGAAGTTTGTCGCCAATGCCGATCCGGAAGTGGTCGCAGCAGACCGTGACCGCAAGGCTGAACTCGAGCTTCAGATAAAGAGCTTGAAGGTCGCATTGCAGCGGGTCAACGAAGCCGGTTGATCGCACGTTCACATAACCTGAAAAAGCGCCTTCGCGATGGAGGCGCTTTTTTATTTGTTTCGTGAGGCTAGGATAATCGAGTCGTCGGTGAACTGCTGTCCTCGCAGTCTCTTGACCAAGTCCCTCAGAACATGACGGAATTCGGACTTTTTTGAGCGAAAAGTATGAATGTTGTGTCGCAGACACACACAAGATTGATTGAGCTAATATTTTCCCAGAATAAGCCTTTTCACCTCGTTAATTGGAAAAATATTTTGATTTTTCCCCGATTTTTGCCCTGCCACGATTTTTCACGTAAGTCTTTGATCTAAGTCACCCCTGGTGATGGGGGTAGGGTGCATTGTCATTTCCTCCAAAGCATTTCAATTTCTGATCACTACATTGCCTTTGATTGGGGAGAGAGATGGCAAAACGAGTTTCAATCATACACGGTGCCGTGTGCCTTGCTGTCGGCATCACTTCTGTCACGCCTGCATTTGCCGGTGGCCTTGAGCGCGGCGGATACAACATTGACCAGTTGTTCGATGCATCGCCCTTCACATTTCAGTCTGGTGTGACCTACGTCAGCCCTAGAAGAAAACTGAAGAACGCTCGCGACACCGATGCCAGCGATGGTCTCGGTACAAACGGCGTCGGCGGAGGTTCGCGAACCGTTACAGATACCGACGATTACGCAATTCCTTACGTCGGAATAAAAGGAGGCTATGGTCCCGTCGATTGCCTTGTCGACTATTCTCAACCATTTGGCGCTCACTTGGATCCGGGTAATGGCTGGGTTGGCGTGCAGCACGATATTGAAACCAAGCTTAAGACTAACAATTACGGGCTGACGTGCTCATACAAGTTTGATGTTGGCCCAGGGCAGTTCCGCGTTATCGGCGGTGCTTTTTATCAGGAGATCGAAGGCTTTAAGACGCGTCTAGTTGCTCCGATCCCAGCCCCAGCATCGGCCGTGTTCAACGGCACGGGGCGTTTGGAAATGGGCGATGAGTCGTGGGGCTGGCGCGCTGGTGTAGCCTACGAAATCCCCGAGTATGCATTGCGTGCTAGCCTTGTTTACAACAGCCGGGTCGATTACGATCTTACAGGTACGCTGGACCTTACCCAGATACCAACATCTGTCACCAATCCGTTCGTTGGAAAGCGTTTTGGAGTTTTCGGCTCTGCACAGGCGCCTGATTCTCTCGAGTTGAAACTGCAGAGCGGTATCGCGCCGGACTGGCTGGCTTTCGGATCAGTGAAATGGACGAACTGGAGCCTCATTCAATCCCTTGGATTCTGCCCTGTTGCGTCGTCCGGCTTGCCCTGCCCACCAGGCGGGGTTACGTCTCTCGACCTTATGTATCGTGATGGTTGGACTGTTAGCGGTGGTATCGGCCATAAGTTTAACGACAAGCTGGCCGGCGCAGTCAGCTTGACATGGGACCGTGGTACCAGCACTGGTGTAGGTACCTCTACCGATACTTGGACCCTAGGTGCTGGCATTCAATACGCCGTCACAGATAACATCGAGTGGCGTCTTGGTGGAGCGATCGGACTTCTCACCAGCGGTAGTTCCGGACAGATTACCCGCAATGGCGTGGTGTATGGCGACGATGTCGCTTACGATTTCGGTAACGATATCGTGGCTGCCGTCAATACATCTGTCAAAGTGAAATTCTGATCTACTTCCTGAATCTTCTTAGGACCCGGCCCTCATCGGCCGGGTTTTTTGTTGCCGATCGGCAATATTGTGACGATTTGGCAACAAATTTCTGCAACCTTCACGTAGCGTAAGAATGTGGTCGTATTTGTCCATTTCCCGCCACAAAGCATGTGCTTGAGTGCTTTCGACGGCGCGGGAATGGAAGAATATGCAGACATCAAAAGTGGTGTTGCGGAAGTGGTGGAAGTGAAAACAGGTGCGGATTTAGCCTCTAAGCAAGTAAAGACGGGTTCTCTCCGTCAGCGCTTGTTTGGTGGTATCCAGACGGCAACAAAACGCCGTGATGTTGCCGGAAACGGTACTTATACCTGTGCTCATGAGATTGCTGATTTATTACCGCTCAGGATCACCGGCAGCGCATTGAAAGTTGCTGCTGGAACGACGCAGTGTGTTGAGAGATCGCAGCCCTCCTTGGACGCAAGGTTAGCCTTCGCCATGTGTGAGAAGAGTGAGAGAAGTTCGTTGAAATGCTGAGATGTGACATCAACGTTTTGAAACCGCTGTGTCTGGGGCTGATGCTCGCGTCGCTTTCGATGCCGGTTCTTGCTTTTGATATCAATTCAGGCGTCACCAAGGAATCCGGCCCCTTCGATCTCTTCAAGTTCGGCTTCAAATCCTACAAGAATGGCAAGAAGGAAGATGCGGTCGAAGCGTATCGTTACGCGGCCGAGAAGGGCCATACGGGCTCGCGCTGGGCACTTGCCAACATGTACGCCTATGGCGACGGCGTCGCCAAGAACGACTTCGAAGCCTTCAAGATTTACAGCGAGATTGCGAGCCAGGGCGTAGAGCCTGGTTCGGAAGATACGGGTTTCTTCGTCAATGCGTTGCTGTCTCTGGCGGACTATTATCGTCACGGCATTCCAGGCAGCCCTGTGAAGGTGGATCTCGGCCAAGCGCGCCAACTATATTTCCAAGTCGCATCGACCTTCGGCGTCGCTGAGGCGCAGTTCCAACTGGCCCAGATGATTCTTGCAGGCGAGGGCGGCCGTGCAGATGCGCAGCAGGCCAAGAAGTGGCTGAATCAGGCACGCAAGCACGGCCATGCCGGCGCTATGTCGATCTTCGGCAATCTGCTGTTCCAAGAGGGCCAGACGGTTCGCGGCTTGGCCTTTATGACAGCCGCGCTGGACAAATGCGCTGCAGCCAATTGCGTGTGGATACAAAACCTTCAGGAGCAGGCGTTTTCCGTTGCGGCTGAAGATGATCGTCGTGTCGCTATCCAGCTTGCGCGCAACATCTCTTCAGGCGACGCCGACTAAGCTTATTTTCACTCATATTTCTGCGTTTATATTTAGCGAAATCTCGCTGTTCACAATAACGTTATGTTAAATATGAGAAGCGACCATGAGTTGCTTTCGTGTCTCCGTACTTAGCTGCCGGCAGAATGACTCGCGCCTGCGTTGCTCCACAAAGCATGTCCTTTCATTGTATATTTTCCTCGATGGGCTACTGCTATGGCGTTGGACTTTTACCGCATTCGCACAAAACTCGCGCTCATGTCAGGAGCGGGCATTGTTCTTGTTCTGACTGCTTCAGTGACGGGATGGTTTCTGTCTCAGGCTGTGGACGCTGCAGTCTCCAAGGGACGCGTTCAGGCGGACATTGCGCGCAACATGGTTGACATGAAGGCCTCGCTGCGAGGCATGGAAATCGGTGTTGGGGAAATACGACTTGCTTCTACGCCGTCTGAATTGAAAGACGCGCAAACATACGTGACGAAGCGCCATGAATCGGCGGTCAAATATCTTGAGCTCGGAACAGCCGCTATGGAGGCGTCTGCCAACAAGGAACGGGCTCAGAAGATCTCCGAAGTGCTCGCGAAGTACAACGCTGACGTCGGAAAGCTCGTAACCGATCGTGCGGCGAATGCAGAAATCTCTCATCAGCTTGCTCCATTGAAGACTACGAGCGCTCAACTGGCATCTATGGCTGATGAGATTGTCAATGATGTAAAAGCGAGATCAGAGGCAGCGAATGAAGAACGAAGGCAGCTTCAAGCGCTAGCCTCCACGATTACGATCACTCTGTCAGGCCTCGTGGTTCTGTTGATGATCGTCTCCGCCTTCTTTGGTCGCCGTGCCATTGCGACGCCGATTGCCAGAACAACGGATTGTATGAAGACACTGGCCGACGGTGATCTATCCGTCGCGATCCCCTACACCGATAACAAGGACGAGGTGGGTGATATGGCGAGAGCTGTTCTGGTGTTTAAAGAGAACGCAGTGCGGGTTCGCGATCTTGCCTTTCAGGAGGCTGCACTCCAAGAGCAGAACGCGGACCTACAAAGCAATATCGCCCAGGTCGTTTCCTCTGCAGTTGCGGGTGATTTCTCCGCGCGCATCAGCAAGCGCTATGAGAACCCGGACCTTAATCGCTTCGCGCTGAGCGTCAACGAACTGGTCACATCAGTGGACCGCGGCGTGGCAGAGACCAATCGCGTGGTCGCGGCCCTTGCGGACGGCGACCTGACAGAATCGATGCAGGGTGATTTCCGCGGTGTGTTCCTTGAACTACAGCGCAACGTCAATGTGACGATGGAGAGCCTGCGCTCGGTCATGATGGAGGTCCGCTCTGCGATTGACATGATCAAAAGCGGTGCCGGCGAACTGCGCATCGCGTCTGACGATCTTTCGAAACGCACCGAACAGCAGGCGGCGTCTCTTGAAGAGACGGCAGCGGCACTCGAGGAAATTACGTCGGCGGTGAAGAACTCCACGACCCGGTCTACCAAGGCATCCGATATGGTGGTGCAGGCCCGGCAAAGCACGGAACAGTCCAGTAATGTTGTCAGAAATGCTGTGTCGGCCATGGGCCGCATCGAACAAGCATCCAATGAGATCGGCAACATTATCAACGTTATCGACGAGATTGCCTTCCAGACGAATCTGTTGGCATTGAATGCTGGCGTGGAAGCTGCTCGCGCTGGTGAGGCTGGCAAGGGCTTCGCTGTGGTGGCGCAGGAAGTGCGTGAGCTTGCGCAACGCTCCGCAACAGCGGCGAAAGATATCAAGACACTGATCGTCAGATCGCGCAATGAAGTCAGTTCCGGAGTTTCGCTCGTGACCGAGACTGGCAGCGCGCTCGAAGCGATCCGTGAACATGTTAGTAAAATCGACGAACATGTTCACTCGATCGCCACTGCCTCGAAAGAGCAGTCGACCGGCCTCAGCGAAGTGAATGGTGCCGTCAACCAGATGGACCAGACGACGCAGCAGAATGCGGCGATGGTAGAGCAATCCACAGCGGCAACCAGCAAACTTGCCGACGAAGCGGTCAATCTCAGCAATCTCGTGGCCCGATTTAAAACGGGGAGCTGTCAAACTGCACCGGTATCGAAAGCGGCGAATTCCCAGCATCATGCACCGGGCAGGAGATCAGCCGTACCTCAATATCGTGGCAATGCAGCGGTTGCCATGAAGAGCGAGTGGGAAGAATTCTGACCATAGCCCAAAATCGAATATGAATCGGACAAGTCGCCGGGCGAGCAATGATCTCGTCCGGCCTCATCGCATTTCATGGGCCACGATCTCAGGCCGGCTGAAAATCAAAATAGCCTGAGACCGGCACGTGGTCGGATGGCTTTTCCCAGGCGCGGACATGTTTTTCGATGGAGACGGAATGCAGCCTGTCCGCCGCTTCCGATGACAGCATCAGGTGGTCGATGCGAATACCGTTGTTCTTTTGCCAGGCGCCTGCCTGATAGTCCCAGAAGGTGTAAAGTCCCGCCTCGTCGGAGGTTGCGCGGGTGGCATCGGTAAGGCCAAGATTTTCGAGCCGTCTGAAAGCAGCGCGCGTCCGCGGCAGGAACAAGGCGTCGCCTGCCCAGACACGCGGGTCGTGGCAGTCGAAAGGCTCGGGGATGACATTGTAGTCGCCGGCCAGGATCAACGGTTCTTCCAGTTGCAGCCGGTCTTCGGCAAAGCGGCGAAGTCTCTCCATCCATGCCAACTTATAAGGATACTTCACCGGATCATCCGGCGGGTTGCCGTTTGGCAGATAGAGCGAACAGACCCGGATGACACCGCCCTGGACGGAAAAAACGCCTTCGATAAAGCGCGCCTGTTCATCGCCGTCGTCACCCGGCAGACCGCGATTGACCTCATCGGGGCGCATCTTGGAAAGAAGTGCAACGCCGTTGAAGCCCTTCTGGCCGTGGGTTTCTACGTGGTAGCCGAGTGCTTCGATCTCCAGACGCGGAAAGTTTTCATCGACGGATTTGATTTCCTGAAGGCAGGCGATATCCGGGCTCGAATCCTTCAGCCATTCGCAAAGGTTTTCGATGCGCGCCTTGACGCCGTTGATGTTCCAGGTGGCAATCTTCATCGCAGGTTCCATTCCGTTCGGACCCTGTTTTACCCGATGAGGCGGCGAAAGCCACCGGTTTTCACAGTTTCAACAGCAAGCTTTAAATCGAAAAGCTGGTCCCGCAACCGCAACTGGCAACCGCGTTCGGGTTCTTGATCTGGAAAGACTGGCCGAGAAGATTGTCGACGAAATCGATTTCGGAGCCTGCCATATAGACGAGCGACATGCTGTCGATGAGCACTTTGGCATCTCCGCGGGATATGACGATATCGTCGTCGGTGGGTGCGCCATCCAGGTCGAACTTGTAGGAAAATCCGGAACAGCCGCCGCCCTCGACGGAGACGCGAAGCGCCTGCTTGCCAGCCTCGGCAGAGACGATCTGGGCGATTCGTTTTGCGGCAGATTCAGAGAGTGTAACGTCTGTGGTCATGTCGTTTCTCCAACCGGGGTCAAGAACCGGCGAGCAAAGTTCTGTGTAAGACCGATTATAAACCAGTCAAATTCACCGTCTATAGCGTTACCGCCCGTAAACGCGCTTTGCGGCAACCTTCGCGATAGGTATGAAGGGGAATGTAAAAGGTCAATGGGCCGATGGCAGGACAGAGATGATTATCGATCAGCGCGCGTTGGGTTTTGGTAGCGGAGAAAGAGCGGTCTATGCCGCCGATCCATGGACGACGCGCGGACGCCTGTTTCCCGAGGACTCCAGCCTGACGCGCTCCGAGTTCCAGCGCGATCGTGACCGTATCGTACACACCACGGCCTTCAGGCGCCTTAAGCACAAGACGCAGGTGTTCATCAGCCCGGATGGCGATCATTACCGCACGCGTCTGACCCACACGATCGAAGTGGCGCAGATTGCCCGCGCGCTCGCCCGTGCCTTGAAACTCGATGAGGATCTGGCAGAGGGCGTCGCCCTGGTGCACGACTTCGGCCACACGCCCTTCGGTCACACCGGCGAAGATGCGCTGGATGCGGTGCTGAAACCCTATGGCGGTTTCGATCACAACGCCCAGTCGCTGCGCATCGTTACAAAGCTTGAGCGCCGCTACGCCGAATATGATGGCATCAACCTGACCTGGGAAACACTTGAGGGTCTGGTGAAGCATAATGGCCCGCTGTTGAATGCTGCGGGTAAGGGGACGCATGGTCCGGTGCCGCTGCCGATCCTCGACTATTGCCAGCTCCAGGATCTGGAGATCGGCACTTTTGCCAGTCTGGAGGCGCAGGTCGCCGCCATTGCCGATGACATTGCCTATAATACGCACGACATCGATGACGGCCTGCGTGCCGGTTATCTAACCTTCGATATGCTGGAGGAAGTGCCGTTCCTCTCTGGTCTGATGGCTGAGGTTCGGGCGAAATATCCGTCGCTGGACGACGAGCGCTTTGCGCATGAAATCATGCGCCGTCAGATTACGCGAATGGTTGAAGATGTGATTGGCGTTGCGCAACAAAATCTTGGCGTTTTGAAGCCGAAGAGTGCTGCCGACATCCGTGCCGCGGACCGCACGATCGCGACTTTCTCGCCGGCTATGGCTGAGACCGACAAGCAGATCAAGAAGCTGCTCTTTGCGCATATCTACCGCCACCCTGACATCATGCGTATCCGCGCAGGCGCGACCCAGATCGTCACCGATCTTTTCCACCGCTATATGGAAACGCCAGCCGAGATGCAGAGCCACTACTGGGTGGACAGCATTCCCGGCATGACGGAAGCGGCCAGAGCCCGCCATGTGGGCGATTATCTGGCTGGCATGACAGACAGCTACGCCTTGAGGACGCACCAGCGGCTGTTTGACCATACACCTAATTTGCGATAGGCAGCGCGCAACTGCGAAGCCGATATCCGGATGACTGAAAGCCCTTCGCGCAGGTAGATGACCATGAACCTTTTTGCCGATTTTGACGCACGAATCAAAAAAGCCTCTCGAGACGATCGATCTCGTCAAAGCCAATCGCGATGCTGTCGATTTTGGCCGTATCACCGTGGAATCGCCGCGCGATCCAAGCCATGGCGACGTCGCAACCAACGCCGCAATGGTGCTGGCAAAGCCGCTCGGGACCAATCCGCGGGCGCTGGCTGAGCTCATCGTTCCAGCCCTTGAGCAGGATGCGGACGTCGATAGCGTCAATGTCGCAGGCCCCGGTTTTATCAACATCCGCGTCTCCGTCGGCTACTGGCAACGTCTTCTGGCCGGAATGATTTCGCAAGGTCTGGATTTTGGCCGGTCCTCGGTTGGTACCGGCAAGAAGATCAACGTCGAATATGTGTCCGCCAATCCCACAGGTCCGATGCATGTCGGACACTGCCGTGGCGCCGTCGTTGGCGATACGCTTGCGAATGTGCTGGCCTTTGCCGGATACGACGTGACCAAGGAATACTACATCAACGATGCCGGTTCGCAGATCGACGTGCTGGCGAAGTCCGTGTTCCTGCGTTATCGCGAAGCGCTGGGTGAAGATGTCGGCACCATTCCTCCTGGCCTTTATCCGGGCGACTATCTCGTTCCTGTCGGTCAGGCGCTGGCCGATGAATTCGGCATCAAGCTGCGCGCTATGCCGGAAGAGCAGTGGTTGCCGATCGTCAAGGACAAGGCAATCGATGCGATGATGGCGATGATCCGTGAGGATCTCGCGGCATTGAACGTCAAGCATGATGTGTTCTACTCCGAGCGCGCCCTGCACGCTGGCAATGCCGGTCCGATTCTGTCCGCTATCAACGACCTCACCTTCAAGGGTCACGTCTACAAGGGCACGCTGCCGCCACCAAAGGGCGAGGTTTCCGAAGATTGGGAAGACCGCGAGCAGACGCTTTTCCGCTCGACTGAAGTCGGTGACGATATGGACCGTCCCCTGATGAAGTCGGACGGCACATATACCTATTTTGCGGCTGACGTCGCTTATTTCAAGGACAAGTACGATCGTGGCTTCTCCGAGATGATCTATGTTCTTGGCGCCGACCATGGCGGTTACGTCAAGCGTCTGGAGGCCGTTGCGCGCGCCGTCTCGGAAGGCAAAGCTAAACTGACCGTGCTTTTGTGCCAGCTGGTCAAACTTTTCCGTGATGGCGAACCGGTCAAGATGTCGAAACGCTCAGGTGATTTTGTCACATTGCGGGACGTCGTCGACGAGGTCGGACGCGATCCGGTGCGATTCATGATGCTCTACCGGAAGAATTCGGAGCCACTGGACTTCGATTTCGCCAAGGTGACCGAGCAATCTAAAGACAATCCCGTATTTTATGTGCAATATGCTCATGCCCGTTGCAAGTCGGTGTTCCGGCAGGCGCATGAGGCGTTTCCGGAGCTGGATGTGGATGCCTCCACTCTCTCGTCCGGATCGGTTTTGATTAACGATGTCAATGAGTTGCAGCTGATCGCGAAACTGGCGGAATATCCGCGTCTGATCGAGTCTGCGGCACAGAATCATGAGCCGCATCGCTTGGCTTTTTACCTCTATGATTTGGCCAGTTCCTTCCACGGACACTGGAACAAAGGTAAAGATCAGCCGGAATTACGTTTTGTTAACGATAAAAACCGAGAATTGAGCGTTGCCAGACTAGGGCTGGTGAGTGCTGTCGCAAATGTGCTGAAGTCCGGATTGACGCTTTTGGGAGCGGACGCGCCTGACGAGATGCGATGACATCCCTCACCATTATTTGCTCACAATACGCTGGCAAGTGCTGTGATGCGTAGATGGTGGAACACGTAATGGTCGAAAAAAATGTCGCGTATAACCGAGACTCTCGGTCGCAGGAATTCGCTGACAACGATCCCCTGGCTCAATTGGCGCAACTCGTCGCGCAAGAGGATCGTCCTCCCCACGTTGCTCCCCCGGCTGCGCAGAACGCTGCGTCGCCTGCCACGCGCCGGGAGCCGGAATTCAACCTCGAAGATGAGCTGTTGCGCGAGTTCGCCGTCTATGACGCGCCGCGCCACGAGCCTATCGCACTCGATCCCGCCAACGACGTTCGTGCGTCCGTTCCGGTCAATGAGTTCATGCAGCGGGTGGAATCGGTATTCTCGCGCCGCGAGCCTGAGCTTGAGACGGTTGCACAGCAGGTCCCTGCGAGCCGTGAAGAGTATCTGGTGGCCGAGCACGCTGCGCCAACGCCGCGTGCCGATCTGAGAGACGATTTCAGCGACGATCCGCATTCGGTCGCTGCCGTGTTTGATGTCAATCATCGCGATCAGGCCCCAGAGCAGTACGAACCTTCCCCAGCCGCTGTACCAGAAGCTGTTGCCACGGCTTCTATCCCGGCCGCTCCGGTGCCGGAGCCCCGCGCTTACGAACAGCCGGTCCAGATGCAGCAGCCGGTTACTCCGCCGCAGCCAGCCCCTGTCCAGCAGCCGGATTGGGAACGGATGGCCGAGACATCCGGCGAGACCGCGATCGATCTCGCCAGCGAACTGGAAATGTCGGTTGCCGATGAAGCACCGGCGTCTCTGCAGCCGAATGCACCGTCTCTGCGCAAGTCCTCCCTCGATTTCTCCAGCCTGCGGTTGCCGCTTGCCAATTTCGGCACGACGCGTGCGACGCCTGTCGCTCCGAAGGCTCAGCCGCAGCCTGCTCCAGTGGCGATCCCCGCGGTCGAAGCCGCGGCGCCTGTCGCCCTGCAATCGAGCGCCAACGTGCTCGCAGGGCAGAAGATGTCCGCCATGGATGAGCTCATCTATGACGTTGCGCGCTATGAGATCAGCAACAAGAGCGTCGATGCTGCTGCTCCAGTCGCGAGAATGGAACCCGTCGTAACGGCCGCCCCGGTCCTGCCAGCGGTCGAGCCCGTCAGCAAGGTGCAGCCCTCCAAGCCGGCGCCTGCACCCGTTCGCGCAGAGCCTGTGTTCGAAACGCCGGTTGCTGCGCCAAGACCAGTCGCACCACAGCCGATCGTCTCGGTTCCTGCCGCTTCCGCTCCGGTCGCTGCTGCTCCTGTGACCCCAGCCCCGCGTGTATCGGCACCGGTTGCGCCAGCGCCTCGCGCTGCGGCTCCGACTCCGGCCCCGGTTGCCGCTCCCTCAGCTGCAGATGACTTCGATGCTTTTAACGACTCCGACTTCGAGCTGGCTCTCGAAGATATCGATTTTGATATCGACCTCTCCGAGATCGCCAACATTGATGTAGCACCTGCACCCGTCACTCAGCCTGCGCCGGTTGCAAAGTCGGCACCGGTCGTGCAGCCGAAGCCAGCCCCGGCACCGATTGCCGCTGTGGCTTCTGTCGCTCCCCGCCCGCAGCCACAGCCTCAGCCTGTCGTCGAGCGTGCGCGCTATGAAGAACGTCGCCCGGCAGCTCCGGCGCCGGTTGCGCCCCAAGCGTCTCTCGAGAGCCTGCCTTTCGACCCAAGCCAGATCGGCGAGACGGAGGATGCGCCCGAAGCCATCACCGAGTTGGATGTTCCAGAACTGCCGGTTGGCGTTTTCGAGCCGAAGCCGGTTGCACGCCGCCAGGAAGAAGATCTCGATCTCGACACCGAGCTCGCCTCGCTCTTTTCGTCACCCGCTTCAGGCGGACTTGATCGTCAAAAGAATGCAGCGCCCCGTCAGGCGCAGCCTCAGCCGACACAGGAAGAGGTGGACGAGTTCGAGCGTGCGCTGGAACAGGACTTCCGCCGCAGCATGCAGGAAGCGGCAGAAGGCCGCTTCGGTTCGCAGACGCGCGACGATGCCGCTCCAGAGCAGCAGGTTCGCTATGCCGATGATGAGCGCGAAGGCGGTGCACGCCGCTGGTTCGTTCCAATGGCAGCGGCTGTTGGTCTTCTGCTGGTCGGCGGCGGCACCTATGCGCTGATCGGTGGTGGTTCTTCCCACATGGGATCGAATGGCGCGCCGGTGATTATCTCCGCCGACAGTGAACCGACGAAGGTCGTGCCGGAAAACCCCGGTGGTCGCGTCGTACCGAACCAGGACAAGGCAGTTTATGACCGCGTTGCCGGTGCCGCACCGTCCGATCCCAAACAGCCATCGCTGATTTCCACTAACGAAGAGCCTGTCGATGTCGTGCAGCGCACGCTGATCCCTGAGCAGCTTCCGATGGAAGACGAAGCCGACCAGATGCAGGGCGCGACATCCACACCGGTTGGTGAGACGGAAGATCCGCGTCTGCTTTCTCGTGGAGAGAATGCACAGGCGGCTGACCATAACGGTCAATCTGGCGTCAATGTTTCGCCTCGTAAGGTGCGCACCATGATCGTCAAGCCCGATGGCACGCTTGTCACGCAGGAAGCGCCAGCGCCTGCAGCGGGAACGCCGACGCAGGATAAGGTCGAGGAACTGGCGGCGCCTGCAACGACGGAAAAGGCCCCATCTGTGCTCGCGACGTCCCGCGTTCCAGTAACGCCTGAGCCTGCGCAAGCATCGCAGACGGCGGCTCGCACGGCACCCGCCGCGGCGCAGCCGACCCAGACGGCGGCACCGCTTCCAGCGGCCCGTCCGTCGAGCCAGCCAGCTAATGTCGTCGCTACCGTGACCAATCAGGGCAATGTTCGCCCGGCCGCACCGGCTCAGCAGACGGCGTCGGCTCCGGCTGCCGCGACTGCAGCTGCAACCAGCACGCCGTCTTCGGGTGGCTACTACATCCAGATCGCATCTCTGCCGAGTCAGGCGGAAGCGCAGAAGTCCTATCAGAACATGTCGGCCAAGTTCGGCTCTGTCATTGGTGGCCGCGGTGTGGACATTAAGGCTGCGGAAATCGCCGGGAAGGGCACGTTCTACCGTGTTCGTATTCCCGCTGGCGACAAGAACGAGGCGGCGGCATTGTGCGAACGTTTCCGCTCTGCCGGCGGCAGCTGCCTCATCGCCCGCTGATCTGAACAGTTAAACAGGAAAGCCGGGATGGTCTCACCGTCCCGGCTTTTTTTATAGACGGTAGCGCGTTGCATCCGACATACCCCAAAGGACCAAGTCCATGACTGAATCGAAAGCTATGATCCTCGGCTGTAGCGGCTTGGCGCTGACACAAGAAGAGATTGCCCTCTACAAGGCGGAGCAGCCCTGGGGTTTCATTCTCTTCGGCCGTAATATTGGTGAGGCTCAGCAGATCACCGATCTTGTGGCTTCCATGCGCGATGCGGTCGGTCGCCCGAATGCGCCGGTCCTGATCGATCAGGAGGGCGGGCGCGTTCAGCGGATCCGCCCGCCGATCCTTCAGTCCTACCCGAACGCGCAGGCGTTGGGCGCGATCTATCTGCGCGACCGAGAGCAGGGTCTGCGGGCGGCCTGGCTGATGTCTCGCCTGCACGCCTTCGATCTCATGCGGTTCGGCATCAACGTGGATTGCCTGCCCGTTCTGGATGTGCCGGTCGAAGGCGCGAGCAACGTCATTGGCAACCGCGCTTACGGCTTTGACCCGAAGCTGGTTTCGGAAATGGGGCAGGCGGCCGCTGATGGCCTGAAGGCCGGTGGAATGCTACCGGTGATGAAGCATATTCCAGGCCATGGACGTGGAATGGTGGATTCGCATCATGAACTACCGGTGGTGGATGTTCCGCTGGATGACCTTGATGCCCATGATTTCGTGCCGTTTCGTGCGTTGAACAAGGAACTGATGGGTATGAGCGCGCATCTTGTTTTCAATGCGATCGATCCTGAGCGTCCAGCCACGACGTCCCGCAAAGTGATCGACGAGATCATTCGTGGCCGTATCGGTTTCGACGGGCTGCTGATGTCAGATGATAGTTCGATGAATGCCTTGAAGGGGACGCTCGGAGAACGCGCCGCCAATATTGTTGCGGGCGGTTGCGATATAGTCTTGCATTGCAACGGTGTGATGAGTGAAATGCTTGAGGTCGTGAGGGAAGTTCCTGTTCTTTCCGGCCGGTCACTGGAGCGCGCCAAGGCCGTCGAAGAGGGATTCCCCGCTGCAGACGGTGCCGACGAGGCGCGTTTGAGAGACGAATTCAACGCCATGCTGGCGGTTGCCTGATCCGGTCGCCGGGCAGAGCGCCAGCGAAAGGTCCGGCTGACGAGACGATGGCAGCAGAGAAATCACGCGGCAGCACGCCGATGGACAAGCTCTGGCAGGATGTGATGCCGGAGCGTGCGACGGGCGAGGCGGCATTGATGATCGACGTGGCGGGCTTCGAAGGCCCGCTCGATCTGTTGCTGCATCTCGCCCGCGTCCAGAAGGTCGATTTGTCCCGAATTTCGGTTCTGGCGCTGGCGGAACAATACCTACAATTCGTCGAAACCGCGCGCCGGGTTCGTATCGAGCTCGCCGCCGATTATCTGGTCATGGCCGCTTGGCTGGCCTTTCTCAAATCCAAGTTGCTGATCCCGCAACAGAGCAAGGATGATGGCCCGACAGGCGAGGAAATGGCCGCGACCTTGGCCTTCCGGCTCAAACGTCTGGAAGCCATGCGCGACGCCGCCGAGAGGCTGGTGAACCGCAATCAGCTCGGCCGCGATATCTTCGCCCGTGGTGCGCCGGAGCATATTCCCCATCGTAGTCGCTCCGCATTCGAGGCTAGCCTTTACGACCTGCTGAGCGCCTATGCGACGCTTCGCCAGCGCCAGGCGATCACGCAGGTGACGATCGAGAAACGCCAGGTCTGGTCGCTGGTGGAGGCCCGTGAATTGCTCACCTCGATACTGGGTGAGATCGGCGAATGGACGGAGCTCGACCGGTATCTCCTGCAATATGTTCCTGATCCTTCGATGCGCGCGACTGCCATTGCCAGTGCCTTTGCAGCGTCGCTGGAACTGGTCCGCGAAGGCTCGCTGGAGATTCGTCAGGACGGAGCGTTCCAGCCGATTTTCATGCGCAAAGGCTCGGGTAGAGCGCGGGACCGTTCTGAAAGGGCCGATGATGTCGAATGATGTGGATATGCAGGACGACGTTGCCGATGACGTCGCGGAGGGCGGGGTCGCCACCGTGGCGCAGCGCCTCGAAATTGAGGCAGAGCGTATTGCCGAGGCGCTGGTCTTTGCCTCGGCGCAGCCTGTATCGGAAGCGTTCATTGCTGAACGCATCCCGCGTGGTATCGATGTCCCGCCTTTGATGAACCGGCTGAAGCAAGTCTACGCGACACGCGGCGTCAATCTGGTGCAGGTGGGCGGCAACTGGGCCTTCCGCACGGCGGGCGATCTTTCCTTTGTCATCCATGTCGACGAAAAGGAACCGAAGAAGCTCTCCCGTGCCGCCTTGGAAGTCTTGGCTATCATCGCCTATCACCAGCCTGTCACGCGCGCTGAGATCGAGGACATACGCGGTGTTCAGACTTCACGAGGCACGCTGGATGTGCTGATGGAGGCAGGATGGGTGCGCTTTCGAGGCCGTCGCCGTACCCCTGGACGGCCGGTGACCATGGGAACGACGGTCGAGTTTCTGGATCACTTCGGACTTGAGGAGTTGCGCGACCTGCCGGGCCTCGATGAACTCAAGGGGGCGGGGTTGCTGTCTGGCCGCATTCCGCCGAATTTTGGCATTCCCGTGCCATCGATGAGCGACGAATTGACCGAGGACGAGGACCCGATCACGCAGCTCGATCTAGAGGAACTTGGACTGCTCGCACCCCGCGGTGGCGATGCAGATGATTGATTTTGTTGCAACAGCATAGCGATCACGCAGATGTGTCGATGTGCTGCTGTATCACAGCAATTGCGATCCGCTTACTTTGTTGAATAGCCATTTTGTTGTTTGAAAAAGCCATTCAAACGGCTTACATCGGTTCAAAGCAAAATTCAGGGAGTTTGCGTGATGGGTTCTTTTAGTGTTTGGCACTGGCTGATCGTTCTGGTGATCGTGCTGGTTCTGTTCGGCCGGGGCAAGATTCCCGAATTGATGGGCGATGTTGCCAAGGGCATCAAGAGCTTCAAGAAGGGCATGTCCGACGACGACGCTACGCCGCCGCCTGCCGACACCAATGTCAATGCCAAGACGGTCGATCACAAGGCTGACGAGATCAAGTAATTGATCCGGGGTGGGGCGAGACCGTCTTCACCCTGGTCTTCGGGCCTTGAGGATCATGGCGCGTTGTTGCGCGTGTCGGGAGCTTTTTGATGTTTGATATCGGCTGGAGCGAGCTGCTGGTGATTGCGATCGTATTGATCGTGGTTGTTGGCCCGAAAGACTTGCCGCCCATGATCCGTGCCTTCGGCAAGACGATGGCCGGCTTCCGCAAGATGGCGGGTGATTTTCGCGCGCAATTCGATGAGGCCATGAAAGAGGCCGACATGGACGACGTGCGCCAGACGATCGCCGATGTCCGCAATCTCAACCCGACCAACTCCCTGCGCGATGCGATGAACCCGCTGCGTCAGCTTGGTAATGATATCCGCTCCGATCTGCAAAAGGCAGCAACGCCCACTAGACCGGCAACCAGCGCCCCCGTCGATGCGCCGGATGTCAGCCTGTCCGAGCCGGAGATGAAGTTGCCCTACGCGCCGCCGCCTGCTTTGACACCTGCACCGATCGTTGCCGCCCCGGCGGCTCCGGCGCCGGTTGTTGCGCAAGCAACGCCGGTCGCAGAACAGGTTGCCGAGAAGCCGAAGCGCAGCCGCAAGCCTGCCGTGAAAACCACGCAGGAAGTGGAAGCCGAGGCGGTGGCCGCAAAGCCGAAACGCGCGCCGCGTACGATCTCGGCCAAGGCCGATGCGAAGAAGCCTAAGGTTTCGTCCGTCACTGAAATGGAGGCTGAGCCTGCAATTTCCCCTGCGCTGACAGACGTCGCGGCCAAAGCTGCAAAACAGAGGTCAGCAAAGGCCGCGGACAAGACAGTCGCATTGGCCGGAGCGCCTAAGCCAAAGGTGGCGCGCAACAAGCCCGATGTCACCGTTGCTGCTGAGCCTGCAAAGAGAGCAAGAACGGCCAAGGCCAAGAAGGATGAAGCATGAGTGAGGATATCGAGGATAAGCCGCAGCCGCTTATCGAACACCTCATGGAACTGCGCACGCGGCTGATCTGGTCGCTCGGGGCATTTTTCGTGGCCTTTCTGGCCTGCTTCGCCATGGCCAAGCACTTGTTCAACCTTCTCGTCATCCCCTACAAATGGGCGGTGATCTGGGCGGGACTGGACGTCGCCAAATCCTCGCTGATCTATACGGCCCCCCAGGAATTCTTCTTTACGCAGATCAAGGTTGCCATGTTCGGCGCCATGGTCATCTCCTTTCCTGTGGTGGCGTCGCAGCTCTACAAATTCGTTGCGCCAGGTCTCTACAAGAATGAGCGCGCTGCCTTCCTGCCATTCCTGATCGCATCGCCCCTGCTGTTTCTGCTCGGCGGCGCGCTCGTCTATTTCTTCTTTACGCCCATGGTCATGTGGTTCTTCCTCGCCATGCAGCAGTTGCCGGAAAACGGCGAGGTGGCAATCTCTCTGATGCCGAAAGTGTCGGAATATCTCAGCCTGATCATGACGCTGGTTCTGTCTTTCGGGCTCGTGTTTCAGCTGCCGGTCGTGACCACGCTTCTGGCGCGTGTCGGATTGCTGACCAGCGACTGGTTGAGAGAGAAACGCAAATTCGCGATCGTGGCTGCCTTCATCGTGGCGGCCGTTCTGACGCCACCCGATCCGATGTCCCAGATCGGTCTTGCCTTGCCAGCGATCCTTCTCTACGAGGTTTCCATCTATATGGCTCGACTCGTGGAGAAGAAGCGCGCTGCCGAAAACGCTGGCCGGGAGCTTGACGGTCCCGAAGAGGCGTGACGGCTTCTTGAATTCTTTCTTCAGACGCCGGGTCATTTGTCCCGGCGTTTTGTTTTTCAACAAGCAAAGACGTAAAACCACGGTCTGGAACCACGATGCACGATATTAAATGGATACGCGAAAACCCTGAAGCTTTCGATGCGGCGCTGGCCAAGCGCGGAGCCGAACCTCAGTCCGCGAGCCTGATTGCGCTCGACGAGAAGCGCCGCTCCGTGATCCAGACCCTCCAGGACATGCAGTCCCGCCGAAACACCGCCTCCAAGGAAATCGGTGCAGCGATGGCGCAGAAGAATGCTGAGCTGGCGGAGAAGCTGAAGGCCGAGGTTGCGGACATCAAGGACAGTATGCCGAAGCTGGAGGAGGAGGACCGTCAGGTTACCAGCCAGCTTAACGATGCCCTGTCGCGCATTCCCAATATTCCGCTGGACGATGTGCCGGTCGGCAAGGATGAGAACGATAATGTCGTGACCCGTGTCGTCGGCCAGAAGCCTGGCTGGAACCACGAAGCCAAGGAGCATTTCGAAATCGGCGAAGCGCTCGGTTACATGGATTTCGATCGCGCCGCCAAGCTGTCCGGTTCGCGCTTCACGGTGCTGACCAGCCAGATCGCCCGGTTGGAACGCGCGCTCGGCCAGTTCATGATTGACCTGCACACCAGCGAGCACGGCTATACGGAAGTGTCCTCGCCGCTGATGGTGCGCGCCGAAACGCTGTATGGCACGGGCAATCTTCCGAAGTTCGAAGAAGATCTGTTCAAGACGACGGATGGACGATATCTGATCCCGACGGCAGAAGTGACGCTCACCAATCTGGTGAGTGGAGAAATCCTCGAGCAGGAGAAGCTGCCGCTTCGTTTCACGGCGCTGACTCCTTCTTTCCGTTCGGAAGCAGGCTCTGCCGGTCGCGATACACGCGGCATGTTGCGCCAGCACCAGTTCTGGAAATGCGAACTTGTCTCGATCACCGACGCGGAAAGCTCCATTGCCGAGCATGAGCGCATGACGGCCTGCGCAGAAGAGGTGCTGAAGCGCCTCGGTCTGCATTTCCGCACCATGACGCTCTGCACGGGAGACATGGGCTTTGGCGCGCGCAAGACCTATGACCTCGAAGTCTGGCTTCCAGGCCAGAACACTTACCGAGAAATCTCGTCCTGCTCCGTCTGCGGCGATTTCCAGGCACGGCGCATGGATGCGCGCTATCGCGGCAAGGGCGAGAAGGCCACGAAATTCGTTCACACGCTGAACGGTTCGGGCACTGCCGTCGGACGTTGCCTGATTGCAGTTCTGGAAAACTATCTCAACGACGATGGCTCGGTGACCATTCCCGACGTCTTGCTGCCTTACATGGGTGGCTTGAAGCGGATCGAAAAGGCAGCCTGAGCCGTGGATATCTGCTCCTGCGTCTGCGGCGCGGGAGCAAGTCAGCTCTGCCCGGGAGGAGAGCATTTGTCCAGCCAGGCATCCGGTTGAGCAGAGACGGGCGCTATGCGCTGTAGAATGGAGCGATAGGGAGACGATCATGCGGATTTTGCTGACAAATGATGATGGCATTCATGCCGAAGGGCTGGCTGCGCTTGAACGCATCGCCCGCACGCTCTCCGACGATGTCTGGATCGTCGCGCCGGAGACGGACCAGAGCGGTCTTGCACACTCGCTGACTCTTTCCGAGCCGCTTCGTCTGCGCAAAATTTCCGACAAGCACTACGCGTTGCGCGGCACGCCGACCGATTGCGTCATTATGGGCATTCGAGAGGTCCTGCCCGGAAAGCCGGATCTTGTGCTCTCGGGTGTCAATTCCGGTGCCAACATGGCCGATGACGTGACCTATTCCGGCACGATTGCTGGCGCTATCGAAGGCACGCTGCAGGGCGTGCGCTCCTTCGCGCTCAGTCAAGCCTTCGCCTATACGGGCCATGCCGAGCGGGTCGTTCCCTGGGAGGTGGCCGAAACCTATGCGCCGGATCTTATTCGCAAGTTGAGCGAGATCGACCTGCCGGATGGCACATTTCTCAATCTCAACTTTCCCAATTGCGCACCGAAAGACGTGCAGGGCGTGTCCGTTACGGGGCAGGGCAAGCTCGACTTCGGGCTGACAGTCGAGCAGCGTCAGGATGGCCGCGGTCTTCCTTACTACTGGCTGCGCTTCGGCGAGCGTCTCGGTACTTTCATGGATGGGACTGACATCCATGCGGTCAAGCACAACAAGATTTCGGTGACGCCGCTCAAGCTTGACCTCACCGACTACTCGGTCAAGGATCGGATCGCCAAGGCACTTGGATTCGGAGTGAACGATTGAAATCCCCCATGGTGGAGAAAGAAGGCTTTGCCGCTCTCGTCTTGAGGCTGCGGGCTGAAGGCATTTCCGATCTCGATCTTCTGACTGCGGTCGAGCAAACACCGCGCTCTCTCTTCGTACCGGCACCGCTTGCGGCGGACGCTTATTCCAGCCGCACGATCCCTATCGACTGCGGAGCCTTCATGGAGGGCGCCGACATGGCAGTCAAGATTATCGCCCGCCTTCAGGTCAAGCCCGGCCAGCGTGTGCTTGAGATCGGCACCGGCAGCGGCTTCATGACAGCCGTGCTTGGGAGGAGAGCCGAGCGCGTGCTCTCGGTCGAGCGCTACAAGACGCTTGTTCAAGCGGCGCAGAACCGAATGGATGATCTCAGTATCCGCAATGTGGTGATCCGTCAGGCCGATGGCTCCAACGGTCTCGTCGGCGAGGGCACCTTCGACCGTATTGTATCCACCGCTGCCTTTTCCGCCATGCCGCGCTTCTTCACCGAGCAAATCGTGTCCGGCGGCATGATGATTGCGCCGATTATTCTGGAAGATGGTCGCTGCGTGATGACCCGTTTCTCTAAAACCGGCAGCCGCTTCGAGCGCGAAGAGCTCTTCGAGACGCCCTATCTGCCGATCGAATCCCACATCGCGACCTATCTTTAGATCGGCGTTGGGCTTCGCCAACAAAAAGAGCCGACTTGCGCCGGCTCTTGATTGTTTTTGACGACCTTCGGCAAATTTATCCAAAGAGCGCGAAGCTACTCTTCAGCGTCACCCAAACGCCCCACAGGAGCGGAAGGCCGACAGCGGCCCAGGCGAGAGCGGCCTTGCCATCGAAACCGCCCTTGCCGATGCCGAAGGAACCAGTCGGGCCGGCATTGGCGGCAGCGGTCTTGGCCTGGAGCGAGGCGACTTCCTCATCCGACATGAACCACTTGTCGGAGAGTGGTTTGACGAAGGCGTTGGCGATGAGGCCAAGCGCCAGCATACCCGCGAGAATATACATCGTGCTGGTGTAGAGTGCCGGACCGGGTGCCACACCGGCGGCGATCTGCGCCTCACGGATATAGTTGACCACGACCGGACCAACGATGCCAGCCGTTGCCCAGGCCGTCAGCAGACGACCGTGGATGGCGCCGACGAACTGCGTGCCGAAGATGTCGGCAAGATAGGCCGGAATAGTGGCGAAACCGCCGCCATACATGGACAGGATGATGCCGAAGGCGAGGACGAAGAGAGCCTTGGAGCCCATCAGAGCGAGTGTCGGTGCCAGCGCATAAAGAATGATGCCGAGAATGAAGAAGCAGAAGTATGTGTTCTTTCTGCCGATCTTGTCGGACATGGAGGCCCAGAAGAAGCGGCCGCCAATGTTGAACAGTGACAGAAGCCCGGTAAAGCCTGCGGCGATGGCGGCGATCTGCGCCTTTTGCGCGGCATCGAGATCGGCAAAGGCAACGCCTGGCTGACCGATCAAAGAGCCAGCGAAGATTTCCTGCAGCATCGGCGAGGCCATGCCGATGACACCGATGCCGGCGGAAACGTTGAGGCAGAGAACCGCCCAGATCAACCAGAACTGCTTGGTTTTGTGCGCGTCACGCAAATGCACATGCCGGGTGGTGATCATCGCACTTTTGGCCGCAGGTGGCGTCCAGCCTTCAGGGCGCCAGCCAGCCGGGGGAATACGATAACCGAAGGCACCTGCCATCATGAAGACGAAATAGATCAGCGCCATGACGACGAAGGTCTGCCAGACGCCGACCGTGGCATCGGTCTTGAAATAGCCCATCAGCAGGTTGGCAAGCGGTGCACCAATCATCGCGCCACCGCCGAAACCCATGATCGCCATGCCGGTCGCCATGCCGCGCCGGTCGGGGAACCACTTGATCAGCGTTGAGACGGGAGAGATGTAACCGAGGCCAAGACCCACGCCGCCAATCACGCCAGCACCGAGCCACATCAACCACAACTGATGGGTCAAGACGCCAAGGGCTGCGACCAGAATGCCGCCGCACCAGCAGCAGGCGGAGACGAAGCCGGCTTTGCGCGGGCCGACCCGCTCCAGCCAGCCGCCCCAGATCGCAGCCGAGCAGCCGAGGAGAACGAAGAAGAGCGTATAGATCCATCCAAGGTCAGCGACGCGCCAATTGCAGGCGGTGGTGAAGAGAGCGCCGACGAGAGTCAGGCTCGAGCAGCTTGGATCGGTTGCCGGAAGGGCTTTGGACAGCGGGAGCCAGAACACGCTGAAGCCGTAGGCCATGCCGATGCACAGATGGATTGCTAGTGCCGCTGGTGGAACCAGCCAGCGATTGAAACCGGGCTTGGCGATAATTCGCTCTCGATCAAGAAGACCGGCCCCCGCCATGCCTCCTCCGCTTACGCCTGCAACTGCCATCGACAATACCTCCCTCTTGGAATGTCATGATAACTTCGAGTACATCCACTCATACGCGATGAGCGGGCATCGAGGAGAAGAATGGAAGGCCCGGCCGATCGTTGACCGGTCTTCCGAAAAGATGTTTCGATCTCATCGCGTTGGGGTGTGCCAAACGAGGCACGCCATGAGCGGAAGATCACGCCGCTCAAGAAGGAACACTGGGTTCCGACAGAGACTCCCCGGCGATCGGACCTTTGCCTCCCGGAGCACCTCTTGCGGCATCCGATCCAAGGCCGACTGCCTGCGTCGTAGGGTCGTCAGGACGTTTGATCTTAGCCGAGGCGGCAATGACGAGCGGCAGGAAGCCGTCTGCATCATTGTCGATCATCTCAAAAAAGCGCCGCCGCATGCGCGGTTCCCAGAACTTGTTGATGTGGGTCGCCACACCATCCACCTGCACGTCCTGTGGCTGGGAGGTAAAGAATGTGGCAATCTGGTTCGCCATGCGGACAAGCTTTTCATCAGTATGACTAAGCGACATGACTGTTCTCCCCGGAGGCCAGGCGGTCCGGTCTGGTAAAAACTTCGAATTCATCACCGCGCGCAATTCCGATCAGGCTGATGCCTGCTTCTTCCGCCGTCTCGATGGCAAGCGCCGTCGGTGCCGAAATCGCAACGAGAACGGGGCATCCCAGAAGCGCCGTTTTCTGCACCATTTCAACGGAGAGGCGGCTGGTGAGGACCACGACCCCATCGGCTGCCGGTCGCCCGGAGCGAAGGATCGCTCCGGCAAGCTTGTCCAAGGCATTGTGCCGCCCGACATCTTCTCGCACCGCGACGATGCCGCTGTCCGGCCGGTAGAAGCCGGCACCATGGACTGCCCTCGTTTCGCGGTTCAGGCTTTGCCCTTCACCAAGCAGGCGGATGGCTTCGCTGATCTGCCGGGGCATCAGGCGAGCGGATGGCTCCTTCACCTTCGCAACGGTGCGGGTTGCCTGCTCGATCGATTCGATGCCGCAGAGACCACAGCCGACCGGCCCCGCCATGCGCCGCCGGCGCGCCACCAGCGCATTGGCCGTGGAGTCTTTCAGCGTGATCTGCACGTCGATCCCCCGACCGGCTTCAACCAAATCGACCTCGAGGATATCCTCCGCCGACGTCACGATTTCCTCCGCCAGCGAAAAACCATAGGCGAAGTCGATGAGGTCTGTCGGCGTTGCCATCATCACCGCATGGGTGGAGCCGCCATAGGAAAAGGCGACCGGCACTTCCTCCGGAACGATGCGGTGACCTGTCTCCATTCGCCCCTGTCGGAAGCGCCATTCGTCGATCGTTCGGCTCGGTTTCTGCTGCATCCTCCGATCCTATTCCGCCGCGTCGAGTTTCGCCACGATTCGGCGCGACTGGCGGGAAAATTCTTCGTAATCCTCCTGCCATTCCGTTGGACCGTTGGACGGCGAGACCTGAACGGCCGTGACTTTGTATTCCGGGCAATTGGTCGCCCAGTCCGAGAAGTCCGTGGTGATGACATTGGCCTGCGTGTCCGGATGGTGGAACGTCGTGTAGACCACGCCCGGCGAAACCCGATCGGTGATCAGCGCCCTAAGCGTCGTGTCGCCCGAGCGGCTGGCAAGCTTGATCCAGTCACCCTCCTTGATGCCACGCTGTTCGGCGTCGTGCGGATGGATTTCCAGCCGGTCCTCCTCGTGCCAGACGACGTTTTCCGTCCGTCGCGTCTGCGCGCCAACATTGTACTGAGACAGGATACGACCTGTCGTCAGCAGCAGTGGGAAGCGGGAGCCAGTGCGCTCGTCGGTCGCCACATATTCGGTGCGGATGAACTTGCCCTTGCCACGGACGAAACCGTCGACATGCATGATCGGCGAACCTTGCGGGAATTTCTCGTTGCAAGGCCACTGAACCGAGCCGTGCTTCTCAAGATAGTCGTAAGATACGCTGGCGAAGCTCGGCGTCGTTGCCGCGATCTCATCCATGATCTGCGATGGATGAGTGTAGTTCCAATCGAGCCCCATCGCCTGAGCAAGTTTCTGGGTCACCTCCCAATCGGCATAGCCATTTTTCGGGCTCATCACCTTGCGCACGCGGTTGATGCGGCGTTCGGCATTGGTGAAAGTGCCGTCTTTTTCCAGGAAGGTCGAGCCCGGCAGGAAGACATGCGCATAGTTTGCCGTCTCATTGAGGAAGAGATCGTGCACCACAACGCATTCCATTGCAGCGAGGCCGGCAGACACATGCTTGGTATCGGGGTCGGACTGCAGAATGTCTTCGCCCTGAATGTAAATGCCCTTGAACGAGCCTTCGACAGCGGCATCCAGCATGTTGGGAATACGCAAGCCCGGCTCGTTGTTGAGCGTCACGCCCCAAAGCTTCTCGAAGGTCTCGCGCGTGGCGTCATCGGAGATGTGACGATAGCCCGGCAGTTCGTGCGGGAACGAACCCATGTCACAGGAGCCCTGCACATTGTTCTGCCCCCGCAATGGGTTCACGCCAACGCCCGGACGACCGATATTGCCGGTCGCCATGGCGAGGTTGGCGATTGCCATGACGGTCGTCGAGCCTTGGCTGTGTTCGGTGACGCCAAGACCGTAATAGATCGCGCCATTGCCGCCGCGGGCATAGAGACGCGCAGCACCGCGGAGTTCCGCTGCCGGAACGCCGGTGAACTTTTCCGTCTCTTCCGGGCTGTGCTGTTCCTCGGAAACAAAGGCCGCCCAATCCTCGAATTCGGACCAGTCGCAACGTTCGCGAATGAAGGCTTCGTTGAAAAGCCCTTCGGTGACGATGACATGTGCAAGTGCGGTCAGCACCGCGACATTCGTGCCGGGCTTCAGCGGCAGATGGAAAGCCGCTTCCACATGTGGTGTCCGCACCAGATCAATGCGGCGCGGATCGATGACGATGAGCTTGGCGCCCTGGCGCAGCCGCTTCTTGAGGCGTGAACCGAAGACCGGGTGGCCGTCCGTGGGGTTGGCGCCAATGACAAGCACGACATCGGAATGCTCGACGCTGTCGAAATTCTGCGTACCGGCGGACGTGCCGAAGGCCTGGCCTAGGCCATAGCCTGTCGGTGAATGGCAGACGCGGGCGCAGGTATCGACATTGTTGTTGCCGAAGCCAGCGCGGATCAGCTTCTGAACGAGGTAGGTTTCCTCATTCGTGCAGCGCGAGGAGGTGATGCCGCCGATTGACTCACGGCCATATTGTGCCTGGATACGATGAAACTCGGACGCCACATGGGAGTAAGCCTCTTCCCACGTCACCTCCCGCCAGGGGTCGGTGATCTTCTCGCGGATCATCGGATTGAGAATGCGGTCCTTGTGGCTGGCGTAGCCATAGGCGAAGCGACCCTTGACGCAGGAATGACCGCGATTGGCCTGGCCATCCTTCCAAGGAACCATGCGAACCAACTCTTCGCCGCGCATCTCAGCCTTGAAGGAACAGCCGACGCCGCAATAGGCGCAGGTGGTCACGACGGAGTGTTCGGGCTGACCGATGGCGATCACTGACTTTTCCGTCAAGGTCGCCGTAGGGCAGGCCTGAACGCAGGCGCCACAGGAGACACATTCGGAATCGAGGAAAGCTTCATGCGCACCGGGGGACACGCGGCTGTCAAAGCCACGGCCTTCGATGGTCAGCGCGAAGGTTCCTTGGACGTCCTCGCAGGCGCGGACGCAACGTGAGCAGACGATGCACTTCGATGGATCATAGGTGAAGTAGGGGTTGGACTCGTCCTTCGGCATCCACTGCACGTTGATGCCGCCATCAGTCGAGCGCGCCTTGACGTGGTTGTCGCCCTCATAGCCGTAGCGTACATCGCGGAGCCCAACTGCGCCCGCCATGTGCTGCAATTCACAATCGCCATTGGCCGCGCAAGTCAGGCAGTCGAGCGGGTGGTCGGAGATGTAGAGTTCCATCACCCCTTTTCGGATTTGCTTCAACCGGTCCGTCTGTGTGTGGACGACGAGGCCTGGAGCAACCGGCGTGGTGCAGGAGGCGGGGGTGCCGTTTCGGCCCTCCACCTCCACCAGACAGAGGCGGCAGGAGCCGAATGCGTCGACCATATCGGTGGCGCAAAGCTTCGGAACCTGAATACCCGCTTCCATGGAGGCGCGCATGATGGAGGTGCCCGCAGGGACGGTGATTTCGCGACCATCAATGGTCAGGGTTACCAGGTCCGTGGATTTGGAAGCCGGGGTGCCGTAATCGATTTCGTGAACAAGGGTCATGGTATCACTCCGCCGCTTCAACAAGTGGGGTGGGTGCGAAATCCTCCGGGAAGTGCGTCATCGCGCTCATCACCGGATAGGGGGTGAAGCCGCCCAGCGCGCAGAGCGAGCCGAACTTCATAGTGTTGCACAGATCTGCCAGGAGTTGGCGGTTCTTCTCGGGCTCGATGCCGAGGGCAATCTTGTCGGCGGTTTCGACGCCGCGTGTCGAACCGATGCGGCAGGGGGTGCACTTGCCACAGCTCTCGACCGCGCAGAATTCCATCGCAAACCGCGCCTGCTTCAGCATGTCGACGGTGTCGTCGAAAACGACAATGCCCGCGTGACCGATCAGGCCACCAGCGACAGTGAAGGCCTCATAGTCGAAGACAGTGTCGAAGAGCGATGGCGGGAAATAAGCGCCGAGTGGGCCGCCCACCTGCACCGCCTTGACCGCGCGACCGGAAATGGTGCCGCCGCCGATCTCGTTGACGAGTTGGCCGAGCGTCATGCCGAATGCGGTTTCGTACAGGCCGCCATGCTTCAGGTTGCCGGCAAGTTGAATCGGGATCGTGCCATTGGACCGACCGACGCCATAATCACGATAGAACTGCGCGCCGCGATCCATAATCACCGGAATGGAGGCCAGCGACATGACGTTGTTGACGACGGTCGGCTTGCCGAACAGGCCCTGAAGCGCGGGAAGCGGCGGCTTGGCGCGAACGATACCGCGCTTGCCTTCCAGGCTGTTGAGTAGAGAGGTCTCCTCGCCGCAGACATAGGCGCCTGCACCCATGCGCACTTCCATGTCGAAGGCATAAGCCGAGCCCATCACTGAAGGGCCGAGGATGCCAGCAGCGCGGGCGATCTTGATTGCCTTGTCCATAATGGCGATCGCGTGCGGATATTCAGAACGGGTGTAGATGTAGCCCTTGGTCGCACCGACCGCGATTGCGGCGATCGCCATGCCCTCGATCAGGACAAAGGGATCGCCTTCCATGATCATACGGTCAGCGAAGGTGCCGCTATCGCCTTCATCGGCGTTGCAGACGATGTATTTCTGGTCGGCGGAAGCGTCGGCAACTGTCTTCCATTTGATGCCCGTCGGGAAGCCCGCACCGCCGCGGCCGCGAAGGCCGCTGTCCGTTACCTGCCGGACGATATCCGCAGGTGCCATCTTGATTGCCTTTTCCAAGCCGGTCAGGCCCTGATACTGGCGGTAGTCATCGAGCGACAGCGGATCGGTGACGCCACAGCGGGAAAAGGTGAGGCGTGTCTGGCCCTTGAGGACAGGGATATCCTGCGTTAGGCCGTGACCGAGCGGATGCCGGCCGCCATTCAGAAAGCCCGCATCGAAAAGCGACGGGACATCCGACGCCCTGACCGGTCCGTAGGCGACACGCCCCGCGTCGGTGCGCACCTCAACCAGCACTTCCAGCCAGAGCATTCCGCGAGAGCCGTTGCGGATGATGTGGACATCATGTCCGCGGGAGGCGGCCTCGCGCTCAATGGCCGCTGCCACCTTGTCGGCACCCACGGCAAGTGCTGCCGCATCGCGGGGAACGAAGACGGTGATGGTCATTTGCTGACCTCCGCCACGATGTCGTTCAGACAGTGCTCGTCCACGCGACCGTAAAGCTCGCCATCCAGCATTGCCGCCGGAGCGGAAGCGCAGAGGCCAAGACAGAAGACGGGCTCCAGCGTGACCGAGCCGTCCGGTGCGGTCTCGTGCCAATCGAGCCCGAGCCTTGCTTTCGCGCGTTCGGCGAGCCTGTCGCCACCCATCGACTGACAGGCTTCGGCGCGACAGAGCTTCAAGGTGTGGCGTCCAGCAGGATGATCGCGAAAATCGTGATAGAAGGTGATGACACCATGCACTTCCGCCCGCGAGAGGTTGAGCGCGGAGGCGATCAACTGCTTGGCACTTTCGGGAATATAGCCGAACTCCTCCTGCACCTGATGCAGGATAGGCAACATCGGCCCTTCCAAGTGGCGACAGTGATCGATGATTTCGGAAATCCGGCTCGCCTCGGTGCTGGCAACCGCTCGAATGTTCATGGTCAGTCCTCCCAAACCGACGCCAGACGAACAGAGGATTGTCTCTGCCGCACATGCGATACCAAGCAGCTCAATGCTGGACAGTGACGCATGTTACAATCTGGCTTTTGGGAAGGATGGCGAGAATGCATCCTTCAGGTCAATAAAGACGTCCCGTTGTATGATAGAAAATTTCTATCGAAAGCCGATGCTGCAGCGCGGGATCTGGCTTCATGAAGAAGCGCTGAAACGAGTGGCGTGTGCGGCTCCCGGTGGGTTGCGACCAAGCCCACCAGGTGTTCGGCATCCGGCTCCGAGATCGGTATCATCCGGATCTCTTCAGGAAAACCGAATGATTCCGCTACGTTACGTGGCATGATGGAAGCCCATTGCCCCGTTCTTATGTGGGAAAACAAGACGATCATCGAATTCGATTCAAGCGTCGGCTTGGCCTGGACGCCCGCTTCAGCCATATGCGAATTGATGATGCGGCGGTTCTGCATGTCTGGAGTCAATAGACAAAGCCGAAGGCCGGAAACCTCCTTCCACGTCACGAATTCGCGATCCGCAAGCGGGGTTCCGGCCGCAGTTATGAGATGATAGCGCTCCGAATAAAGAGGAACGGTTGTGACGCGGCCTAGCGGTTCATTGTCGAGATAGGTGATTCCCGCGTCGATCTCGAGATTTTCCAGCTGGCTTAACACCTGTAGTGAAGTACGGGATGTGACCGAAAAGGTGACGTCCGGATGACGTGTCTGAAACGGCTCCGTCAACCTCGGCACCATGGCCAGTGCGGTTGGGATAACGGCAATCCTTATATGTCCAGCAAGCCCCTTTCGGGCCGCTCGCATCTCTTCGCGCATGGTGCGGGCATCGCCGACGATCCGCCTTGCCCATTCCAGAACGCGCTGTCCTTCCGGTGTCAGTCCTTGATAACGCGACCCACGCACGACCAATACGACGCCCAACTGATCCTCAAGCTGGCGGATCGCCGCTGACAATGTCGGCTGCGAAATGCCGCATTCTTCGGCTGCCCGACCGAAATGTTCGGCGCGGGAAAGAGCAATGAAAAATTCCAGCTTGTCGATCATCGTCGTTCCTCCCTCCATCATGGTTTGACGCGGATGTAGGGGTGCGGTCAACTGGTGAACATCAAGCAGGGCCGTGCATTGGCGGCGGATTAGCACCCTATGCCGGATATCGCTGAGGTCGGCATGGTTATCGAATTGTCAAAAAATATGCGAAGAGCTTAACGTTTTAACGGCGTGGTAACACTAACGCGCTTTAATCATCTCATCGACGCATGGTTTTTCCGTTTCGGAAGAGGGGCCTTGCAAGTGTTTGTTCAGCCGGATCGATTCCGATGCGGCGTTTGCGTCAGTGTAGATCGAGTCATGCGTATGAGTCATTCGCCTAAAACCGGAAAATCAATCGCAAAGATGTTCGCAGCGGCATTGCTGGCAAGCGTCGCAACGGGTTGCAGCTCGGACGCGACACGCTTTAGCGGACTCTTTTCCAGTAACAATACGGATCAGATGACGACCGCGTCCATTCCTCAGCGCAACGGTGCCGGTGCCTATGGTCAGGCCCCCGTTCCCCAGGCTGATATGAATGGTGGCGGTTATGCTGCCGCCCCGCAGGGCGGCTATGGCAACCAGAATGCGGCCATGAACCAGCCTTATCCGGCTTCGAATGGCGGCTATGGTTCGGTCCAGCCATCGGCGGCCCGTTCGGCATCCTCTGCTGCGCCTGTTCAGCGCGCCGAACTTTCCGCTCCATCGCCGGTCGCAACCCGCGATCCTGCAACAAGAACCGAGGCCATGGCGCAGCCATTGCCGTCTGCGACAGCAAACCGCGCGCCCTCCATGGCGTCGGCACGTTTGCCTGCGAACAACAGCGCCGATACGCTGTCGACCGGTTCGGTCAAGAGCGACAATAATGGCTGGCACACCGAAGGCGCGTCTTCGGTCACGCTGAATTCCGGCGAGACCATCGCAACGCTCTCCAGACGCTACGGCGTGCCGGAAAAGGCACTCCTCCAAGCAAACGGCCTGAAGAGCGCGTCCGCTGCGCGTCCCGGTCAATCGATCATCATCCCGCGCTTTGGTCAGACACGCAACGCTGCCCGTGCGGCGTCCGACAATATCGATCTCAGCAAGAACAACGCCCCGGCTCCGACCCGTGGTCAGGAACAGAATGTCGCGGTGCTGCCCGCACAGGGTGCTGCTCGCGACAAGGTTTCGGCTGAGAATGGCAAGCTGACGCCTCCAGGCGGCAAGCCGCTGCCGCCAACCGGTGGCTATAAGGTCAAGCCGGGCGACAGCATCGCCAAGATTGCGCGCGCACACGGTGTGTCCGTTGCCGATCTCAAGGCCGCCAACAACATTGCGGACGGCAATATTCGCATCGGTCAGACCCTTACCATCCCCGTTGCGGGAACAGACGGCATCAAGACCGCTTCGGTCAAGCCGCATGAAACCACGGCCCCTGCGGCTGCAAAGGCTGTCGAGACGCCTGTTGCCAAGACAGAGGTGCCGAAAGCACCAGCTGCCGAAGCAAGTGTCAGCGATGTCGAGAAGAAGTCCGACGTCGCTTCGATTGCACCGGAGTCTACCGGCATCGGCAAATATCGCTGGCCGGTCCGTGGCGCCGTCATTTCCGGCTTCGGCGAGAATGTCGATGGCAACCGCAACGACGGCATCAACATCTCCGTTCCGGAAGGCACGCCGATCAAGGCTGCCGAAAACGGCGTGGTCATCTATGCTGGCAACGGCCTGAAGCAACTCGGTAACACGGTCCTGGTCCGTCACGACGACGGTAAGGTCACGGTTTATGGCAATGCTGCAAATCTCGAGGTTCAGCGCGGCCAGAAGGTTCAGCGCGGCCAGACGATTGCAACGTCGGGCATGACCGGCAGCGCCAAGCGTCCTCAGGTTCACTTCGAAGTCCGTAAGGACGCAACGCCAGTGAACCCATCTTCTTTCCTTGAATAGTGTTTTGCGTATCAGGGTAAAGAAAAAGCCGGGTCGTAAGGCCCGGCTTTTTCATTTTGAAGGACGCTCAAGTCCGACCGTTGCCTCGATGAAGTCGGCGATGCGGGCAGTGTCATCGAGGTTGAAGACGGGGAGGGTGCTATCCGGGATCAGGTGATCGGCCGCGATTGCGATGATATGCGGATCGCCCGCCGCCAGCGGTTCTGTTTTCGCCGCGTCTTTCCGGCGGGCCTCTATCTTCGGCACGGGCTCGTACTTATAGCCTTCGATCAGAACCAGATCGCAAGGCGCTATCCGGGCGAGAATCTCCTCGAATGAGGGCTCGGCTGCGCCACGCAGCTCATGCATGATGGCAAAGCGTGTGCCGGATACGATCGTTACTTCATGCGCACCGGCCTGCCTATGCCGCCAGCTATCGGCACCCACTTTGTCGATATCGAAATCATGATGCGCGTGCTTTATTGTGGAGACCCGGTAGCCGCGCGCGGTGAGCTCCGTGACGATGCGGACTGCAAGTCCAGTCTTTCCCGAATTTTTCCAGCCGGAGATGCCGAATACTTTTTGACGCGTCATTGAGTGAGACTCTTCAGGAAGGTTAGCGCCTGCGCCAACTCTTCCGGGGTGTTGATGTTGAAAAACGGATCGATGGAGCTTGTGCTGCTTTCCACCGGCGGAAAAGAAACGCCAATGGTGGGGTGGCGTGCCAAGAAACTGCGGATGCGACGGTTGTCGTCATCCGCGAGCCATTGCTCGAGATCATTCGCAAGAGCGAGCGGCCAGAGAGCAAAGACAGGATGGACCTGTCCCTTGGATGCGGCAATGACGATGGTGTTCTTGTCCGGCAGATGATCCATTAGTCTTAAGGCGAGGTCGTCTGGAAAAAAGGGACTGTCGGAGGGCACCGTTAGCATGTGGCTCGCGCCCGACGAGTGGTTGTGAAAGTGTTGCAAACCTGCGAGGACACCGGCGAGCGGTCCTGCGTGACCAATCTTGGTATCGGGCACCAGAGGCAGGTCAAAGGCTTTACCCCATTCGCCTGTGGTGTTGAGCCCCAGCACCGAAACCTGCGCCGCAATCTTGTCGATGACGTGGTGCAGAAGTTGTCGCTCGCCAAAGGGGCACAGGGCCTTGTTGGTGCCCATGCGTCGGGAAAGACCACCGGCCAGGATCAGGCCGGGGAGGGAGCGCGACTTGTTCATCATACCTCACCCCTTAGCACATGTTGCGCGTGGCGGCGTTCCTGCCTGCCCGCATAAGCACTTGTCACAACGGCAAGCACGCCATTCATCAGCATGACGAGAAGAAGATGCGTCGTGCCAGCTTCCTCCGATAGCAGGGAAGAGGCGATGACGGAAAGCATCGCGCCGCCGCCAATCGTCAGTGCGCCGCCAAGTCCGGAGGCAGAGCCTGCCAGATGTGGCTGGACGCTGACCATGCCCGCATTGGCGCTGGGCAGCGTCACGCCATTACCGACGCCGATGAGGGCGAGCGGAATGAAAAACTCATAGTGACTGTTGAGATCAAGGTGAAGAAGCAAGTAGGCGATGACGATACCGGCAAGCGCGATCACATTGCCCGCCAACATCATCACCGGGATGCCGATGCGGCTGGCGTAGCGGCCGGAGACGAAGTTGCCCAGCATGTATCCTGTCGCCATGAAGAAGAATTGCATGCCCAGCACCGCTGGTGTGAGCCCGTAAAGCACGCTGCCAACGAAAGGCGCGCCACCGAGGAAGGAAAAGAACAGGCCTGAGGAGAGCGTGCAGGTCAGCGCATAGCCCCAAAAACGGGTGGAGCGAAGAAGCTGCGGCCAGGCTTTGAACTGGGCTGCAAAACTGGCCGACTTCTGCCGGTTGGTTTCGCCCATGTCGAAAAAGACGAGCAGCAGAACCGCAACTGCCGAGAGGCCGACAAATGCAAAGCTTGCTTGCCAGCCGGCGAGATCGTTGAGAAAGCCGCCGACGGTGGGCCCGACCATGGGAACAACCGACATGCCCATGGTGACATAGCCGATCATCGAGGCTGCCTGTTCGGCAGGCACCATGTCGCGGACAATGGCTCTCGCCAGCACGAAGCCCGACGCGATCGCCGCCTGCAGAACGCGGCCAATCATGAAGACAGTGATGTTTGGCGCAAACGTGCAGATCAACGTGGCAACAATCATCAGCAGGATACTGACGAGCATCACGGGTCTGCGCCCGAAGAGATCGGAAAGCGGTCCGATCACGAGTTGGAGGACGGCGGTGGCGGCAAGATAGCCGGAGACGGCAAACTGCATGACCGAATAATCGGTGCCGAAATAGGCCGACATGGCCGCAAGCGAGGGCAGAAAGGCATTCATGCTGAGCGCTGCGACACCGGCAACGAGGACCAGCGTCATCACATGCGGCGGGGTCGAGCGGTCGAGAAAGCGCACCTTGGTCATTCCATACCCACTGCCTGTTTGGCAATTGGCGCACGGTGTCGCCTGCTTTCGCGGTAGAATGTGTAGAGACCGGAGGCGACGATGATGGCGGTGCCCGACAGCGTCCACATGTCCAGATGCTCGCCGAAGAAGAAAAAGCCGATGGAGAAGGCCCAGATCATGCTGGTGTAGCGGAACGGCGCGACGAAGGAGATGTCACCGCTGCGCATTGCCGTGATCACCGCCTGATAACCGATGACGACCAGGACGGCAGCTGCCACGAGATGCGACCAGACATAGCCGCTCATCGGTTGCCAGCCACCGAATGGAATGATCAGAGCGGCACCAAACAAGGTGTTGACGATGGTGGTGGTCATGGTGACGGCCATGGAGGGAACATCCGTATACATGCGCCGGGTCAAGAGGTCGCGTCCGGCGGTAACGAACATCGCACCCAACACCAGTAGCGCGCCGGAGGTAAAACCTTCCGGCCCGGGCCTGAGAATAACCAGAACGCCAACGAAGCCGACGAAAATGGCGGTCCAACGCCGCCAGCCCACAGGCTCCTTCAAGAAAAGTGCTGCCCCGAGCGTCACTGCGAGGGGGAGGGACTGCATGATGGCCGCGACATTGGCAAACTCCATCAGGCTGAGTGCCTTGAGATAAAGGATGGAGGCGGAAATCTCGCAGAGACAGCGCATAAGAATGATGGGGCGCAGCATGGTCTTGAGTGGCCGCAGCGCGCCCATATGGCGCGCGATCACGTAAACCAGAACGCAGGTCATAACGCCGCGAACGAAGAGGATCTGTCCGATATTGATGTAGGGCGTGACGGACTTGGTGAAGGCGTCGTTGACCGTAAAGCTTGCCATCGCCAGAGCCATGAGCAGCGCTCCGCGCGTATTGTCCGTCAATGCCATGATGCCATCCCAAGAACGACATCGCTGTGCGGGTCTTCCGCAGCGAAGCGACTCCGTTCACTCCTCCTGTCCCAAAGTCGTGACATGGTGAGCGGTCGAATTCAATCCATTTAATGTAAGGGTATCAAATAATAAGCTGGCGGAAAAATCAGCCGCCTGTGACGCTCATATGGCGCGCGACGGCGGGCCGCTTGCGATCCCGATCGATAATGAAATCGTGACCCTTGGGCTTGCGCAGGATCGCGTCGTCGATGGCCTGAGACAGAAGCGCGTCGCTCTCCGAGGCGCGAAGGGGCATCCTCAGATCCGCCGCATCGTCCTGGCCAAGACACATATAGAGCGTTCCGGTACAGGTAATGCGAACGCGATTGCAGCTCTCGCAGAAATTATGCGTCATCGGCGTGATAAAGCCCAGCCGTCCGCCGGTTTCCTTCACTTCCACGTAGCGTGCGGGTCCGCCGGTTTTGAAGGGGATATCGGTGAGCGTGAAACGCTCTTCGAGCGAGGCCCGAAGGTCCGATAGTGGCACGTAGCGATCTGTGCGGTCTTCCTCGATCTCGCCCATCGGCATGGTTTCGATGACCGTGAGATCCATTCCCCGCGCGTGGGCGAAACGCATGAGCTCGGGAATTTCGTGCTCGTTGAAGTCTTTCAGCGCCACAGCGTTGAGCTTGATCTTGATGCCCGCCGCAAGCGCTGCGTCGATGCCTGCCATCACCTTGGAGGAGTCGCCCCAGCGCGTGATCTGACGAAATTTTTCCGCATCCAGCGTATCGAGCGACACATTGATCCGGCGCACGCCACAATCATAAAGTTCGGCGGCGTGAGCGGCAAGCTGCGAGCCATTGGTGGTCAGCGTCAACTCATCCAGCGTGCCCGCTTCAATATGGCGACCGAGGTTGCGGACGAGATGCATGATGTTCTTGCGCACCAGGGGTTCACCGCCTGTCAGGCGCAGCTTGCGCACGCCCTTGGCGATGAAGGCGGAACAGAGCCGGTCCAGTTCTTCGAGCGTGAGCAAATCCCTCTTCGGCAGGAAGGTCATGTGCTCCGACATGCAATAGGTGCAGCGAAAATCGCAGCGATCCGTGACCGAAACGCGCAGATAGGTGACCGCACGACCGAAGGGATCGATCATGGGAGCCCTGACTTCAGAGAGCGGACTTGCCGTTACGGGAAAACCGGTGACGCTGTTCATGCTCAGAGTCTGGGGATGCGATGGGCCAACGTCAAGTCGAAACTCCATAATTGCGCTTGGAGTGACTCTTCTCGCGTCGTAATCCACCGCATCCCACCGCGTTAATCCGAAAAAGTTCAAACTGCGGGACGGTTAGTGGGCAGAGCGCCTCTCTGACCATCCGGCCACAGGACCGGCGCCGAATTCCTGATTAATCAAAACAAGCTTCGATCATCGCTTCTTAAATCGTCTTCAATGTGATGAGGCGCGTAAAGACCACTGCGGACTTTTCTCCGCCATGACCGCGCAAGACCTTCGGGGTTCGTCTGGATTTCGGCAACCGCAATGGCGGGTTGACCATCCATGCGGCATTGAGCGGCCCATTGCCCGTCCGGCGAGGCAATACCAGACGGTGCGCCAGGGCTTTGGGGTGCAAGGGTGGAGAAGCTGATCCAGTAGCTGTTGCTCGCAGCATGCCCGAGCGCCTCCGCCGCAAAGGCAGGAGCTCCGGACGGTGTTCCTCCGGCAGTGGAGAACAAGACGCAATCGACCCCAAGGGTCTCATATTCGACGAAGATTTCCGGGTAATGGACCTCCATGCCCAAGGCGCACCCGATGCGTACGCCATCCACCTCGAACGTAACGGGCTTTTTGCCGGGCGAATACATAAAAGAGATTTTGGTGTTCGAGAGAAGGCGCTCATCATAGCGCGTCACCAACTCTCCACGATCTGAAACGACATACAGACTGTTGTGTGGTCGATGCGGCGAAGTTAGCGGATGAACGGACCCAAACACTGTCCATAGCTTGAGCGCGCCGGCCAGTCTCCTGGTTTCCTCCAACTCCTCGCGCAATACACCCCATTGGAAGCGTGTCCAATCGGAAGGGCCGATAGAGCGCGGTCCCGTTTCGGACATGATGCGCTTGCCGGGCCAGCAGGTTGTTCCCTCCGGAAAATGGAGCAGGCGGCATCTTGCTTGATGGGCATCATGCATGAGGCGGCGCATCTCCGCTCCACTAGCGCGGAATGCCGATACATCGCGGGGATCGTCGAAAAGAGACGTTTGCGCAACAGCCATCCGCAGCGACCGGAATGCGGGACTGTCTGGCTGCTGGCGGATGTGGTGAAGAGCAGCAGTGTAGGATTCGCCGGTTTTGGCTGCACGAGTACGCACGCGGCGTTTGAAATTTCCGTTCTGGGTCATGATATAGCCTCTCACGTCCCGGACGTCGTTCCCCAGCAACCATCCGGCACGATCGGACCAAGACAAGCGGCCTGAGACAGGAGTCCCTTTGCCTCGTTTGAAGACCATGCTGGGGAAGGTCTGAGAGGTTGGGCGCAGGCCACGCCAAAACCAAGATGTCCAGCAGCTATCGATTCGTCAAGCGGTCTCAAGGACGCGGCGGATAATGCAGTTAAGCACCTCCGGCTTCTCTATCGGAACATAGTGACCGCAATCGGGAATAACGTGCGAGCGACCCCTTCTCGCCATGTCTGCCTGCTTTCTGCTGATCTCGACCCCAGGAGCGATATCCCCGGATCCCGTGACGATAGCGACCGGACCGGAAAAACTTGTGAGAACATCCTCGCGGCTTGGACGTGTATGAAAGACTCTCACACCTCGCGCTACTTTTTCTGGGGACTGACGCAGGGCGATCTCTTTGGTCGCCTCGATCGCTTCGGGCGAAGCCTTTTTGGAAAGAAGTGGGCTCCAAGATTTCCACCACGCAAGTTCAAGACCTTCCTCCTCCAGTATTTGGAGAGCAGAGGAGTGGTAGACAAGATCTCGTCGTCGCCAAGCCTTAGAACCGATGAGGACAAGTGCGCTGACCCGGTCTGGCGCAAGAGCGGCTACCTCAAGTGCACAAGATCCGCCCACGGAGCAACCGACTACGACGAGGCGCTTGGCGGTCGTCAGTGACAATGCTTTTTCTGCCCAGGATTCGATATTGTCTCCGAAGTCGTAGAGGGTCGGGGCATGGGTTGCTCCGGGCAGCAGGTCCATTTGCTTGGCCCACATTGTCCCGTCCAAAGGGAGCGCGTGTAACAGTAGAAGTTCCATTTCAGTTTCTACCACACCCCACCGGGCTATGACCGTTGAGGAATACTGTGCGTGCTGAAGGGCCGCAGGTTCCGCGATCCTCTCTGACTTTTGCGCTGTTAGCAATATGCGTTGACTTGCGCATTAAACCTTTGACTTCGCACAATAGCCATTGTCGCCAGGGACTGCTATGACGGATTGTCGAGGGACTTACCCGCCGACAGCGAACTCTTCACACCTCGGTAGAACGATCAGAAATCATGAGCAGCAGTGACAATCAGGCCTGGCCCACCGAATTGCGGGTTTCGAAGGACCGTCGGCAGTTGACGGTGGTGTTCGATAATGGTGTCTCTCATGCGCTTCCTGCCGAAATGCTGCGTGTCTTATCGCCGTCCGCGGAGGTCCAGGGACACGGTCCCGGGCAGAAGATCACGGTGCCGGGCAAGCGCGATGTGGCCATCCGCAACGTGGTGGCGACGGGCAACTACGCGGTGCGCATCGCTTTTGATGACGGGCATGATAGCGGCATCTTCACCTGGCGGTATCTTCAGGAATTGGGTGAAAAGGGAGACGCACTGTTCCAGGCTTACGAACAGGAACTTGCGGAAAAAGGCTTGAGCAGAGAGCCGCGGTTCCGTTAGGGAAGTTGCATATGATTTGAACAGAGAGGTGACACTTGGCCGTCGAGGGAAATGCGAATGATCTGGCCCAGGTGGTCGTCCTTTTGGCCGCCGGTGTGGTGGCCGCACCCATTTTCAAACGCATCGGTCTCGGCTCGGTTCTTGGATATCTCGCGGCCGGTCTTGTCATAGGGCCGTTCGGCTTCGGCGCATTTTCCGATCCGCAGGCGATCATCCATATCGCCGAACTTGGCGTGGTGATGTTCCTCTTCATCATCGGTCTCGAAATGCAGCCCTCAAGGCTGTGGTCCATGCGCAAGGACATATTCGGCCTTGGCGCACTCCAGGTGATGGTCTGTATCGGCGGCCTGACGATGATCGGCGTGGCTTTCGGCTATGCTGTCATTCCATCCTTCGTGGCGGGGACTGGCTTCGTCCTGACATCCACCGCCATCGTCATGCAGATGCTTCAGGAGCGCAACAGCCTCTCGACGTTGAAAGGGCAGCGGATCATCGCCATCCTTCTCTTCGAGGATCTGGCAATCGTGCCACTTCTGGTGCTGATCACATTCCTCGGCAGTGGCGGCGAAGAAGTCACGATGACGGAGCGGCTTTCCTCGATCGGCATCGCCCTGGCTGCTACCGTCGCGCTCGTCTTTGCCGGGCGCTATCTGCTCAATCCTTTCTTCCGATTGCTCGCCTCTTCCGGTGCGCGTGAGGTGATGACGGCTGCGGCTCTGCTTGTCGTTCTTGGGTCGGCACTGCTGATGCAGGTAAGCGGGCTGTCTATGGCCATGGGCGCTTTTCTTGCGGGCGTGCTTCTTTCCGAGTCGGCCTTTCGTCATCAGCTGGAAGCCGATATCGAACCGTTCCGCGGCATTCTTCTCGGGCTCTTCTTCCTCGGCGTCGGCATGGCGATCGATCTTTCGGTGATTGCTGCGAACTGGAAGATCGTGGTCGTCGGCGTCATCGCTTACATGTTCGTCAAGGCATTGTTGATCTACAGTGTGGCGCGCCTCGTCGGCACCTGTCAGCGTGAGGCAATCGAACGGGCCGTGCTGATGGCACAGGGTGGCGAATTCGCCTTCGTGCTCTATTCCGCTGCATCCGCTGCCGGTATTCTCGATGCAGAAACCAATGCGGTGCTGACGGCGATGATCATCATCTCGATGATCCTGACGCCTTTGATGGTGATTGCGCATGATCGAATCATGCCGGCGGCAAAGCCCAACACGGATGGCCTTGAACTTCCCGAAAATGTCGAGGGCAGCATTCTTATCATCGGCTTCGGCCGCTTCGGCCAAATCGTCAGCCAGCCTTTGCTGGCGCGTGGCTACACCCTTTCGCTGATCGACAAGAACGCAGACTTCGTTCGCGATGCCGCCGATTTCGGCTTCAAGGTCTATTACGGCGATGGGGCACGATCGGAAATCCTGCATGCCGCAGGAGCGGGCACTGCCCGCGCAATTCTCATATGCGTGGACGACAAGGAGGCAGCGGTTCGCATTGCCGAGATCGTCAAGCACGAGTTTCCTCTGGTGCCGGTTCTGGCGCGCGCCTTTGACCGCGGACATGCCATCGATCTGGTGAAGGCCGGTGTTGATTATCAGATTCGCGAAACCTACGAATCCGCGCTCGATTTCACTGGCAAGGTTTTGACATCCGTGGGTGAGGCACACGAAACCGCCGAGCGTCTGGTCGAAGAGTTCCGTGATGTTGACGCTGAACGCTTTGCGATGGAAATTGTCGGCGGTATCTATGCAGGCCGATCACTCATGCGTGGCAATGCATCTCCCGCCGATCTCGTTGCCGCCAGGACGGCTCGTGAGCGGGCGGAACGCGAAGCACGTGAAGAAGCAGAGGCAAGCGGCTGACGTTTCTTGGTAACGAAGACTGGAAGTGGGAGTGTGGGAGATGGGTATTATTCGTTCCGTGGAGGAGTTGAAGGCAATCTACGACGGTTGCTCTGAAGCATCTCTGGTCAAGGTCACCTCATCTCTAACACCCGAATACCGCAAGATGATCGAAGCGGCTCCCTTCCTTGCGCTGGCGACCGTCGGTCCCGAAGGAATGGACTGCTCGCCGCGCGGCGACAAGGGCGGTGTCGTGCGGGTTCAGGATGAGAAAACCGTGCTGCTGCCGGACTGGCGCGGCAACAACCGTGTCGATTCCCTCATGAACATCGTGCGCGACCCGCGTGTAGCCCTGATGTTCCTGGTCCCCGGTTCGACAACAACGATGCGTATCAATGGCAAGGCGGTGGTATCAGCGGAGCCGGCGCTGTTGGAAAGTTTCGTAATGGACGGAAAGAACCCGCGCACCGTAACCGTTGTGACCATCGAGGAGGTCTACTTCCAATGTGCTCGCGCGCTGATCCGTTCTGAGCTGTGGAACCCTGAACACTTCATCGATCCCGCGTCGCTTCCCACGCCCGGCGCATTGCTGAAAGCCGCAAAAGCGGATTTCGACAAGGAGACTTACGATAAGGAATGGCCTGAGCGCGCAGCGAAAACGATGTGGTGACGGCGCATGCCTTCGCGGGCTAATCGGTGCCCTGTGAAACTTGGCTCTTATGTGCGGTAGATCAGCCAGCTTTTGCCGGAGTAATTTTTCTGCATGCCCTCTTCGAAGATGACCGTGCGGTTGCGGCCGGATGTTTTCGCGTTGTAGAGCGCGACGTCCGAGTGTGCGTAAAGATCGACGGGGCTTTGCGCCTGTGAGGCCATGGCGTATCCGATCGAAACGGTAATCTGGCCGTAATCCACGCCGGTCTTCGAGTTTTTGAACGGGGTCTTCTCGAGCGAGAGACGAATGCGCTCGCACATGTCCCTCACTTCCTCGGCATTCATATTGTCGACGATGATAGCGAATTCCTCGCCGCCGTTTCTGGCGACGAAGATATCTTTGCGGACCGACTTGCGGATGACCGACGCCACGCTCGCGAGAATCTTGTCGCCAACCGGGTGTCCGTAGGTATCGTTGACGCGCTTGAAGTTATCGATGTCCAGCAGGATCAAGGATGAGAGGTGAAGTCCGAAGCTCGTGTCGTAGGTCGCGGCGAGCTTTTCATCGAAGGCTCGGCGGTTGGCAAGACGCGTTAGTGAATCGGTGTTGGCGATGCGTTTATATTCATCCAGCTCAAGACGAACTTGCTGCATTTCTTCGGCATGCCGGTCCAGATCCTTGGAACTGCTCTCTCCTTGAGCGATCTTGTTTCCGGTGGCCTCGGACAGGATCGCGATGGCCACGCCCACCAGCGAGGTGCTCGTCGCGCTTTTGGCAGTGATGCGTTCGCGTGTTTCATCCAGCAGCCGATTGTATTTCTCAAGGCTAGACTGTTCGTGCTTCAGCACAGTCAGGAGAGCTTCCAACTCGAGATGCAGCTTCTCGTGAACCGTCTCGATGATCTTGCTGTGGCTGTGGTTGAAGTAGCGGGTACCGAGTTCGTCAAGCTCTTCCTGGGTCGCCCTGCTGCCAAGTTGAAGAAGCTCCTTCGACAGAGCAGGGTTGGATCCGATAAAGGCTTCGTAGAATAGATTGTAATTGCGGGGAATGGGCGAGATACCCATGGTGCGCATGGCATGCATGATCTGGTTTGCCACGTCGGCGCCGGGCATAATTTGTGTTGGTCCCGTACTCATGATGCGTCCCCAGATCGTCCAATATTTTATTCTGGCCGATGCTTCGTCAACAATAGTTCCCCAACTGATTGTCGATGCTGCATGGAAAAGTCGGTTGGCTTAGCCGTCTCCGAGACTCACGCGAGAGCAGGGAATCTAGTTTAAGGCTCACAAAGTTTTATCTACGAAAATTAGTAAATGTAAACAGTATTTAAGACCGATCAGAAATAGATGAGGTGGTCAGACAACGGAAGCGGACCCGTTGTCTGACCATTGTCATTATTTAGGCCCGATCATGTTTTCCGGGCGGACGTATTGGTCGAACTCCTCATTCGTCAGATATCCGCCGCCGACAGCCTCTTCGCGCAGCGTCGTCCCGTTCTTGTGCGCGGTCTTGGCAATCTTGGCGCAGGCATCATAGCCAAGCTTGGTGTTGAGCGCGGTTACCAGCATCAGCGAGTTCTCCACACCCTTGCGGATGTTGTCTTCGCGCGCTTCGATACCCACCACGCAATTGTCGGTGAAAGACACGGCTGCATCGCCCAAGAGCTGAACGGACTGCAGGAAGTTATAGGCCATCATCGGATTATAGACGTTGAGCTCGAAGTGGCCCTGCGATCCCGCAAACGTGATGGCGGCCTGGTTGCCGAAGATGTGGGCGCAGACCTGGGTGAGTGCTTCGGACTGGGTCGGGTTGACCTTGCCTGGCATGATCGAGGAACCGGGCTCGTTTTCCGGCAGCGATAGTTCGCCAAGACCGGCGCGTGGCCCAGAACCGAGGAAGCGGATGTCGTTGGCGATCTTGAAAAGTGCTGCAGCCGCCGCGTTGATCGCGCCGTGGGCGAAGACCATCGAGTCATGCGCTGCCAGTGCTTCGAACTTGTTCGGCGCGGTCACGAACGGCAGGCCTGTGATGGTGGCAATCTCTTCGGCAACCTTTTCGGCAAAGCCGACCGGAGCGTTGAGGCCGGTACCGACGGCGGTGCCGCCCTGTGCCAGTTCGCAGAGGCCGGGGAGCGTCAGTTCAATGCGCTTGATCGACGAAGCGACCTGAGCGGCGTAGCCGGAAAATTCCTGGCCGAGCGTCAGAGGCGTTGCATCCTGTGTATGGGTGCGGCCGATCTTGATGATGTGGGCGAAGTCCTTCGCCTTCTTGTCGAGCGCGGCATGAAGGTGTTTCAGGCTTGGCAGCAGGTGGTGAACGATCTGCTCGGCGCAAGCGATATGCATGGCCGTCGGATAGGTGTCGTTGGACGACTGGCTCATGTTGACGTGATCGTTCGGGTGAACGGGCTTCTTTGAGCCCATCACGCCGCCGAGCATTTCGATGGCCCGGTTGGAGATCACTTCATTGGCATTCATGTTGGACTGGGTGCCCGAACCGGTCTGCCAGACCACGAGGGGAAAATGCTCGTTGAGCTTGCCGTCAATGACTTCCTGAGCTGCCTTGATGATCGTCTCGGCGAGCTGCGCGTCGAGACCCCCCAGCGCCATATTGGCGCGTGCAGCTGCCTGCTTGACGATGCCGAGAGCACGAATAACGGAGGTGGGCTGCTTTTCCCAGCCGATCTTGAAATTGCCGAGCGAGCGCTGGGCCTGCGCGCCCCAGTAGCGATCGCTGGCGACTTCGATCGGGCCAAAAGTATCGGTTTCCGTGCGTGTGGCTGTCATCGTGCGTGCCTCTCCATTGTGTTCGTTGGCAAGGCGGCGGTTTGAGCTCGTCTTGCGCGCGGGCCGACATATAGAGCTATCCCGCAACTCTGGAAAGCCTCACTCGCCGCGGGACCTCAGATTTTGCCGCACATTCGAAAGTCAATTGGCGTGACTTTTGGGTAACGTCCGAAAAACCGACAATTCCATGGCGCGGCATGCCTGACTGGTAAAAAAACATCTTGCCGCAATGCTTCGAAATTAAAGAGAAATTTAACTATTCCTGCCAAAAATTAAGGAGATTGCCGGACTTTTTTTTGCCAAAGGGCAGGACGATTCTGGCACGAGATCGGACTTTGCGCGTTTTCTTTTCAAGCGAAGGCCAATCGGCTAGACAAACAATGTTTTTACGCGCGCTTCGATGGATCACGGCGCTGGACGCAATGAGGACTAAATTGCAGATCACTTCAGGAAAAAAATCGGCGGCGTTTATACTGGCTCTCGGTGTTTCCGTCTCTGCGGGCATTCCCGCACCAGCCAGCGCCATCACCCTTATGGATCTACTTCGTGGCGGTCCCGGTAAAATCGAGCGCGAAAGACAGGATCGTGCCCTTCCGGGCGTCGTCCAGCAAAGCGCGCCTGCTGGCCGCGATATAGATCCAGAGCCGACGCCGCGCATTTCCGGTCCCCGCTACTATACCTACAAGGCGGATGGCACGCGCGCAGTCGATACGTCGAAGTTCGGTGCGGACTACGCTGGCGTTAAGATCTCCGCAACGCCCGAAATCGCCAAGGCGCTCGAGGCTTACTACGCCAGTGGCGCAAAACCGATCTGGGTTTCCAACGGCGATATCAACGAACGCGCTTCCGCCGTCCTCGCTTTCTTTGAAACGGTGGGCGACAGCGGGCTGGATCCGGCGGATTACAGCATTTCGGCGCCCTCATTGGACGTGACCGCAAGCATTGCCGATGAGCCGCAGGCAGAAGTCCAGACGGTCAGCGTCACGGAAAACGAGGTCAAGCCAGTCAACCGCGCGATGATGCAGTTCGAGCTTGCTTTGTCTGCGAAGGTTCTGGGCTATGTACAGGATACGACCCGTGGTCGTGTCGATCCGAACAAACTCTCTGGCTATCATGACTTCAAGCGCAAGACGGTTAATCTCGCCCCGGTTTTGAAGCTTGCAGCGCTAAGCCCCGACGTGACCGCCTATCTGAAGTCCCGTGAGCCTTCCGGCCCGGAATATCGGGCGCTGAAAGCGGAACTGGTCAAGCTTCGCGACGAGGACAAGTCTGGCGAAAGCAAGATCGCCGTCCGCTCCGATCTGGTGCTGAAGCCTGGCGAGGATAATGCTGAACTCGCCAATGTGGTGAAAGCGATCGAGCATCGTTCGTCCGAAACGCTGAAGTCGCAGCATGCATCTGCGCTGACCGCCTATCAGCAGACGACGCAGTACACGCCGGAGCTCGTTGATCTGGTCAAGGCGTTTCAGAGCGAAAACGGCCTGAAGGCTGATGGCGTGATCGGTCGCGCTACGGTTCGTGCGATGACGGGCGACAGCAACGAGGCGAAGATCGCCAAGCTTGAAGTTGCCATGGAGCAGGTTCGCTGGCTGCCGGCAGATCTCGGCGACCGTTACGTCTTCATCAATCAGCCTGCTTTCATGGCGTATTACCATGATCAGGGCAAAGAGCAGTTTGGCATGAAGGTGGTCATCGGTTCGAAGACCAACCAGACCTATTTCTTCCAGGACGAAATCGAGACTGTCGAGTTCAACCCGTACTGGGGCGTTCCGCAGTCCATCATCGTCAACGAAATGCTGCCGAAGCTGCGCAACGATCCATCCTATCTCGATCGCCTTGGCTATGAGGTTTCGGTCAATGGACGTACCGTCTCGTCGTCCAGTGTCAACTGGTATGGTTCGACCAACGCGATCTCGGTTCGCCAGCCGCCAAGCAGCGACAATGCGCTGGGCGATCTGAAGATCCTCTTCCCGAACAGCCATGCGATCTACATGCATGACACGCCATCGAAGAGCTTCTTCAACCGCGATATGCGCGCTCTGAGCCATGGCTGTATCCGTCTTGTCGATCCGCGTCGCATGGCGGCAGCCGTTCTCGGCACGACGATCGATAACGTCAATAAGCAGATTGCATCCGGCGAAAACCGCGCGGTGTCTGTTCCGGTGAAAATTCCGGTCTATGTCTCCTACTTCACCGCTTGGCCGGACAAGGACGGCAAGGTGCAGTATTTCGACGACGTTTACGATCGCGACAGCTATGTGATGAAGGCATTTGCCACCACCACCAAGGCGCGCTCAACCTCCATCTGAGGCGGTTGAAACATCTGGTAAAAGCGCCCACGGGCGCTTTTTCTGTATCGGGGCAGGGTATGCAAAACATTCAGACGGTCATCGACTCCATCTATGACGAGATGAAGAACCACCTCGGGGAGGGCAAGGTCGCGGATTATATCCCCGAGCTTGCCAAGATCGATCCGAAACAGTTCGGCATTGCCGTCACCACAGTCGAAGGCGAGACCTTCATCGCAGGCGACGCCGTCGTTCCTTTTTCGATACAGAGCATCTCCAAGGTCTTCATGCTGACGCTGGCGCTCGGCAAGGCGGGTGAATCCGTCTGGAAGCGTGTCGGACGCGAGCCATCCGGCTCCTCGTTCAATTCCATCGTTCAGCTCGAACATGAACATGGCATTCCCCGCAACCCCTTCGTCAATGCGGGCGCGATCGTTGTGACCGACATGGTGCTTGCGGGGCATCAGCCGCGTGAGGCCATCGGTGAACTGCTGCGCTTCGTTCGCTATCTCGCCAATGACGACACCATTTCGATCGACAATACGGTCGCGAAATCCGAGCAGGCGACCGGCTTCCGCAATTTCGCGCTTGCCAACTTCATGCGCAGTTTCGGCAATATCCACCATCCGGTCGAACACACGCTGGGTGTCTATTTCCACCAGTGCGCACTCTCGATGAATTGCGTTCAGCTGGCGCGGGCCGGGCTCTTCCTGGCCAATCGCGGACGCAATCCGCTGACCGGCCACACGGTGGTTTCGGATCGTAGGGCGCGCCGCATCAATGCGCTGATGCTGACCTGCGGCCATTATGATGGATCCGGCGACTTTGCCTATCACGTCGGCCTTCCCGGCAAGAGCGGCGTCGGTGGCGGCATTCTGGCGGTGGCACCTGGCAAGGCATCGATTGCAGTCTGGTCGCCAGGTCTCAACAAGGTTGGCAACTCCGCTCTTGGTTCCGATGCGCTTGAAATGCTGGCAAACCGCATGGGCTGGTCCGTATTCGGGGCTTGATCTCGCGCCTATATGAGGGCATTCCCTGTGGTTAACCGCGTTCAAGCGGATGAGACAGCGAGATGACCATGACCATTGCCGCACAGATCGATGACATTCAGGACGCCGGCGAGGTCGAAGAGGCTGGTGGTGCCCATCCGCTCTTTGCCGATGCGCCACGCTCCGTCTCCTTCAACAAGCTGCGCAAGCGGCTGTTGAGAAACGTGCGACAGGCATTCGACGACTTTGGCATGTTGAATGGTCAGAAGCGCTGGCTCGTTGGTCTTTCCGGCGGCAAGGACAGTTATGGTCTCCTGGCGCTGCTGCTCGATCTCAAGTGGCGGGGCCTTCTGCCGGTCGAGTTGATTGCATGCAATCTCGACCAGGGCCAGCCGAACTTTCCAAAACACATCCTGCCGGACTATCTGACGAAGATCGGCATGCCGCATCGCATCGAGTATCGCGATACTTACTCGATCGTGAAAGAGAAGGTGCCGGAAGGCGCAACCTATTGCTCGCTCTGTTCGCGCCTTCGCCGTGGCAATCTCTACCGCATCGCGCGCGAAGAGGGCTGCGACGCGCTGCTTTTGGGTCATCACCGCGAAGACATTCTGGAGACCTTCTTCATGAATTTCTTCCATGGTGGACGGCTTGCTGGCATGCCAGCGAAGCTGATGAATGACGAAGGCGATCTGATGGTGCTGCGCCCGCTTGCCTATTGCGCCGAGGATGACCTGGCAAAATTTGCCGCAGCGATGGAGTTTCCTATCATCCCCTGCGATCTCTGCGGCTCCCAGGACGGTTTGCAGCGAAATGCCATGAAGGATATGCTGGCCGATATCGAACGCCGCATGCCTGGCCGCAAAGACGTGATGTTGCGTGCGCTCGCGCATGTCAACCCGTCTCATCTGCTCGATACGAAGCTCTTCGATTTTTCCGGCCTGACTGTCACCGATCCGTCATCCTAGAGGGGTAGGGGAGGCGCACTCCTCACCAACTCAGAATGTTTTCATGACCCTTTCCGATTCAGATATCGATTTCCTCGTTGCAACTGTCGCACATGCCGGTGTCAGTGAGATCATGCCGCGCTTTCGCAATCTCAGCGCTTCGGACATTTCCGAGAAGACATCGGCTGTCGATCTGGTCACGGAAGCCGATATCCTAGCTGAAAAGCAGATCACTGCAGCCCTGCTGCAGCGCTTTCCAACCGCCCACATCGTTGGCGAAGAAGCCTATGATGCCGACCGCTCCGTCATTCCGGCACTTCGCGATGCGCCGCTTGCTTTTGTCATCGATCCCGTGGATGGTACGTTCAACTTTGCCTCCGGCTTTCCGGCCTTTGGAACGCTGCTTGCCGTTACCGTCAAAGGCGAAACTGTCGCTGGCATCATTCATGATCCGGTGATGGGCGACAGCATCGTTTCGGTCAAAGGTGCAGGCGCCATACTGAAGCGCGAAAACGGCAGTGAAGCGAAACTGCGTGTCGCCGAACCGGTTGGCCGTCTTGCGGACATGGTGGGCATTTTCTCGTGGGGGCACAGCCATCCCGACCGCCGACCGATGATTGCCGCAAACATGGCCAAGACGAAGATGGCGCTGTCTTTGAATTGCTCGGCACACGAATATTGGCTGGTGGCGACGGGCAAGCTGCATTTCATCGGCCATGAGAAGCTTATGCCTTGGGACCATCTGGCAGGCGTGCTAACCCATCAGGAAGCGGGCGGCTACACGGCGAAGCTTGATGGCACGCCCTACCGTCCGGGAGACACCGAAGGCGGCATCCTCTCTGCACCTGACAAGGAAAGCTGGAAGATGCTGCGCCGGGACATTCTCGGTCTTTGATTTGAACATGTAAAGGAACCTCCCATGTCCGTCGAACTCGACATAGCCTCGCTCGCCAATGCCCTACAGGAGGCTGCGGCGGTGGAAATCCTTCCGCGTTTTCGTAATCTCGGTGAGGGTGACGTTCGGGTGAAGACCGAGGCGATCGATCTGGTGACGGAGGCCGACGAGGCAGCGGAGCGTTTGATCCGCGCCCGTGTAGCCGAGTTCATGCCGGATGCACTCTTCGTTGGCGAGGAAGCCGTCGCGGCAGACGCTTCGCTGCTGGAAAAGCTCGGTGACGCGGATCTTGCGGTGGTCGTCGATCCGATTGACGGGACCTATAACTTTGCAGCCGGATTGCCGCTGTTCGGCGTGATGCTGAGCGTCGTCTCCAAGGGCGAAACGGTCGCAGGTATTATTTTCGACCCGATGGGCAATGACTGGGTGATCGCAGAAAAAGGCTCCGGAGCCTGGCTTTGCAGCGCCGATGGCTCCCAAACACAAATGCAGGTGGTTCCGGCACCAGAGTTATCACAGATGGTCGGTATCGCCAATACGGGCTACTTCGAGGTCGAGACGCGCCGTCGCCTCTTGAACAATCTCGCCGATGTCAGGCTCTTCACCAGTTATCGTTGCGCAGCGCACGAATACCGCATCTTCTGCGGCGGCCACATGCACTTCCTGATGTACAACAAGCTGATGCCTTGGGATCATCTCGCTGGCACGCTGATCTCGCAGGAAGCGGGCGCCTACGCGGCCCGTTTCGACGGATCTCCTTATCTGCCAAACCATGTAAGCGGCGGTTTGCTGTTGGCCCCGGACAAGGAGACATGGACCGTGCTGCGCGAGAAGATTTTCACGGTCTGATCGGCTCAAAGATCGCCAAATGAAAGGGCGCGGTTGTCATGCAACCGCGCCCTTTCTTTATCTTTAAAAGCTTGTTTCAGTGCGTCGGCTTGTTATGCGCCTGAAAGAGCTTGCCCTTCTCGCCGATCAGAACAAACACAAGACCGAAGATCGAGACGATGAAGAAGCCGCTGACCATGGGTAGCGCCGTGCCATTGAACGCCTGACCGATGCCCGCACCGATCAGCGAGCCGCCCACCGTTCCTAGAAAGCCGATGACAGACGATGCCGTTCCGGCGACGTGACCAAGCGGCTCCATGGCAAGCGAGTTGAAGTTCGAGCCGATAAGACCGAACTGGAACATCGCGAGACCGAACATCACGATAAAGAGCGCGAAGGGCAATGGATGCGGGCCGAAGATCATCATCATCAACCATACGAAGTTGATGGCGATGAAGCCGAGCAGCGAACCATGCGACAGCTTGCGCATGCCAAAGCGCCCGACCAGCTTCGAATTCAGGAAGGACGACAGCGACATGAACAGCGCGACGGCAGCGAAGGCGGCGGCAAACCAAGCGCCGAGATCGTAGATGCCCTTATAGACCTGTTCGGCGGAGTTGATGAAGCCGAACAGCGCGCCGAAGATGATCATGCTGGCGATGGTGTAACAGAGCGCGACGCGATTGGTCAGAACGATCTTGAAGCCTTTCAAGACGGATGAGACGGTCAGCGGGCGCACGTCTTCGGGACGAAGCGTCTCGGGTAGCCGAATATACATCCAGACGGTCACGATGGTCGCGATTGCTGCCATAAAGCCGAAGATCAGATGCCAGTCGCCAAAGAACAAGACAATCTGGCCAGTTCCCGGCGCAATAACCGGCACCACCATGAATACCATCATGATCAGCGACATGACTTCCGCCATCTGCCGCCCGCCATAGATATCGCGAACAATGGATACGGTGATGACACGTGTGGCCGCAGAGCCGATGCCCTGGATAAACCGAAGTGCGAGAAGACCGGCAAAGCTCGGCACGAAGATCACTGCGATGGACGACAGAATGTAAACGCCGAGGCCAAACAGCATGGGCTTGCGGCGCCCGAAGCGATCCGCAATCGGCCCGTAGAAGAGCTGGGCGATGCCGAAGCCGAGCAGATAGGCAGAGACGACATACTGGCGATGGTTCTCGTTATCGACGCCAAGGGACGCGCCGATTTCCTGCAGGCCGGGGAGCATGATGTCGATGGCAAGAGCATTGAGCGCCATCAGCATGGCGGCCAGCCCAATGAATTCCGTGCGCCCCATAGTGCCTGCGGGCGAAGCGGTTGTTTGTGGTGGATGTGTCACAGGATTGCCTCAAAAAGAACGGCAAAGGCGTTGCATGACGCAACGCCTGGCATAGTTTTCTGACAATCAGGGTGGGCCGGATGAACCGGCCGAAATCAGGCCGCGCCGCGGACGCTGATACCCTGTTCTTGGAATTGGCTTTGAAGTTCGCCGGACTGGAACATCTCTCTCACGATGTCGCAGCCGCCGATGAATTCACCCTTGACGTAGAGCTGAGGGATCGTCGGCCAGTTGGAATAGTCCTTGATGCCCTGACGGATATCGGCATCGGCAAGGACGTTGACGCCCTTGTAGTCCACGCCGAGATAATCGAGAATCTGGACCACCTGTCCGGAGAAGCCGCACTGCGGGAACTGGGGCGTTCCCTTCATGAAAAGAACGATGTCGTTGTTCTTCACTTCGTTGTCGATCAGGTCGTGAATGCCGCTCATGGCTGAATCCTTTCACATGCGGGTCAAGGCCGCTGCTTCGTTCGTTCTTAAATAACATGGAATGTCGTTATTTCCAGTCGCAAAGGCGAAAAAACCAAGGGCAGTCGGAATTGGCACAGATAGTCATGATGCCGCCCCGAAGGTGTGGTGCCCTGATGCTCCATTCAACTCCGGCCGAGGCTCAAAATGCGCAAATTTGGTGTTTGGATCATTGGAGTAGCGGTGATCCTGCTCTTGGTCTTTGGGTTGTTTCAGCTGAGCAAGGCGCGTGGTTATCAGCTCTTTGGAACGATCGTGCCGCGGGTAGAGACCAGCGAACCTCTCGTGGCTCTCACGCTCGATGATGGTCCCACACTTCGCTATACGCGCGACGTCTTGAATCTGCTGGATGAGAAGAACGTCAAGGCGACCTTTTTCCTCACAGGCCGAGAGATGGAGGAAACGCCGGCGCTCGCAGCCGACATCGTTCGGCGGGGACACCAGATCGCCAACCACTCCTTCTCCCATTCCAATATGAGCCTGATGGGGTTCGACAAGGTGCGCGACGAGATCGAGCGAACGGATCGTGCCATTCGCATGGCGGGTTATCAGGGCGAGATCTATTTTCGGCCGCCCTATGGCAAGAAGCTTCTCACCTTGCCATGGTACTTATCGCAAACCGGGCGGACCTCGATCACCTGGGACGTGGAGCCGGAATCCTATCCCGACATCGCCGAGGATGCCGATGCGATCGCTGAGTACGTGATCCAGAACGCCAGGAGCGGCTCGATCATTCTGCTGCATGTCATGTATCGAAGCCGGGAAGCGTCTCGTCAGACCCTACCCAAGATCATCGACGGCTTGCGTGAGCGCGGCTTCCAATTCGTCACGGTGTCGGAACTGATGAAGCACCAGCAGCAGTAACGTAGCTCGCAGGCCTATCGCGCGCGTTGCTTGCTGCGAGTGGCAGCGGTCCGGCGTTTGCTGACCTGCTTCTTGGCGGGCGTCCGCTTGGCCTTTCGTGCGGGCTTTTCGCCGAGTGCCGCCTCCAGGATGCCGCCGAGAATACCGCCGCCAAGCGTTGTGCCAGCTTTCGCCTTTCCGCGCGCGCGTCGCGCTTTTCGGACACCTGTCTTCGACAGGATCTCCGACATGGCACCCTTCACAACACTCCCGATGATCTGATCAACGATTTTCGACAAGATCTTCTCCGCTCCGCAACAAAATCCGTGGGACTGCTTATGGTATAAAACATAATTAAGCCACGGTCTTTACTATATGGGCGACACCCATTGTATCAAGCGATCCTTTTGGGCTCTTCGCAACCTTCAGGTTTTGACCCCTTAGGCTCCTTCATGCCCTCTGTCTCGTCCCGTCTCGTGTTCTATTTTCCCGGCTTCGATCCGCTGGATGCTGCTGCCCATCATCGTCGCTACGAGCGCAGTGCCGCCCAATCCGGCAAGACCTTCGGGCTTGACTATACGGTCAGCCCTGTCGAGGAGGCTGAGGCTGGGAGCCGTATGGAGGTGGTCTCGATCTCCGACGGCCAGGAGACGAAGAGTACCATCTATATTCATGATCATAACAGCATCATTTCGGCCTTGAGAGCGCCTCCGATCTGGAAGCAGATACTGTTCGGCTTCAAAGCCGGGGTCGAGATCATCACCAGCGGCGCAGCCTTTCGATACTTTCGCCATGCCTGGCGTTTCGGCCTGTTTTTCCTCTTTCCCTATCTCCTGATCGTTACGGGTCTCGTCCTTGCGGCGTTGATCGCCGTCTTGCCGCTGCTGCTGCATGTTTCGCCGTTCCTCTGTCTTTTGAGCGTGCCGGCAGTATGGCTGTTCTTCTATAAGGGCGTCATCCCGTTTTCCGGGCGTTTTCACACCTTGCACCTCTTTGCCGACTGGCGGTTTGCACTCATGGTGGGCCGCGACGAGCCGGTTGCGCGTGCCTGGATCGAGGACAAGGCGCGGAGGATCCTGCTCGCGCTCGGACAGTCCTCTGATGAGGTACTCTTCGTATCGCACAGCATGGGAGCAAGCCTGGCGCTCGCGGTCGCAGGGCGTGTGCTGGAATTGAAACCCGATGCGTTCGAGGGACGCAAAGTTTCTTTCGTCACGCTGGGCGGTGCAGCACTCCAATGCGCTTTCGTTGGAAAAGCTGCGCGCCTTCGGCAAAGCATCGGCACGCTCGCGCGCCATGCTGAGGTCACATGGTTCGACATCCAGTGTCTTTCCGATCCGATCCATCTCTACAAATGCAACACGGCGCATCTGACGGGGCACGCGGATGCCACACAGCCCAAAATCGTGCGGATCAAGTTCAAGCATTCGCTTTCCGATGAGCGCTACCGCAAGAACAAGCTCAATTTCCTGCGCATGCATCGTCAATACGTACTGGGATCTGACCGCAAGTCCGGCTTCGATTTCACGCTGCTGACGGCCGGTCCGTTGCCAGCCGCCTCGTTCATAGGCCTGAAGTCTGACGAGCCAGCCGCCGCATTTCAATAACCGAAAGACAAAACGAAAAAGGCCTGCGTGATCAGCATCACGCAGGCCTTTTTGTCACTGAGCGAAAGACGCTTATTCGGGGGCGGAGGTCTGCAGCGCCAATGCGTGCAGGACGCCGCCCATATTGCCCTTCAATGCGTCATAGACCATCTGGTGCTGCTGCACGCGCGTCTTGCCCTTGAAGGCATCTGCCACGACTTCAGCCGCGTAGTGATCGCCGTCACCGGCGAGATCGCGGATGGTGACCTTTGCTCCGGGAATTCCAGCTTTAATCATGTCTTCAATGTCGCCGGGCTTCATGGGCATGGTGTCTACTCCTCAATTCTTATTCTGCTGCGACGAGTGTCTCGCCGTCCATGAACTGAGGGAACCACGATTCATAGGCATTGCGCAATTCTTTAATCTCGACCGCGCGCGCCGTACCCAGCTTTACCGAAGAGCCGCCGGTCTTGCCGATAATGGCGAGCGACACGCCAGCCGAAGCGGCTTGCGCCTTGACGGTTTCGAGATCGTACTGCTTGACGGTCAGCACATAACGGCCCTGATCTTCGCCATAGAAGGCCAGGATCGGATTGTTGCCGGACACCGCGTCGATCGTCGCGCCGATGTCGGCTGCGATCGCCATTTCGGCAACGGCGAGTGCCAGGCCGCCGGACGAGCAATCGTGAACCGCGCTTGTCAGACCCTCGGTAATGATGGTGCGAACGAAATCGCCGGTCTTCTTTTCGTTGTCCAGATCGACATGCGGGGCAGGGCCATCGATGCGGCCATGAATGTCGCGCATGTAAACCGACTGAGCGATGTGGGTGCCAAGCCCTTCGGGCGCGCCCGCCAGCAGGATGACCTCGTCCGCCGCAGCAAAGCGGATTCGGGCCATTTTCGACCAGTCTTTCAACAGGCCTACGCCGCCAATGGTCGGGGTCGGCAGGATGGCTTGGCCGTTGGTCTCGTTGTATAGCGAGACGTTACCCGACACGATCGGGAACTCCAGAACCTTACAGGCTTCGCCGATACCCTTGATGGCATGGACGAGCTGGCTCATGATCTCCGGCTTTTCTGGATTGCCGAAGTTGAGGTTGTCGGTTGCCGCCAGTGGCAGTGCACCGGTCGCGGTGATGTTGCGCCAGCATTCGGCCACTGCCTGCTTGCCGCCTTCGAAGGGATCGGCTTCGACATAGCGCGGTGTGACGTCGGAGGAAAAGGCAAGCGCCTTGGTGTCGTGGCCTTCGACGCGCACAACGCCTGCGTCGCCGCCCGGCAGTTGCAGCGAGTTGCCCTGGATCAGCGTGTCATACTGTTCGTAAACCCAGCGGCGCGAAGAATTATTGGCCGAGCCGACGAGCTTGACCAGCGCGTCTGCAACATCGGCGTCCGGAATGTCGTTTTCGGACAGCGGAGCGGAAACCTTTGCGGGTGTCCATGGACGGTCATATTCCGGTGCCTGATCGCCCAGTTCCTTGATCGGCAAGTTGGCGACTTCCTCGCCATTGTGCAGAACGCGGAAGCGCAGATCGTCCGTGGTCTTTCCAACGATGGCGAAGTCCAGTCCCCACTTGACGAAGATCGCCTTGGCGACCTCTTCCTTGGAGGGCTCTAGAACCATGAGCATGCGCTCCTGGCTTTCCGACAACATCATTTCGTAGGCAGTCATGCGCTCTTCGCGGACCGGAACCTGATCGAGGTTCAGCTCAATGCCAAGATCGCCCTTCGCACCCATTTCCACGGCGGAGCAGGTAAGACCGGCAGCACCCATATCCTGAATGGCGATGACCGCACCCGTCTTCATCAGTTCAAGGCAGGCTTCCAGCAGGCACTTCTCGGTGAAGGGGTCGCCAACCTGAACGGTGGGACGCTTCTCTTCGATGGACTCGTCGAATTCCGCAGAAGCCATCGTCGCACCACCGACGCCGTCACGGCCAGTCTTGGCACCGAGGTAGACAACAGGAAGGCCGACGCCCTTGGCTTCCGACAGGAAGATGGCATCGGACTTTGCCAGACCGGCTGCAAAGGCGTTGACGAGGATGTTGCCGTTGTAGCGTGGGTCGAATTCGACTTCGCCACCGACAGTCGGAACGCCGAAGGAATTGCCGTAACCGCCGACACCGGCAACGACGCCGGCCACGAGGTGGCGCGTCTTTGGGTGATCGGGAGCGCCGAAGCGGAGTGCATTCATTGCAGCGATTGGGCGCGCACCCATGGTGAAGACGTCACGAAGAATACCGCCGACGCCGGTCGCCGCACCCTGATAGGGCTCGATGTAAGATGGGTGGTTGTGGCTCTCCATCTTGAAGACGACGCAGTCGCCGTCGTCGATATCCACCACACCGGCATTTTCGCCCGGCCCTTGGATGACGCGCGGACCTTTCGTCGGCAGCGTCTTCAGCCACTTCTTCGACGACTTGTAGGAGCAGTGCTCGTTCCACATGGCGGAGAAGATGCCAAGTTCGGTAAAGGTCGGCTCGCGTCCGATCAGGTCGAGAATGCGCTGATATTCATCGGGCTTCAGCCCGTGGGATGCAACGAGTTCCGGGGTGATCTGAATATGATTTGGAAGTGTCATAGGTCTCACGGGGTTCGAGCCGGTACGGGAATTTCCGGTTCTTTACCCTAAGACATGCGCTCTTGCGACAGGAAAATGCCTTTGCGAGCCTTCAATTCAGCGTCTTGCGCACCTTTACTCGATGCTGTCGTAGCCGGCAGAACCGTTGTCGAGGAGCCGTCTTAGAACGCTGAGCCCGCGTTTCAACTCGTCATGGGTTTTGGGCAGCGAAAAGCTCACCCGCACACGATGGAAGATTCTGTCCGTCCGGGCCGGCTTGAACTCGTCTTCATCATCAATGAGGACATTCTCGTTCATTGCCGCGTTGCGAAACGTGCCGGAAAGCCAGGGTTCGGGGAGTTTCACCCAGACGAAAGCAATGCCCGGCGCGCTATTGAACTCCACGCCCTTCAAGGTTTCACTGACGATGCCTCGTCGCGCGTCGATCTCGTCGATACATCCCTTGCGGATGACATCGGCATCGCCGCTGATCACCAGCCGGGCGGAAAGCTCCGCCATCAGGAAGGGGATGCCGCCGGTCATCATCTTGTGGGCGACACGAATGCGTGTGACGAAGTTGGGCGGACAAGCCACCCAGCCGCCCCGTAAGCCGGCGCTGACAGATTTGGAAAGTCCATTGACCAGGAATGTTCTGTCTGGTGCGAGCTCAGCGATCAAGGGAAGCTCGTTCCCTGTCATCGCACCATAGAGATTGTCCTCGACAATCCAGACATTGTATCGGTGCGCGATCTCGACGATCGCTTTGCGGCGTTCAAGCGGAAGTGTCGAGCAGGTCGGGTTTTGACCCGCAGGCATCAGAAAGACGATCTTTGGATGCTGCTGTGCGCAGATCCTTTCGAACTCGTCCGGGATGATGCCGTCGGCATCAATATCCACAATCGAGATACGGCGGCCGGAAAGGGATGCCGCACGGCTGATCTGCGAATAGGTGACGGGTTCGAAGACGATGCGGTCACCAGGCGCAGTCATGGCGGTGATGATGCTCATCACACCCGCATGGGCGCCAAGCGTCGTGACGATATTTTCAGGCTTCGGAGACCATCCTTGATGAGACAGCCATCGGGCACCGGCTTCCGTCCAGAACGATGGGAAAGCACGTGTGTAATCCATGATCTCCGAGGGCTTGTCCTTGACGATCTCAGTCACGTGGTCGGCAATAATTCCTTGCTGACCATTGTCTGGTGCAGCGGTGCCATTGAAGGAGATCTGGCCGGGCGCTGCCATCGATACTCTGGTTCCGCCGAAGGGGCTTTCGACAGCCCTCTGTGTCGCTTCCCCGGGCTTTCGATCATTGACGTAGGTTCCGCGGCCTACCTCACCGCTGACGAGACCGCGTTCGTGGATGAGGGAGTAAGCACGACTGATCGTGCCGATCGTCACACCAAGGTCATAGGCGAGATTTCGTTGCGGCGGCAATTTTGTGCCGGGAGCCAGAACGCCATCTTCAATCGCTGATTCGATATGATCGGCAAGGCGAATATAAATCGGGCCGGAGCCGTCTGCGAGGTTTGGAAGCCAATTTGTCATGGTGACAATATATGCATTGTACCCGTTAATCTGTCAATTGTATTGATTGCACCGAAGATCAAACGGAAGGGCAGAGCGCCAGGCAGGTACAATCATGCGCAGGATGGAAGAATATCTAGCAATAGCGGAACAGGGTGGCATCGAGTCAGAGGTGACGACGTTCGTCCGTGATCGGATGACGCCCGCCAAGCCATTTGCGCCGATTGAAGCGCCAAGCTTTTTCACGCGCGTGTTCCGGCGGATGTCGTTCTGGCATGTCAAACGACAAAGTCGCCTCAGCCTTTACGATCTGTCTCCTGAACAGCTCGTCGATATCGGCCTGTCGCGTGCAGAAGCCGATCAGGAGTCGCGCAAGGCGCTTCTATCGAGCTGGACGCGCTCGCTTTGAGTACAGCTTCTCGATGTGGAAGCGTCGAGATGAGAAGCCCGCAGCACCCGTCCCAACCGGTGCAGCGGGCTTTTTGGTGTCGAACAAGCTTTTGTTTTGAATAGGCAATCCTTGTTTTCCAGGGCTTTGCGGTGGCGATGTCATTTTTTTGTCAAATCGTGCATTTTACCGCTTGCGGTATGGAAAAGCTCTGACTATAAGGGCGCCACAAACCAAGCGCACGCGCCCTTCGTCTATCGGTTAGGACGTCAGATTTTCATTCTGAAAAGAGGGGTTCGACTCCCCTAGGGCGTGCCACTTGGCTTTATACTCTCCCATAAAATAGCCTCTGACGATGTCTACTCGTAGCGCGTTCTGCCGCCTGCAAGAATAGCACGAGGACGCGCATGATTGCCCGATTGTTTCTTATCGGCGGACCATCCCACGCCGGAAAAACGACGCTGGCCGCTGCCGCTACGAATTATCTCAATTGTCGTTGCATTTCGACCGACAGTCTGGCGAAGCATCCCGGGTGGCCTTGGCGCCATGCGCCTGAGCAACCGCCACCGCATGTCGTCGAACATTATCGCGATTTGGGGCTGGATGAGATGATGCAATCTGTTCTCGCCCATTATCGTTCCATTTGGAGCCCCTTGGTGCTGCCGCTGATCGAGAGTGGCGAACATCTTGTTCTTGAAGGTTCCGCGCTTTTGCCGGAACTGGTTGCGCAGTTGGACATGCAGCGTGTACAGGCGACCTGGCTCGTGACTGTCGAGGGGCTGCTGGAGCGGCGGATCAAGGCAGAGAGCGATTACGATTGCCGCGAACCTGATGCACGGTTTCTGATCGACAAGTTCTCTCAACGTGCCATCGCGTTCAATCGCTTCATCGATCGCGAGGTGTCGCGGCTTTCTTTGCCAAAAATAGAGATTGGTCACGACATCGCGGTCGGCGAGCTTCTGTCCAGTCTTCTCCTGAAATAGGCCCGATAGGTTTTGCAGTTGACCCCGGTCTCAATTGCATGATGGTTGTGACCGTCATTCTGGGAGGATTTCGTGACATCGAATGTGCCGTTTTCGCTTGTGGGAATAGATCATGTCGTCCTGCTCATCGACGACATGGAAAAGGCGCTCGCCTTTTACCGTGAGGTTCTGGGTTGCCGACCGGGCTATTCCTACCCGGCGCTCGGCATGGAGCAGGTGTGGTGCGGCGCGTCGTTGATTGTGCTGTGGGACATCACTCATCCAGGCGGCCAAAAGGCCGCGCCGCCGGTGGCCGGTGGGCGCAACGTCGACCATATCTGCATCGCGACCGGCCCGTTCGAGCATAATGCCTTGCGAGCGCATCTCGAACATCATGGCGTGACCATCCAGCGTGAGGCAATGCATGGCGGCGCACGTGGTATGGGACATTCCTTCTATATCCACGATCCCTTCGGCAACTTGCTGGAGGTGAAGGGACCGGCGGAGTATCCGGATGGGCGTGCAACCGCGTCCTGATCTTCCTCACCATCTTGTTGATGCAACCGGTCTGTCAAGCGAGCGTTTCCTGCGACACTTTTGCGGAGAATCAGCATGCACACATTGCTTCGATGGGCCAGCGCAGGCCTCGTCTCATGCGCCTTGGGCATCAGCTTCCTTTCCCCTGCGCAGGCCGAGACGGCGAAAAAGCCAACAGTCGCTCAGACCGACCTGTCGCACTACCGCGGGAAGTGGCTCGAAATCGGCAGAACGCCCATGTGGCTCACCGATGGCTGCGTTGCTGGCTATTCGATCTACAAACCCGGCTCTGCGCCGGGTCAGGTGCTGGTCGAGGATGGGTGCCGCGGAGGCTCACCGACTGGCAAGCTCAAGACCGTCGAGGGTATTGGCACGGTGACGGACGCGAAGACGACTATGGCCAAGATGCGGGTTCGCTATCCGCTCTTCATCACCTTCAATTACTGGGTGCTTTACAATTCGCCGGACAAGACGTGGTTCATCAGCGCAACGCCGGATATGGAGAACCTGTGGATTTACTCTCGCTCCGTTCCATCTAAAGCCAAGCTTGCGGTGATGGTCAGGAAGGCAAAGGAACTCGGCTACGATACCTCGAAGCTCGAGTTTCCAGAGTTTTGAGTTATCAGATTTCAGGACTGCACGACCGTGTGGTCTGCAATGATCTGAGGGCCACTTTTGCGGCCCTCAGACTTCGGCAACCGGCTTAAGCCGGGCGCACCAGAATGTGCTTCTTCTTGCCAAGCGAAAGCTTGATGACGCCGTCTGCCGTCACTTCACCCGAGCCGATGAGCTTGCGCTCATCCGAGACGCTCTCATCATTGATGCGCACCGCACCACCCTGCACGTGACGACGGGCTTCGCCATTCGACGCGGCAAGACCGGCACGCACGATCAGCGAGAGGAGACCGATGCCTGCTTCCAGTTCTGTCTTCGGCACTTCGATCGATGGCAGGTTATCGGCAAGCGCACCTTCCTCGAACGTCTTGCGAGCGGTCTCGGCTGCCTGTTCCGCGTTTTCCCGACCATGAAGCATGGCGGTGATCTCGGTCGCCAAGATTTTCTTGACCTCGTTGATCTCCGAGCCGCCGAGCGCCGAGAGCCGAGCGATCTCGTCCATGGGCAGCGTGGTGTAGAGCTTGAGGAAGCGGGAAACATCCGCATCTTCCGTGTTGCGCCAGTACTGCCAGAAGTCGTAGGCCGATAGCATGTCGGGGTTGAGCCAGACAGCGCCATTGGCAGACTTGCCCATCTTCGCGCCGGAGGACGTGGTCAAGAGCGGTGAGGTCAGCGCGTAAAGCTGCGGCGTCCCCATGCGGTGGCCAAGATCGATCCCGTTGATGATGTTGCCCCACTGATCCGAACCACCCATCTGCAGACGGCAGCCGGTGCGCTTGTTCAGTTCCACGAAGTCGTAGGCCTGAAGGATCATGTAGTTGAATTCGAGGAACGACAACGACTGCTCGCGATCAAGGCGGGTCTTGACGCTCTCGAAGGACAGCATGCGGTTGACCGAGAAATGCCGACCGACATCGCGCAGGAACTCGAGATAGTTGATGTCACGCAGCCAGTCGGCGTTGTTGATCATCAAGGCTGGCTTATCCGCGCGATCGTAGTCGAGGTAGTTCGAAAACACCCGCTTGATCGAGGCGATATTGCTCTCGATCGTATCGATGGTCATCAACTGACGCGCTTCGTCCTTGAAAGACGGATCGCCCACCATGCCAGTGCCGCCGCCCATCAGCGAAATCGGCTGATGGCCTGTCTTCTGCATCCAGTGCAGCATCATGATCTGAATGAGGCTTCCTGCGTGAAGGCTAGGCGCGGTTGGGTCATAGCCGATATAGGCGGTCACGGTTTCCTTGGCGAACAGTTCGTCGAGACCTGCCTCATCGGAGATCTGGTGAATGAAGCCGCGCTCATCGAGCGTGCGGAGGAAATCGGACTTGAACCTGGACATAACCTTTTTCTTTCTGGGATTAGTCGTGACCTTCACTGCATTTCAGTGAACGGCAGCGGCTTTATCATTGTTTTTGGAAAATTACACCCGCTTGGGCCGCGAATGTTGACAGCGGGCACGTAGCCATCAGAACAAAAAAACCGCCGGAGGGCCGGCGGTTCTGAGGGGCTTATCGAGGTTTAGCGAATGCGCTTGGCCGCTGGCTCCGGGACCAATTCGCCATTCAGGCGACGGTCGAGATAGTCGCCGCATTCGTTCATCAATTCGTCCACCTTGCCGCTGAAGAAGTGGTTTGCGCCCGGTACGGTGCGGTGGGTGATCAGAATACCCTTCTGGGTCTTCAGCTTTTCCACCAGGCCGTTGACGTCCTTTTCCGGTGCAACCTTGTCGGCATCGCCATTGATGATCAAGCCGGATGACGGGCAGGGGGCGAGGAAGGAGAAATCATAGGTGTTCGGCTGCGGCGCAATCGACATGAAGCCTTCGATTTCCGGACGGCGCATCAGAAGCTGCATGCCGATCCACGAACCAAAAGAGTAGCCGGCGACCCAACAGCTTTTGGAATCGGGATGCAGGCTCTGTACCCAGTCGAGTGCGGACGCTGCGTCCGACAACTCGCCAGCACCGTGGTCGAATTCGCCCTGGCTGCGGCCGATGGAGCGGAAGTTGAAGCGCAGGGTCGTAAAACCGCGCTTCTGGAACATATAGAAGAGTTGGTAGACGATCTGGTTGTTCATCGTGCCGCCGAACTGCGGATGCGGATGAAGAATGATGGCGATCGGGGCGCTTTTTTCCTTGGAGGGCTGGTAGCGGCCTTCGAGACGACCTGCGGGGCCGTTGAAAATGACTTCAGGCATAGGTACTCCGGTCGGTTTTTATGTTTCTGACGCTTTCCCCGTGCAAGAAGACTTGACGTGGATGGTCAGCTTTTCTAAAACCTAGTTTAGAACTGTTCGAAACTTGCGTTCCGTGGCGCTGTTGGTGGTGTCATAAGGCAAGGGTGACGGAAATTTCAAGGAAAATGCGCTCTAAAGCGCGAATGATCGGGATAAAGGCACGATTTGCGCCATGGGCACAGCGGAGCGCACATATCTGGACTGGAATGCGACAGCACCTTTGCTGCCAGCAGTCCGCGATGCGCTTGTTTCTGCTCTCGATCTCTCCGGTAATCCATCATCCGTTCATAAAGAAGGTCGGGCCGTGCGCGCGGCTGTCGAGGCTGCGCGTCGGGATGTGGCAGCGCTGGTCGGTGCCGAGGCGTCCCACGTGGTTTTCACCAGTGGCGCGACGGAAGCTGCAAATCTTGTACTGTGCGCGCACTTTAAAATGGGCCGTGCACCCCTAAATATTAGTCATCTCTACGTATCTGCTATCGAGCATCCCGCTATCCGCGAAGGCGGACGGTTCAACCGGTCCGCGGTCACGGAAGTTCCTGTGACGGATCGGGGGCTCGTCGATATTGAAGCGTTGGAAAGCCTGCTTTCGCAGCACGACCGAGCATCCGGTTTGCCAATGGTGGCGTTGATGCTGGTCAATAATGAGACTGGAATCATACAGCCGGTGAAAGACGCAGCGCGGCTCGTTCATGCTGCCGGTGGTTTGCTCGTGGTCGATGCTGTCCAGGCGGTTGGCCGCATCCCCGTGGATCTCGCAGCGTTGGAGGCGGATTTCCTCATCGTGTCGTCACACAAGATCGGCGGCCCTAAGGGCGTTGGCGCGCTGATTTCACGTGGGGAAGTGATGATGCCTCTGCCGCTGATCCATGGTGGCGGGCAGGAAAAGGGTCATCGTTCAGGCACCGAGAATACGCATGCTATCCTAGGTTTTGGCGTGGCTGCGAGAGAAGCCTCGCGGATGCAAGAAGCGGAAAGCGCGCGTTTGGCGTCTTTGCGGGCGCGGTTGGAAGATGGTATGCGCGTTTCTGCGCCGGACGTGATTATCCACGGCAGCGACGTCGCGCGTGTCGGAAACACGACTTTCTTCACGCTTCCGGGGTTGAAGTCGGAAACGGGGCAGATCGCATTCGATATCGAAGGTGTCGCTCTCTCAGCCGGTTCGGCCTGCTCTTCCGGCAAAGTCGGGGAGAGCCATGTGCTGACGGCCATGGGGCAGGATCCGAAACTTGGCGCTCTTCGCATTTCGCTTGGGTACGCGACCAGAGAAGACGATATCGACAAGGCGGTTCACGCTTTTGGCAAGATTGCAGGACGGCGCAAGCTGTCCGGTCAGGCAGCCTGAGAGCTGTAATAAACTGCGAAATGTCAAAATTTCGCTTGCGGTGCGGTGGGAAAAACGCCAACCCGCTCTTAAATAAACGCATGAAAGCGCTGGCCTCAAATGGCTCTCGCATTTATGTGAAGCGCGAATGAAGGCGGGGGTTCCGTCTTGATACGTTGACAAGCCACCGGACCTTGTATCCGGCGAGATTGGAGAACGACAATGGCAGCGGTTCAGGAAACAATCGATCAGGTTCGCCAGATCGATGTGGACCAGTACAAATACGGTTTCGAAACAGAGATCGAAGTCGACAAGGCGCCGAAAGGCCTGTCGGAGGAAGTGATCCGTTTCATTTCCGCCAAGAAGCAGGAGCCTGAATGGCTGCTTCAATGGCGCCTTGACGCCTATCAGCGTTGGCTGACGATGGAAGAGCCCACTTGGGCACGCGTCAATTATCCCAAGATCGACTTTAACGACCTTTATTACTATGCCGCGCCTAAGAGCACGCCCGGCCCCAAGTCGCTTGAAGACGTCGATCCTGAGTTGCTGAAGGTCTATGAAAAGCTCGGTATTCCGCTGAAGGAACAGGAAATCCTGGCCGGCGTCGAGAACCGACGCGTGGCTGTTGATGCGGTGTTCGACTCGGTTTCCGTCGTCACCACCTTCAAGGAAGAGCTGAAGAAGGCGGGCGTGATCTTCATGTCCATCTCGGAAGCCGTGCGTGAGCATCCGGAACTGGTGAAGAAGTATCTCGGTTCCGTCGTGCCGACGACCGACAACTTCTATGCAACGCTGAACTCCGCAGTCTTCACCGACGGTTCCTTCGTGTTCATTCCAAAGGGTGTGCGTTGCCCGATGGAGCTTTCCACCTATTTCCGCATCAATGAGAAGAACACGGGCCAGTTCGAGCGCACGCTGATCATTGCGGAAGAAGGCGCCTATGTTTCGTATCTCGAAGGCTGCACTGCACCTCAACGGGATGAAAATCAGCTTCATGCCGCCGTTGTCGAACTCGTTGCGCTCGATGACGCCGAGATCAAATACTCCACCGTCCAGAACTGGTATCCGGGCGACAAGGAAGGCAAGGGCGGCATCTACAACTTCGTGACCAAGCGCGGCGATTGCCGCGGTCATCGCTCGAAGATCTCCTGGACGCAGGTCGAAACCGGTTCTGCTATCACGTGGAAGTACCCATCCTGCATTCTGCGTGGCGACGACAGCCGTGGCGAGTTCTACTCGATCGCTGTCTCCAACGGTTACCAGCAGGTCGATTCCGGCACCAAGATGATCCATCTCGGCAAGAACACGTCGAGCCGCATCATCGCTAAGGGTATCGCGGCAGGCTTCTCGGAAAACGTCTATCGCGGCCAGGTCTCGGCCCATCGCAAGGCGACCAATGCGCGCAACTTCACGCAGTGCGACAGCCTTCTGATTGGCGACAAGTGCGGGGCACATACCGTGCCTTACATCGAGGCGAAAAATGCCTCTGCGCATTTCGAACACGAAGCAACGACGTCCAAGATTTCCGAGGATCAGCTGTTCTACTGCTTGCAGCGCGGCATTCCGGAAGAAGCCGCGATCGCTCTGATCGTCAACGGCTTCGTCAGGGAAGTCATTCAGGAACTGCCGATGGAATTTGCTGTCGAAGCGCAGAAGCTGATCGGCATCTCGCTGGAAGGTTCTGTGGGTTGATTTAGAACGTCATCCTCGGGCTTGTCCCGAGGATCTGCTGGTGCGGATGTTGGAATGGTTGGCTTCGTCTACATGATGTCCGACAAGCCGCGCGGGGTGATTTACACAGGTGTCACGAGCGATTTGGCTGGGCGTGTGTGGGAACATCGAAACGCGGTTCGGAAGGGCTATACGGAGAAGTATCAGGCTAAGAATCTCGTTTGGTTTGAGACCCATCCGAACATCGTTCTGGCCATCCAGCGCGAGAAATCGTTGAAGCGCTATCTTCGGGAATGGAAGATGAGATTGATAGAAGAGTTGAACCCAACTTGGCTCGATCTCTACGAGCGTATTGACGAAATCGAGAATGCTTATATGCCGCACAAAAATACGCTAGCGTCGCGTGACTACAATTGACGTGATTAGATCCTCGGGACAGGCCCGAGGATGACGGATGTAAATGTTGAGCTAAGCCGGTAGAACGGCCTCCGAGGCGGTCCTTGAAGCCGCACTACGAACAGGAATTGAAACATGCTTGAAATCATCGACCTGCACGCAAAGATCGCCGATACCGAAACCGAGATCATCAAGGGTCTGAACCTGAAGGTTGCCGCCGGCGAAGTCGCGGCCATCATGGGGCCAAACGGCTCCGGCAAGTCCACGCTGTCCTATATTCTTTCGGGCCGCGAAGACTACGAAGTGACCTCCGGCGACATTCTCTACAATGGTGAGAGCATTCTGGAGCTTGACGCTGCCGAACGCGCCGCCAAGGGTGTCTTTCTTGCCTTCCAGTACCCGGTCGAAATTCCAGGCGTTGCGACCATGCAGTTCCTGAAGGTTGCGATGAATGAGCAGCGTAAAGCACGCGGCGAGGCTGAACTCACCACCCCCGACTTTATCAAGAAGGTGAAGGAAGCGGCTGGCGATCTGAAGATCGACATGGAGATGCTGAAGCGTCCGCTCAATGTCGGTTTCTCCGGCGGTGAGAAGAAGCGTGCGGAAATCTTGCAGATGGCGCTGCTCGAGCCGAAGCTTTGTGTTCTGGACGAAACGGACTCAGGCCTCGACATCGACGCGCTGAAGATCGTTGCCGATGGCGTCAACGCGCTGAAGTCTCCGGACCGCGCGACCGTCGTCATCACCCATTATCAGCGCCTGCTCGATTACATCGTGCCGGACAGCGTCCATGTCCTTTACAAGGGCAAGATCATCCGTTCGGGCGACAAGTCACTGGCGCTGGAACTGGAAAACAATGGTTACGCCGACATCATCGGTGAAGCGGCCTAATCAACGGGCCAGGAGACCATGTCCATGAATATTCAAACGACAAACCGGCTGACACCTGCGGAAACCGCACTGGTGGAAGCCTTCACGGCCAAGTTCAGCGAGCTTCCCGGCAATGGCGATGTCGTTGCTGCGCGTGACGTGCTGTTCGACGATTTGAAGACTGCCGGTCTTCCCACGCGCCGTATCGAGGCTTGGCACTACACCGATATGAAGAGCCTGCTGCGCAGCATTCCTGATGATGCTTCTGCGCCGCTGATCGAAAAGCGTGATCCGGCTGTTGCCGGTTCTCAGGCGGTCTATTTGCTCCACGGCAAGGCCGTGGACGCCGAGATTGCCGGTTTCGAAATCGGGAACTATGCCGAGAGCCTTCTGGACGGCACAGCCGCCGCCGCACTCGTTGCCGCCGACAAGGACGACATGATCGGCCGCCTGAATGGCAGCTTCGTTCGGGATGGTTATTCTGTGACTGTACCGGATGAGGCCGATATCGAGCAGCCGCTTGAGCTTCAGATCATCCACGGCGCTGGGCAGGTGCACACCCGTTCGCCGGTTCGCTTCGGCAAGGGATCGAAGGCTACGATTATCGAGCGTCATCTGTCGGTTGCGACGGAAGCGGCGCTCGTTTCGCACGTGACCGATCTCGAGGTTCAGGACGGCGCGGAAGCCACTTACATCCTTCTGCAACAGCAGGGTGCGGCCGATACGCATCTGGCTCAGCTGCGCATCAAGCTTGGTGCGGAGGCAAATCTTCGGCTCTTCATCATCAATGCCGGTGGCAAGCTGGTCCGCCAGGAACTGCGCATCGACGTCGAAGGCGAGGGCACCGATCTTTCGGTGCGCGGCGTCAATCTGCTCGGTGGTGAAACCCACACCGATGTGACGATGGTTCTCGGCCACAATGTGCCGAACACGACATCGACGGAAATCTTCCGCAACGTCGTTTTCGATCGCGCCAAGGGTATCTTCCAAGGCATGATCCGGGTTGCGCCCGATGCCCAGAAGACCGACGCAAAGATGGCGTGCAACACGCTGCTGATGTCCGACGAAGGCGAGTTTTCGGCAAAGCCTGAACTTGAAATCTTCGCAGACGACGTTCAGTGCGGCCATGGTGCGACGGTTGCCGATATCAGCGACGTACACCTTTACTACCTGATGGCGCGTGGTGTACCCCGAGCGAAGGCGCGTGCCATGCTGGTCAACGCATTCGTTGCGGAGATTGTCGAAGAACTTGAAGATGACAAGCTGGTAGAGGCGCTGGAAGGCATCATCTCCAGCTGGCTGGACGCTCATGCCTGATAATAGCGAACGCGCCATCGCGGCAGCCCCCTACGACGTTGAAGCCGTGCGCAAGGATTTCCCGATCCTGTCGCGCGATGTCTATGGAAAGCCGCTTGTCTATCTGGACAATGGTGCGTCCGCACAGAAGCCGCAGGTGGTCATCGACGCGGTGTCGCATGCCTATTCGAACGAGTACGCCAATGTGCATCGCGGCCTGCACTTCCTCTCCAATGCGGCGACGGATGCGTACGAAGCGTCGCGCGAAAAGGTGCGACGCTTTCTGAATGCCGGCTCGGTGGATGAAATCGTCTTCACCAAGTCGTCCACTGAGGCGATCAACACGGTCGCCTATGGTTACGGGATGCCGAAGATCGGCGAGGGCGATGAGATCGTCATCTCGATCATGGAGCACCACTCCAATATCGTGCCATGGCACTTCATTCGCGAACGCCAGGGCGCGAAGCTCGTCTGGGTGCCGGTTGACGACGAGGGGGCTTTCCACATTGAGGCTTTTGAAAAAAGCCTGACGGAACGCACCAAGCTGGTTGCCATCACCCATATGTCCAATGCGCTCGGCACCATCGTGCCGGTCAAGGAAATTTGCCGCATCGCCCATGAGCGCGGCATCCCCGTGCTGATCGATGGCAGCCAGGGTGCGGTTCATATGCCGGTCGATGTCCGCGACATCGATTGCGACTGGTATGTGATGACGGGTCACAAGCTCTACGGTCCATCCGGGATCGGGGTTCTCTATGGCAAGGCCGATCGCTTGAAAGAGATGCGCCCGTTCCAGGGCGGCGGGGAAATGATCCTCGACGTGTCTGAGGATGAGATCACCTATAACGAGCCTCCACATCGTTTCGAGGCGGGCACGCCGCCAATCGTTCAGGCCATCGGTCTTGGCTACGCGCTGGACTATATGGACAATCTCGGGCGTGCGGCGATCGCTGCGCATGAGGCAGATCTCGCCGCCTACGCCGCTGAGCGTCTGCGTGACATCAACTCACTGCGCATCATCGGCAACGCACCGGGCAAGGGTGGCATCTTCTCCTTCGAGCTCGAAGGCATCCATGCCCATGATGTCTCGATGGTCATCGACCGCCGCGGCGTTGCCGTCCGTGCCGGCACCCATTGCGCCATGCCACTCTTGAAACGCTTTGGCGTGACCTCCACATGCCGAGCATCGTTCGGGCTATACAACACGCGCGCCGAAGTGGATGCACTGGCCGAAGCGCTCGACTATGCCCGCAAATTCTTCGCCTGAGATCGGAATTGAGGATCAGGACCATGAGCACCGATACAACTGAACAGCCGCAGGATCTGGCACAATCGCCTGCTGAAGAGGCTGCATCCGTCCCTGCCAAGGCCTCCAGCATCTCGCCGGATGAACTGGCGCGCCTCAGCGACGACGTGATCGCCGCGCTGAAGACCGTCTATGATCCCGAGATCCCGGCCGACATCTTCGAGCTTGGGCTCGTCTACAAGATCGACATCGAAGATGACCGCATGGTCAAGATCGTCATGACGCTGACAGCACCTGGCTGCCCGGTGGCCGGTGAAATGCCGGGCTGGGTGGAAAACGCGGTCGGTGCGGTTGAGGGCGTATCGGGCGTGACGGTGGAAATGACCTTCGATCCGCCATGGACGCCAGACCGCATGTCGGAAGAAGCGCAGGTTGCGGTCGGCTGGTACTGAGTGCGGTCGATTAGACGATCGGCAGCTCTTGATACCATCTCGACGTAAGACTAGATTTAAATCCATAAACATCGGGCCTTGAACCCGACTGTCGAAGGAGTGACAAGCCTATGGGCTTTGCAGTGATGACCATGACGGAGGAAGGCAGCCGCCTCTCGTGTCAAAGCGATCGTCGAAAATTCAGGTCCTGATGCTAAAGGCGTGCGCGTCGGTATCAAGAAGGGCGGCTGCGCGGGGATGGAGTACACCATCGATCTCGTAACGCAGCCTGATGCCAAGGACGATCTGATCGAGCATGACGGCGCGAAGGTCTGGGTCCAGCCGTCCGCGGTTCTTTATCTCCTCGGCACGCAGATGGACTTTGAAGTCACCAAGATGCGCTCCGGCTTTACGTTCAATAATCCGAACCAGACCTCGGCTTGCGGCTGCGGTGAATCCGTCGAGCTGAAGGCGGCAGATCTTGCAGCACTCGCCAAGCAGCGTGAGGCAGCAGAAAACGCCTGATCTCCGCCCAACGGCATTGCGGTGCTTGTCGTCAAGCACCGCGTTATTTCATTTTCCAGAAAAGATATTCAAGCGGATTGCCGCTCTAAGAGGGCTTCCTGCGTGGCGATCTCAGCCATCGTCATTGCGGCTTCTCGTGTCTTGGCGGCGGCGATGAAGCGGCCATTGTGACAGAACGTTGCGCCTTCGACGCCGCTCGCCCGCTCCAGATCGCTATTGGTCAAACCCGCCCAGGAAACAGGCAAATCGGCGCGAAGTTCGAAGCCTTCTTCGGCGCGGCGGATGCCTGTGACGCACCAATCCTTGTCACGCGGATGAACGACGAATAGGAGGTGGTCGGCGCCGGCCTTGACGATTGCGGGGCGGAAGGGCATCCCGATCGGCAATTCCAGAATACGGCTTTCGCCGGTTTGTTCTATGGCTTTCAGAACGAGCGTCTCTGCCCTGAGCTTTGCGGCCTTCTTCTCGATCCCCGCTTCAACAAAGGCGCGAGCGATCGCCAGCGCGTTGTGGAAGGCTGCGTCGTCAGCGCCCGGTTCACGGTTGTCGAATGAGGGCTTCAGCGTTTCCAAGAGCGACGGCAAGGTCAGACCGGCGAGTTCTCCGGCAATCGCAGGGCTCAGAGCGCCATTGTCCGTAAGGTCGATCGGCAGCACGAAGCTCTTGTCGAAAGACGCGTGAACGTCTTCGATATCGGCGGCAGGAACGTTAAGCGCTGCCAGATAATCACGACCGTAATGTTTCCACACGAGCCCAAATGAGCTGTAGGGCTGGCCGTCGTCACGCAGAGGCGCGCCGCGCTGGTGGTGATCGAAGATGTGTGCCTGTGCATCATAAGCGCCACCGACATCATAGATGATCCGGTCTTGCGCTGGCGTGATCCACTCCGGCGCGCGGCTGCGAACGATCTTGGCAATTGGATAAAGCCGGGTGAGAATGACGCTGGAAAGCAGTTCATCGGCGTGGAAGCCGCCGGAATGAGTGACGAGGAATTCCACCGCCATGCGCAGTAAACCTTTTGCTGAAAGTCAAGTCACTCGGCAGTTACCCGTTATTTTGACCTCCTGCAACTGGCGGCTTATTGAATGGCGGTAATTTCCAACTCTTGCCCGCTGACAGTGGCGATATCGCCAACGGCTTTGCCATTCAAAGCGCGAGCGACAGGAGATACGTAGGAGATAGACCCGGCCTTGGGGTCTGCCTCGTCTTCGCCGACGATACGGTAGGATTGCACGCGTCCATCTTCGCGCGTGAAGGTCACGGTGCTGCCAAACGAGACGATGTCGTTGCTCTCGGGTGCGGGCATCACCTGCGCCGTGCGCAAGCGCTCGGCCAGATACCGGATATCGCGCAGGTGTGGCGCGGTCTGGCGTCTGCGTTCGTTGATATCCTCAACCGCGTTGGCAGCTTCGTGCGCGGCACGGGCAGCCTTCATCTGGTCTTCAAGCGCCTTGAGACCCGCTTCGGTGACGAGATTGGGATGTTGAGAGATCGGGCGATCCGGCAGCTGGGTCTCCGCTGCGGTCTCCGCACTTTCTTCCTTTACAAAGGCAACGCTCACGGTCCAACTCCCTCATCTCTCATTCGTTTCCATATGGAGAGTGTGAGGCGCTTTCGCAAGTTTGACAGGCACGTCACTCGTGGCGCAACGCCTCGATCGGGCTGAGGCTTGCGGCGCGGCGGGCGGGAAAGTAGCCGAACACGACGCCAATGGCGGCCGAGAAGGCAAAGGCAATGGCAATGATTGCCGGGCTGGTGACAAAGGGCACGCCAAGGAAGCTGACGACGCCATAGGCCAGTCCAAGGCCTGTCAAAATCCCCGCTGTCCCACCGAAGGCCGACAGCATGACGGCCTCGACGAGGAATTGTGTGAGCACCTGTTTTTCCAGCGCGCCGATGGCGAGCCGGATGCCGATCTCGCGCGTTCGTTCCGTGACCGAAACCAGCATGATGTTCATGATGCCGATCCCGCCCACCAGAAGACTGACGGCGGCGACAGCGCCGAGCAACCCCGTCAAAAGGGTGGTGGTACCGGTCATGGCAGAGGCGATCTGCGCCATGTCGTTGACAGTGAAATCGTCCTGGCGGCCAAGCCCGATGCGCCGGCGCTCGCGCAGCAGATTTTCCAGGTCGGACTGCACTTTTGCAGTCGAGACTCCATCCTGGGCGGAGACCATGATGGAGGAAATCGTCGTCGTGCCGCCAATGCGGCGCTGATGAATTTTCAGCGGCATGATCACGGTGTCATCCTGATCATCGCCAAGACCTGATTGCCCTTTACGCCCCAGAACAGCGATGACCGGGCAGGAGATGTTGCTGACGCGGATCGTCTGTCCCACCGGATCGGACGATCCGAACAACTCCTGTCGAACGGTTTCACCGATGATGCAGCCGATCTGTCCGCCTCGGTCTTCAGCGGGCAGAAACTCGCGGCCTAGCGCTATCGTCCAGTCCTGCGCGATCAGATAGTCGTTGGTGGTGCCGACGACGCTCGTCTGGTGGTTCTTGCCGCCATAAATGACCGTTGCCGCAGATGACCGGTTCAACGGCGCGACAGCCCGCACACCGCTGATCTGGTCGCGGATGGCCTGCACGTCGCTATCAGTGAAGCGTTTGGCATCGACACTGGCGCGGCCAGGGCCGAACTGGCCGGGCCTGACGAAAAGCATGTTGGTGCCGAGGCGAGAAAGCTCCGACTTTACCTGCTCCGTCGTGCCATTGCCAATGGTGACCATGGCGATGACCGCGGCCACACCGATAACGACGCCGAGCACGGTAAGGAAGGAGCGCAGCATATTGCGGCTGATGGCACGCATGGCGAGCCTGACGGTCTCAAAGAACATCGGTGGCCTCCCTTTTACGCTCGACGGCGCTGTCCGAACCCAGACGGCCATCGACGAAGCGCAGCAGGCGCTTGGCGTGGGCGGCGATATCTTCTTCATGGGTCACCATCACGACGGTAATGCCGCGATCGCGATTGAGCGAGGTGATCAGGTCCATGATCTCGATGCTGGTTTTGGTGTCGAGATTGCCTGTCGGTTCGTCGGCAAGAAGCAAGGCCGGCTTGGTGACGATGGCACGGGCAATTGCCACACGCTGCTGCTGCCCGCCGGAAAGCTCCTGCGTGGTGTGGTGCTCGCGCCCCTTCAGCCCGACTTGCGCCAAGGCCTCCATGGCAAGCGCGCGCCGTTCACCGGACTTCATGCCGCGATAGATCAAAGGCAGTTCGACATTCTCGACAGCCGAGGTGCGCGACAGCAGGTTGAAGCCCTGAAACACGAAGCCCAGCATGTGGCGGCGAAGCAGCGTCAGGTGCTCATTGTCAAAACCGCTGGTCGGCACGCCTTGAAACAAGTATTCCCCGGCAGTTGGCGTATCCAGGCAGCCAATGATGTTCATCGAGGTCGACTTGCCTGACCCGGACGGTCCCATGATAGCGACGAATTCGTGTTCCTTGATTGACAGGCTGACGCCATCCAGTGCCCGAATGGCCGCTTCGCCCTTGCCATATTGCTTCACGACATCGCGGAATTCGATCAGAGGCGGTGCGCTCATGCTTCTACTCCCGCCTAGCTGCTGCGTTGGGTTGCGTCGGTGATCACCTGGTCTCCCGCCTTCAGCGCGTCCGAGGTCACAGCAGTGAACTGGCCATCGGTGGAGCCTGCCTGGACCGAAACGCTGACGGGCGTGCCGTTGCGCAGCACCCAGACCTGACGCTTGCCCGCAGCGGCCTGTTCGGCACCGGCGCCGCGCGAGCGGTTCATGCGGGGAGGGCGGAACAGGCCCATCAGCCCACCACCGCGCGACGCATTCTCCCGCGGTGGGGTGTAGCGCAGGGCGGCGTTGGGCACCAGCAGTGCATCCTTCACATGTTCGACCACGATATTGGCGGTTGCCGTCATGCCGGGGCGCAATAGGAGTTCTGCATTGTCGACCGTCAGAATACCCTTGTAGGTCACGACGTTGGAGACCGTTTCCGAAGCAAAACGAACGGTTTCGATTTTCGCCGGAAAACGCCGCTCGGGATAGGCATCCACATTGAAGGTGGCCTCCTGACCACTCTCCACCTTGCCGACATCCGCCTCATCGATCGAGACCTGCAACTCCATACGGCGCAGGTCTCCGGCGATGGTGAAGAGCACCGGCGCATTCAAAGACGATGCCACTGTCGCACCGGGATCGACATCGCGCGTCAGGATCACGCCATCGATCGGAGAAACGATCTTCGCCTTGCTGAGATTGACTTCCGCAAGCCGCAGATCAGCCTCGGAGGAAAGCACAGTGGCCTCATTGACTTCCAGCGTCGCCGCCGCCGCATCCCGGTTGAACTGTGCCGCATCGAGGTCCTGCTGGCTTGAGACGCGGTTCTGCACCAGCGATCTCAACCGCTCAAGCGAGGTATTGGCCGAACCGAGATCCGCCTTCGCCTTCGCGACATTGGCTTTCGCGGATGCGAGCTTGGCCCGCGCGCTCTGCACATCCGCCTCCAGTTTGTTGGTGTCGAGCTCCGCCAGGACGTCTCCTGCTTTGACGGGCGTATTGAACGTCACATTGACCTTGCGGATCGTACCGGACAGTTCACTCGAAATATCCACCTGGTCGGTGGGCTGTACAGAGCCGGTAGATGTGACGATCACGGGAGAGATCGCCGCGCTTCGCTTCCTGTGTCGTGTAGCTATAGGCGACGCTGGCGCCAGCAAAGACGTAGTAGTAGGCTGCCGCGCCAGCAATCATCAGCAGCGCGAGAACGACATAGAGCGAACGCCTCGACTTTTTCTTCCCGGTTTTCGAAGATGCCAGAATGTCCCGAAGATCGGGCTTCGCTTCCTGGCTGTTCGGTTTGTCGGTGCTGGCGTCCAAATTGTTCATTCCCATCATGAGAGATTGCAAAGTTTGCCTTGATAGGTGGCTATCTGAGCAAGTCACTGCAACTGCTAAAATACGTCTATGGGACCGCTTGGCACAGCGAGAGGGGTAGGTGAAGTGAAAACTTCGTAATCTTACCGCCGCTCGCATCCCATCCTCGATCCCGTCCGTGGGTGCCGATTGAGAAAAAACAAACGAAAAGGTGATTTTAGCTGTTGCAGGGTGTGCACTAACCGTGTATCTCCCCGCTCACGACATCGGCGGAGTGTAGCGCAGTCTGGTAGCGCATCTGGTTTGGGACCAGAGGGTCGGGAGTTCGAATCTCTCCACTCCGACCATTCGACAAATAGTTGATTTGTCTTGATATTGTCGTTTCTTACCCATCATTCAAAATTGTGCTTGTGACAGTTCTGTGGGAGTTGAGCTTATGTTTCTGTGCTCACCGATCCACTATGCACAACGTCCAGCAATCTGATTTTAAAAGCGCAGAGGATTGCGCTTTAGGTTGCGCCTGAGCGTCAGTTCGACCTCATCTCCTACGATAGCTGCCGCTGTGATGGACATGCTTCCCGCCCCAAATCCAGATAGTCGGCCTCACACTCCATATTGGAAGTGAAGCCAGATCAAAGCGCATAGCGCGACGACGCCGATGATCACCGCCAGGAGCTTGCTCTGGCCGGGACGTGGCTGCTTGGGCGGTTGCGGCTTGCGAAACTTGATGACGTTGTCGCTCATGATGCGTGTCTCCTCACTGTTGCCGCGATAGAATATGCTTCGTGCTTTCCGTTCAAGCGTGGCTTTAGCTTTTTCTGTTGGTGAAGGCTCTTATGTTTCGGTAGAGCGAGGTTGCGTCATCATGAAGGTACAAAGGACGTTCTACCTTTTGAATCTATGCACCGCGCTTTCCGAAAATCGATTCCGATTTTCGGCCCGATGCTGTAAAATTTCCGGGCAGAACGCCGTCCGCTCTCAGAACGCGGTTGATCCTGAATGACCAGTGGTTTAAAAGCGCCCGTGTGTGTCCACGTAGCTCAGCAGGATAGAGCACAGGATTCCTAATTAAATTGGGGGTCGCGCCCGGAAACGACGCGATCGATCTGCTCAAAGTCGGGGAACGCTTCGCTGGGCTTCCAGCATGCCAATCCCGAGCCAAGCCTCGGAGAAATCCGTTGAAGGTGTAGAGACTGGATGGGCAGCACCTAAAGGCTTCTAAGCCCATGGTGAAGGGACAGTCCAGACCACGAACGCGCCCACCTAACGGCGGGACGGCGGCGAAAGCCGAAGTGGTATGAATCCTGGGGTCGGAGGTTCGAATCCTCTCGTGGACACCAAAATCTTGTAAGATCAATAACTTAATTTGATGTAAGCATGTCGGCCAGGCAAACTCAAGCCGTGGATTGACGAATGCAGCGTGAGTATCAGAACTGCAGACTGCTACGTGTCTTCGGTCTGGACATGAGAAGAATGGCGACCCCTGCAGGACTCGAACCTGCGACCTACTGCTTAGAAGGCAGTTGCTCTATCCAGTTGAGCTAAGGGGCCACTCGCGGCGCCGTGGAGGCGCCGAAAACGGTTAATGTGTCCAAGGCTGTGTGCGCGTATAGCGGAAGTTGTCCGTGTAGGAAACCGTCTGACGCTCTGCTTCCTTTGGTTGGATCACGCGGTACTCGATGCCCTTGCGCTGTGCATAGGCTTCGGCCTGTTCCTGTGTGTCGAAATTGAGCTTGACCTGCTGCTTCATGTCCGACGAAGACGTGTAGCCCATGATCGGGTCGATCTTGCGCGGGACCTCGGCGTCGAATTCCAGCACCCAGATATTCGTCTTGGCCTTGCCGGACTGCATGGCTGTCTTTGCCGGACGATAAATTTTTGCAGACATTTCAACTGCTCCAGTCTAGCGATCAAGCGCGATGACGCTCTTTCTACGTGGCTTCCCGTAACCATTTTACTACGATCAGCACCAGAATTTCACTTGGACCGACTCATGCGCGAAGTCAAGCCGCTTGCTTCGTAGATGCTACAGCATCGGACCGAAAACTTAACCGATTTCAGCGAAGCACGATGGGTAGATTCAAAAAGGTAGAGTGTCTTTTGTGCGTCCCAATGGACGCACGGTGATCTCACTCGTCAGCCCTGCAACCGCTGCTCCGCGAGTTTCACCCAGTAGGAAATGCCATAGGCGAGCGCCTCGTCGTTGAAGTCGTAGCTGGGGTTGTGCAGCCCCGCGGTTTCGCCATTGCCGATGAAGATGAAGGCGCCCGGGCGCTCCTTCAGCATGTAGGAGAAATCCTCTCCCGCCATGGAAGGATCGACATCGGCATCGACATTGTTTGCGCCAACCACGTCGCGGGCAACCTGCGCCGCGTAGTCCGTCTCTGCGGGATGGTTCACGGTGACAGGACAGTAGCGGTGATACTCGGCTTCCGCTTCAGCGCCGTTGGCGAGAGCGATACCTTCAGCGATCTGGCGTATCCGTTTTTCTGCCAGATCGCGCACGTCCTCATCGAGCGTTCGCACCGTGCCGGCGATCAGCGCCTCATTGGGGATGATATTGTGGCTGGTGCCCGCCTGGAAGCGGGTGACTGAAACGACGACCGAGCGCAGGGGATCGGCGTTGCGGGATGCGATCAACTGTAGATTGGTGACGATCTGGGCGCCGATGGCGATGGGATCTGCGGTGCGGTGTGGTTGGGCGGCATGGCCACCACGGCCTTTGACGGTGATGGTGAATTTGTCCGGTGCGGCCATGATGCCGCCTTTGCGAATGGCGAACTGGCCAAGCGGAATACCCGGCATGTTGTGCATGCCATAGACCTCGTCCACGCCGAACCTATCCATCAGCCCATCTTCCACCATGGCGAGCGCGCCTGCACCGCCTTCTTCGGCGGGCTGGAAAATGACAACCACCGTGCCGTCGAAGTTGCGGGTCTCGCAAAGATATTTGGCGGCACCGAGCAGCATGGCCATGTGTCCGTCATGGCCGCAGGCATGCATGTTGCCAGGGGTGAGCGAGGCCCAGGGCTTGCCGGTTTCTTCAAGAATCGGGAGGGCATCCATGTCGGAGCGGAGGCCGATGGTGCGGCCATTTTTGCTGCGGCCGTGAATGATGCCAACGACGCCCGTGCGGCCAATGCCATTGACAATTTCGTCGACGCCAAAGGCTGTCAGCTTCTCGGTGACGAAGCGGGCGGTCTCCTCCACATCATAGAGAATTTCCGGGTTTTGATGAAGATGGCGGCGCCATTGCGTCGCTTCTTCCTGCAACTCGGCGGCTCTATTCAAGATGGGCATTCTCTCGGTCCTGACTTTACAAAAACGGGATGCGTGAATCGTATGACGGCTCGCCTCGATATTGCGCCGCATAATTGACGCAATCAATCTAGTTGCAAGATACTTATTTTACAACATTCGCAAAACCACACTAAATGCTTGCGCCCGTTGCTTTTTCTTTTCTTTGATAGCCTGAAAAGATTTGCTCGGCAAAGCAATCTTTGCTCGCCCTGACCACTCAACGGCTTTAACTCTGAGTTGTAGATGCAACTTATAGGAGTTAAGCAGATGCAGTTTAAGGTTTGGGGAAAGATCGATGGCAAGCGTTTCGAACAGGTATTCGCTGATGTGGCAGAATGGCGCGCAGAGCGCAAACTGATCGAACGTGTCGCAGCGGTCGTGGTGATGGGAATGGCAAGCGTGGAGGTGGCAGCATGAGCCAACTGCTTCCAGATGAACTTCGAGCGAAGCTGCTCGAAAACAACCTCACAGCCCGCGATACCGACTTAGTACCAGTCGTGAAATGGTTCACGCCGTGGGGTGCAGCAACGTGGCTGATTACGGAGATGGAGCAGGACGGTGATACCTGCTTTGGCCTTTGTGATCTTGGAGTTGGTGAACCCGAACTTGGTTATGTCAGCGTGACGGAATTGATGAGCGTGAAAGGCCCGCATGGTCTGCTGGTCGAACGTGATGAGCATTTCCGACCGACGAAGCCGCTATCCGCTTACACTGCCGCCGCACGTCGGGAACGCAAGATTATTGAGATCGATTGACATGGAAAAGCCCGGCACTGACCGGGCTTCTTTGTGACTGATTAGTAATTGGCGATTTTGCGCTCTTTAAACCGCTCAATGTCTCGATATTCGGTGTCAGTGATGTAGCGGCTGATCTTTCCCATAAGGAACCAAGCGCGGATCAAAACGATCACGAACAGGCCGATCACAACGTATTGCCAAGTTTCCATCTGCAAGCCTCCAGCAAAAAGCCAGCGCTATTGCCGTTGATTTCGAAGGGCAAGAAAAACCCTCCCGACCTATGGCTAGTCGAGAGGGCTACAGGAGGAACAGAAAATTTATGAGCAAGTCTTCTGCCGTTTATTTATCTCCAGGGCCACTTTTGTTGAGACGACCGGGACTGTAAGCGTTCCTGGGCTGTGGTTGCCCTTGTCGTGAAAAGCGGAGAAGAGTTTGAACGAGGTGCTGAAATTCATAGTGTCGCCCGCCGTTACGCTCTTCATCGTCTTCCTTGCTGCAAGCCCTTTCGCTTTTGCCGTTTATTGCCTGATGATACTCGTGAAATGGCTATTAGGTCCGCTAGGGGCGATTGTTCTCTACTGCGCCGAAGTCGTTGCCTTGGTGCTGTGGGCCGCTTGGTACGAGGCTAAAGTCACCGAGGCTATCAACTCCGATGCCATCGAGGGGCCGGTGGCTTTTGGGGCTGCTATGGAGGCGGGGTTATTGATGTTATTCGCGGCTGCGATGGTGATATTGAACGCCTTCGGTCTTTGGCGCATCATCTACCGGCCCAGGAAATGACTACGGAGAGAACATCTTGTTCTCTCCGCTGAGCAGCCAAACGGTCGTTATTATTTTTCTTATCCGTCCGCTGTATTTAACGATGGAACCGCCTTCGCAGCGATTACCACCAGTTTTTACGTTCGCAGTATTTCTTGCCGACGTGCTTCACGTATGGGGCGTTCGGCTTTGTTGCAGCTTGCAGCGGTAAGGGTTGTGGTTGCTGCTGGACAGGAACGAACACGGTCTTGCCGTTGATGATGATTGGTTCGTAAGCGCTCATGCTTCAACACCTTTCATGTGCCCAGTGTATCCGTCGTACATTTCGATGAACTGATCGTAGGCTCCAGCCCAAGGTTCATTGTTGATCCGATTGAATGTGTCCGCATCAGCCGGTTCGGAGAAAGCCACGACGAATTCTAGCGTGTCGTAGTCGTAAGCGACGGGGTCGATAAAACTAAGATATCGGCTAGCGCTCATCCTGTGCTCTTTCGCCTTTTGATCGAATTTCCTGTAGCCGTCACCGAAGATGGCGGAATACAACCAGTTTGAAATTCTCTCTGAGGCCCAAGCACGCTCAAATCGCGCATCATCGAATGAAATGCGAACGGTCGAATAATGGGTCGCGACTAAATCCCACGATTTAACAGCCTTTGGTAGATCGACCGCCGTTTGATTGACTGCGTTGTTCCAACTGTTCACAAATGCTTGGCGAAACGCGCTCATGTTGCACCTCCATGAGCGAGTTTGAACAGCATCGCGTCGCTCTTTCTTCGGAACGCAAACACCCACTGGTCCGTGTCGCGGTCGTAGGCGAGTGGTCCGAGAAACGTCGCGTATTCCTTAGCCTGTATGAGCCACGCCGTGGCGTCTTGATCGAACTCGTGTTGTGTTAAATGCTGGACCGCATCAATCCGTACCTCCACAAAACGACGAGGGAAGATCAGAAGATGCTTTGCCCACACTTTGCGTGCTTCGGGATATCTCACGTACAACTTAGAAACGTGTAGGGGCAGATTGGAGTAATTTCCACCATTGAGGACGTTTAGGAGATTACCCAAGGCAGCCAACGGCGCATTTTGGGCCGCATCGTATTTTGCAATAGTGTGGTTCAAGTCGCTGGGCGATTGCTGACGATTGTTCATCACAGCACCTGCCCATTCTCGTCGACAAATTCGATGCAGCCACAGCCACGGAGTTTAAAGCCGCTTGCGGATAGCAGGTCGATGAGTTTGACCAACTGGCGGGCTTGCGCCTCGCTGACGTCGTTTCGGTTGTTGATCTTATCCTTGTAAAGTTCGGTGACGAATTCGTACCATGTCTGCGTTGCCTTCTTCACGCTGCTCTTCGCGCTCGCGCTCGTGTGCATGATCGTGATGTCAGCTTGCGCGCCGGTCACGAAATGCACGAGTTCACCAAGCAGCAAGCCGATCCAATTCTTGTGCGACTTGGAAATCGTCATGTACGCGGATGAAGCGTTCAGTTTCGGCTTTCGCGTGTAGGGGATACGGACGGTAGATTTGGCCTTGAGGTCCGCAATCGGATCTAGCGCCAGAGCGTCGGGGTGGGTTTTGATTACGGTCTGAACGACCTCGAAAATGTCTGAAAAGGTATTTGCTGAAATGCTCATGGGGTTTTGCCTCCTTATTATTTTTAGTTTTTGATCCATCTTCGGAAGCGCTGGATGAGATCGGTGATAAGCACGGCCTTGCTCTGTGTAACCGTGCGAACCACGTCGCCGTCATGTCGGAACCACGGCGCTGTCTCGTGACGCAGATAATTGAGAAGCGCCCCAGGAGCATCGGCTATCGCGATCTTCTGGCGAATTCGCTCCCATCGCGCTTTCTGGCTGGCTGAGATTTTCGCCTTTGTCTCGTCGCTGATTTTTCCGCCTTTATTTGCCACAGCGGTTCTCCTCAGCGGTTGTTCGGAAATGATTTAGCGCCTTCTCGATGGCGTTCTGTGCGTCGATTAGGGCGCGTTTCAGGTCCTCGTTATTTGCTGGTTTCGATGCAGCTTCCAGCGCTGCCAGACGCTCGTCTAGCAAAATCGCTACCGGGACTAGGTGACGAATTGCTTCGCCAGCCGTACCGAAGCGTATGGGTTCGCTTAGATTTGATAACTGGGTAAGTGCTTCAATATGTTTGCTCATTTTTTGAGTTCTCCTTGTCTAACGTAGTATTTATGCCTGGACGCTCAGATCAGCTTCAAATGCTGTCTCCGTTGATTTTCGCCCAACGATTACGCTGACCCTGCGCAATTGCTGCGCGATGTTCGTCGGATAAGATTTTGCCTCGCTGCGCTTCTCCGATACGTCGTTTGGTGTCATCGGAATGACGTTTGCCACGACGGGCATTTCCGATTTTTTGCTTGGCTTCGTCGGTGTGTTTTCTAGACATTGTTGCTCCCTTTTTTTAGCGGCCTTCTTCTCTGCCAGGTTTGCCTTTACGGCTGCGCTGATCTTGGCCTTATGTTCTTCTGATTTTTGACTGCCTTTCAGCGCGTTGCTGATGGCTCGTTTCGTGTCCTCATCGCGCGGCTTGCCAGTCTTTGACGCGGACATTTTTGCTCTCGTCTTAACGGTCGCCTTCTTACCGGTGCGGGCTTTGCGGATAAGGTCTTTGCTGTCGTCGGTGTGTTGGTCACCAGGGCCAAATTGCGTGGAGCGCTCACTGTCTTCGCGGTTCATGTACGCGGCAGTTTCAAGGCTCATAACGCCGGTCTTGAACGCCTTTCGGGATTTCCAGCCCAAGACGTACCCGAATTTGCTCTTCATCATCCGCGTGAAAGTACCGTTGGACATGGCAGCTTCCATGCGCTTGCGTCGGCTCGGAGTAACTAGCGTCATGAACTGTTCGAACGTAAGTTCAAAAGTTCTCTTCTTGCCGTGCTGGTAAGTCTGTGCATTTTCCCATTGAGCGAAAAGCGCAGCGTCAACGGCGTCTGCTACTTGCTGGGGATCAGATTGTTTTGTGATGCAGCGAATGACTTCAATGGCCGATGCTTTCGGCTTCTTTTCTGGATATTGCATGTTGTTCCTCGTTACGTTTTTACAAGCGCTCTCTCACTGCGCTTTTGTCTAACTATTTATAAAATAACGAGAATATTGCTGTCATTATAAATCTCATGGAAATGCCGTGACCGGTTGAGAGCAGTCACGGCTTATGTCGAGGAAAGACATGACGGGAGATTTATTCGCCGTTTTATTTATCGCTTCCGCGACCAGCTGCGCTTTTATTGGCGACGAGGTAGGTTGATAGGACCCATATATTATAGAACAGGCATTACACTAATAGAGGTAGGATAATTAGATCCATATATATTATATATATATGGACCCATTTGTCCCACTTCCATCAGCGCAAAGCGCTGGCGGCTTCACGCATCGCTTCGCGTTTTTCGTTGGCACTCAAATCCGCTCACCTCTGCTACTCGCGGTCGCTGTCGCTCGTTCCCGTTTGGGGAACTCCACTTCGCTGCTAGCGGCATAGCCATTGTTTTTTTGGTCGCTCCGCTCCACTTCGTTACTGTGGTTTGGTCGCTCCGCTCCTGGGCTTCCAATGGGTTTGAGTGAGTGCCGGTTTAAGGGAGGGAGCAAAATGACCTACTCCCCTAAGTGAGAACTCTAGAAATCGCGTTTTGCCAAAGCGCGAATTCGGTCTAATCGGGCTGGATCAAGCTCAGGTTGTGGCTCTTCAATTAAAGTTTCGAGCCAGCGCCGTTGTAGAAAGTTTACGCTTAGCGCTCGGTTCACCTGGCTATCGTCTGGTCTCATTGGCAGATAGACTTCGTAATTCTCAAGCGCCTGATAGGCACGATCATAGGGGCGGCCAACGCCGTCCTCATGATACGAAACGAGGAAAGCGCGATCACTCAAATAGGGTTGCGGTATGTCACGCTCAGGATCGTATTCAAATTCATTACGGTAGATTTGCAGCAGTTCTTCTGCGTCGCCCATGAACGCATCAAGACGTTCTCGTTGCTTTGCCGTGGCGCTGCCGTCAATGGTGATGTGTTTGAAGTTCAATGCCAAGGTGATGCGTTTCATTAGATCAGCAGTATCATCCGCATACTTTCGACCGAAATCGCTCAGCGCTTCATACGGTATGAACGTCCCACGATTTGCGATCTCTGCGGCGTAGGTCGAATAATCGCGACCTAGATACGTTTGCATTGTACCGGCGGATAGTTCGTGGCTTGGATCGTTCTTCAAATCCGCGATGTGTTTTGTTACCTGAACTAGCGCGAAGCCTTTGGGTCTTTCCAAACCATCCTCCAAAAATAGAAACAGGGGCCGTTTCCAGCCCCTGTTCTCACGATCATGCGGTCGTAGACGACACGACCTTTGTCTTGGTTAGATCAACCGTACGCGCTGGCGACTTCTCCAAGGTTTTTTTGTGGAACTCAAACGAACGCTCGATAATCTCTGCCACGTCCTGATCTCTTTCGTTTCCGAAATAGATGCCGAACTTGTTGCCACCAAGATGGCGAACCGTTGCGATCCCGTAACCGTCTTTGTCCACAGGGAACAAACGTTTGTCGGCTTCGAATTCAGCAACCGCCTTCAATTTATCGACTTCACGAGGGACCTGGTAACGCACTGGGGTAGACACCTTTCGGGGCGTACCGTTTACAGAGCGATCCATGTACTTCGCTGCTTCCAGTCCCTTCAGCACCTTCTTGCCAACTTTGAAGCTGGCGCTTTCGAGAGCCGTTTTAAGACCTTCAGCGTCCATCTCCACAGAGTTTTTCGACAGCCACCGCATCACACCCGGCAAGTTCTTCTGCACATACATGCTCGGAACCCACCTGCCGAGATTGTCAGTAGAACCGACAAGCACCCGGCAAATGTAAAGCCAAGGGTTATTCCCGTTGTTGAGAGGCATCGACGGATCGAAGCCATCAGGGATTGTGATGTTGCGGGCCTTGGCTAATGCAAGGAACCACGCCATCGCGGTTTCGTCGCCCAGTACCGACTTCATCAGCGCCACCGCCGCAGCGATGATTTCCTTTGTCGTCAGCGTCACCGAGTTAAGGTGACCATCTAGAACCACAGAAAGCGATGCGATGTTCGCAGCACTGTTCGTAAGAATTTCGATCTGGGTCTTCTGTTGTGCCTTCGTAGTCATGCTATTCTCCTTCTTTGGAGCGCCCGTAGGCAACTCACTTTTAACCGGCCAGTATTGACCAGCGTCGAAGCGCAAAGAAGTTCGTAACAATCCGTCCGAAGACGCAGTGGTTGTCACACAATGGGGCAGAACTGTCTACAACGAAAAAAAATATTGTAGCGATTACAGATGCTTGTGGTGAATACCGTGTTAACGAGACCCACCAACTTTGTCGCCATATTTCTCCAACACAACCGCTTCGTGGCTCACATTTTCAAGCAGCAGACGACAGCCTTCAACGACCTCTTTTGTTTGCCAGACTTTGATCAGCGCAGCGGGATTAAAGTCGCCGGTAAAGGTCGGATAAACGAGACTGTCATTGCGACGGATATGCCAATGATTTTTTCGGAACGTGGTGTAGGGCAGAAACTCTTGGCAGAATAGATCAACCCAAATATCCCGCTCCTCAATGAAAAGCGTCACGTGCCACCGAAAGTCATACGCGACTTTATCAACCCACTGGCCGTTCACCACTGAACGATCATGGCCCGCTTCCATTTGAAAGAAACTGCGCCTGACCTGCGCTCTGAATGTTTCGATGTCCATACTCATGCGTGTGCTGTTGCAGAGCATGCACGCGGCAAGGATGTTGTCGGCGTCGTCGGTTCCACCGTTCGACTGAGGCACAAAATGTTCGGCGGTGCAACGATGGCTTTCTAGGTTTCCCGCGGGGGTCTTAAACAGTTTTTCAAGACGATTTTCGGCAAAACGCTTCTCCGCATCTTCCAGCGGCTCAATGGCTGCTTCCCACATAGGGTTGCCGCAGTAGTAGCATCGGCCACGCTGACTGTTGTAGGCGTTAATACGGCTCTCTCTGAGCGGCGGATACGGTGAGATTTGTTCCTTCATAATTATGAAGCCGATACCTCATCCCAGTTAAAACATGGCAAAGGAGCGGGCATTACTCGTTTCAACGGGCTATCGACGGCTTTCAATAAATACCGGCATGATTTCACTTGCCGCACAAAACATCATCAAGACCGCTGAAGGTCTAAAACTCACTGCATATCTATGCCCCAATGAAATCCCGACAATAGGGTGGGGCCATACAAAGACGGTGAAAGCTGCCGACGTAGCTAAGAAGACGATTACTCAAGCCGACGCCCAGCGCTTGTTTGAGGCCGACGTGGCTGTTTTCGAGGCGGCTGTAGCAAGGCTGGTAAAGGTCAAGTTGACCGAGAACCAACGCGGCGCTCTCGTTTCGTGGACCTTCAATCTCGGTGAAGGCAATCTGGCCAAGTCAACGCTTCTCAAGCGCATCAACGCAAAGGCTCCGCTCGCGGATATTGAACGCTCCTGGCTGCAATGGATCAACTCAGGCGGCAAGCCCTTGAAGGGTCTTCTGGTCCGTCGTCAGGCCGAGATCGCCTTGTGGAAGCAGCCGTGAGGAACAGGTTCGAACAAAAGGTCGCAAAGACGCTTGGACCCGAGTACGCATATGAGGCGATGCGGCTCACATACACGGTCCAAAAGAAGTATCTGCCTGATTTCATCGACGTGACGAGCAAGAAGATCGTGGAAGCAAAAGGCCGCTTCACGGCAGAAGACAGAGCCAAGCACAAAGCGATCAAATCCCAACACCCGGATTGGGACGTGACCATCGTTTTCCAGAACGCACAGAAAACGATCTCCAAGACCAGCAAGACGACCTACGCGGGTTGGTGCGACGCCAACGGCATCAATTGGAAACAGGCCTAACTTGTTATCCACAGCAAATTTCTGAAAAATTACTCTTAACTATTGGGTAATCCTGTCGATCATATTATCTCCATCAGGACGGGCGTGTTGGACACCTTCGACGCCCGTTTTATTACCTACTGTGTTTACAGTTGGAGAAGTCGGTACTGGCAACGGCCTCTTGTTGAACTACAAAGCCAGATGTAGTTTTGTTTCATGTCGGGCGATGTGGTGTCTCGACACGGTCTTGCAAAAAGTCTCTACGAGGCTTGTAGGTGTGCCAGTGCACCAGACGAAGACCGGGAAAGAAAGCGACATCTTCAATTGAAACGAGGAGCGTGTATGAACAGCTTTGTTCATAGCGATCTCGGATCAGGTTGGGGATGATCGTAAAATGAATAATTTTTCCGCGCACTCCTCCTATTCTGTGATCGCTGTACTGATAGTGGCGACGCTTTGTGTCTTGGTATTGTCAATTACAATGGACCGCTACGATATCAAATCGGTTCATCTTCTCAGTCTGCTTAAGATCGAGGCGAAAGACACACCGTTGAAGGATCAAAACGTCAAAACCAGAAGAAGTCCTGATAGCAATTAGTCGATGCCTTACAAGAATACATGGCGAGATAGGAAATATATCTCGCCATGTAGTCATTACGCTGCCCACGTAAAGAGCATCAAACTCTTCGATCCCGTTAAATAGTGGAGCAGAACTCGCAGGATCGATGGGTTCATAACAGGCAGACCCATTATGTTCGAAAGCTTCGCAGCGCTCCTTACCGCAATCGGTATCAACCCCGCACATTTCTTCGCTGGCTTTGCCGGTGCAATCGTTCGTATCGCCATTCAAGGCAAGAAACTCACGCTGGACATCGTCAGTGGCGCGTTCGCAGGTTCACTATGCGCTGTCTATTTGGCCCCGCTGGTCGCACGTTGGATGCACTTGGACCCCATCGACGCGGCGGCGAATGGCGGGCTTGCATTTGTACTTGGGATGGTCGGGCTTTCGATTGCTGAGGGTCTAGTTCGGGCTGCGCAGCGTTGGGCGCTCAATCCTAAAATCCCCCGCGTTGGTGTTCTCACAGATGCCCGCGATGCGCTGGATATGTCCGAGCCGAAAGACGAGGAAGCCGACAAGGACGAATAAATACCTCACACGAGCAGTGAGGAAGAACATGCCGCATACGATGTTTGTCGAAGTCGATCCCTACGAGGTGCGTCAAGGCGTTTGGCAATTGCTGTTCAACGACACTTACGACCTAACTCCGCTCACCAACGCGGATAACGAAAACAGCGAAGCCTATGGACGGACGATCACAGGCCAGCAGCACTTGAACGCGGCTGTCGTGAGCCTGCTCCTGTACGGGAAACTCGCCGGCTACAACTGGAAGAATGTCCTGAATGTGCAGACCGGCAAGACAAGCGGGGCTGATGTAGAGTTTTTCACAAAAGCCGATGCCATGTTGTTTAAACTTGCCTGTGGAGCCTCGCACTGAATAGTTGCGTTTCCTAATGCGGCACGCAACTGTAAATCAACTGGGACGAAGCAGGTGGGAGCGGTTTAGCAGTGTCGTTCAGAAAGAAAACAACCTTTGTCATCGGAGCGGGAGCCAGTGCCGAGTTCGGCCTACCGGTTGGAACAGGACTTGCGGCGGAAATAAAAAAGTCGGCGCTCCTGACCGATTCCGACGGTTCCGACACGACACAACGAGCCTTGCTTGGGATTATGGAAGCAAAGTTCCCCCTGATACCTGATCGACATCGGCAGTCACAAGCGCTGTTCGACATTCACGACGGCATCCACACGGCGGTTAGCATCGACGCGTTTATCCATCGACACAGCCGCGATAGGAACATCGAATATTGGGGCAAAGTGCTGATTGCGCTTGAAGTGTTGAAGGCAGAACGCAATTCCTCGCTGGCGGCGGCTCATTGGGACGAATTCTCCAGCGATCCCAATGCACTTATCGAAATTGGTGATAAAATGCTGAAGAACCCCGACTACACTTGGATCGGCGCGTTTTTTAGAACGTTATCCGACGGCGTGCTTAATTATCGGGACTTGGGAAAAGATGTAACCATCATCTGCTTCAACTACGATCGTTGCATTGAGGCGTATCTTGCTGAAACTATCGCCGACGCATACCGGGTGCATATCGAAGACGCCTTAAAGGTGGTTGAGAATAACTTCCACATCATTCATCCGTATGGATACCTTGGAAAACTTCACGTTCGTCCAGGGGCACGGGGTCGAGGCAGATTATCTTTCGGCTATGTTCTGAGTGATGAAGGCGAGATAGATTCAATTGCGGAAAACATTCACACCTACACCGAGCAAGCACACGATTACGACAAGGTCCAAGAAATTCACACTGCTATGTCCGATTGCACGAACTTGGTCTTTCTGGGTTTCGGGTTCAACAACCAGAACCTCAATTTGTTAAGAGTGAAAAAGGCGTTCCATGATGTGGATACAACAAAGAACGTGTACGCAACCGGCTTTGGTTTGTACAAGCAGATAGAAGGCACCTTAAAACGCCGGATCATGGACTTGTTTCTCGATAGGGATAAACACAAGTTCTGGCGCCAGGACATCAACATTGAGTTCGGTGTTGGGTGCGAAGAGTTGTTTAAAATTCATGACATGAATTTGTCCTCATTCAGTCAGTCTTACATTTCTTACGACCGTGGCGAGTTGCAGCATCATCATGTCAGCGGCGATGACTGAGATTAGTGGGGGTTCGCTGAAAAATGCTACGCCTCATCACTTTCGACCCCACATAATTGGCGATGTTAGCCGGCAAGATCGCATCAGCGCGGGTATTGGACCGCGACTTAAGGAAACGTCATGAGGGCTAGACTGACCAAGTTCTTCGCGAAAAATGTCATGGCTTCTGCTGTTTCATTTACGTTGCTGTATCTGTGGCTGCTGTTGTTTTTACACGGCAGCGCATTCACGAGTCCCGGAAATATGGCCGACGAAATCAAGCTAAACATTATCGGAGATAGTGTGGGCGGGCTGACCGCTCCCTTGGCGTTAATTTGGCTGATCGCGGCAGTGGTATCTCAAAGACAAGAGTTGAACCTGACAAAGAGTGAGTTGCAAAAGACAGCCGACGCGATGAGTAAGCAAGTCGAGTTGATGAAGGAGCAATCTGAATTACAAAAAGCGGTAGCATCGGCCAACATCAAGCAGACTTGGTTCCAAGAACGTTTTACCTTGTATCGATATTTCAAAACGGTCGGTACCGAAATTTACGGTAATGTGAGTTCCAGAAAGATTAAGGAGCTAAACGATCATATTCTTAAGGTCTGGTTCGTGTTCGGAAAAGAGGTTTCTATAAAAGGGCAGGAATTGTTTGTGATGGTCAGCACGCTAGAAGCGAATCTGTTGCACCATGAGGACGAGTTTGGGGATTTTCCTCCCTTCGATGAGGAAGGGCAAACGCCGATGTTAATGAGCGAAGATGAGAACGCGAGCGTACACCGGATATCATTGCTGTTGTCCAATGTTTGGAGTGAACTGCAAGTAGGACAATTCATGCAGGCAATCGAAGCGCGTTTAGAACTGGATGATAACATCGAATTGAAATCCGTCGCTCGGTAGGATCAATATAAATGAGATTGATCAGATCTATCATCATGCTTGCGAGCCTCGCGCTAGCATGTGCGACGCTGTGGCTGGCTTATACATTCCACACATACGGCGTCCCACCCAATCCAACTGACCTAAAAGAATTTGTCGATAGACACGGCCTAAACCTGATTGGTGATGCGCTTGCTGGCTTTCTGTCACTCGTAACGTTGCTCGTCGTAATAGCCTCATTCGCTCAACAGTCTGCGCAAGCAAAGCAAACTGTCAAAGACATGAAGGCGCAGAATGACCTGAATGCTCAGATCGCCAATGCAAATTACAAGGTGATGATGTTTGACCGCCGCTTAGAATTAGTCAGTAAGTTGAACAGAATTTCAGGTGCGATTATGCAGGCCGGTGCAATGGAGCCGCAAACTCGGTATATGTTTATTGATGCGGTTGAACATGCCAGATGGATATTCGACGGTTTATTGCTTGAGTGGCTTGTTGATCTGAGTTCGAAGTCCCATAGCGCAATGTCCTTGGAGTTCAAAATTGGGCGACTTGCAAAGAGAAAGCAGGAGGGCGGTCGATGGTCTGAGGAAGAAGAAACTAACTATAGCGATATGCTGGATGAGCAAGGGAAGATAATGGAAGAGATTGAGGGTCAATTGCAGCCAGAAAATCTAATGGCCAAGTTAGCAGGGTTCTTATCGTTGCCGCCAACCATCATAGCATCGGCTTAACAGCGAGAAATCAGCGCTGCATACAAAGATATCGTTCACCACACACTTCACATAATCGGCACGATATCAGCCAGCCCGCTCGTAATGGCCAGGATAATCCAGCGGGCCGCTAGTCTTAGCCATCCATATCAAAGGGCAACCGAAAAGATCGCTCGCCCTTTTGTTTTTTCGGCAGCAGACATTCGACAGTAATCCAATGTCAGAGGCTGCAATGCAACCAACACAACCACAACAGTTTGTCGCGTACTATCGAGTTTCCACGGCCAAGCAGGGCGCAGATGGATTGGGCATAGAAGCCCAACGAGCAGCCGTTAAAGCGTTCGCCAATGGCAACGTGATAGCGGAGTTTACAGAGGTCGAGAGCGGCGGAAAGAACAATCGCCCGCAGATCGCCATGGCACTCGATTACGCCCGCCAACATAAAGCTACGCTGCTTATTGCAAAGATGGACCGGCTGTCACGAAACAGCGCGTTCATCAACAATCTGTTGGAAGCAGGCGTTGACTTCCTCGCCGTCGATCAGCCGCACGCCACTCCATTGACGATCCGAATACTCGCTGCTGTCGCACAAGAGGAGCGCGAGCAAATCAGCAAGCGGGTGAAGGTCGCGCTGGCGGTCGCGAAGGATAGAGGTGTCAAACTAGGCGGCGCTCATCACACCAAACAGGCCAAAGCCAACACGTTTGCGGAATCGCTTCAGGAAGTCCTTCAGACGCTCATAGACAGCGGCGCTGACACTCCAGCAGCAATTGCTAAGGCGCTTAACGAACGCGCTATACGGACACCACGTGGTGCCGAATGGGGAACTGGACAGGTCGTAAGGCTGCTTCGAAGAATAGGGAAGGGATAACCATGCACCACCCCCTATGGCACCTTTACAATCACTAATAGATGCTACACCAATTTTGATACAAGCCCTCAAGTTACGCGTGCTTCAAGCGGGAACAAGGAGGATGTTTCCTTGGGTGTAAAACGTAGTTGGTCGTGCATCGACAGTGTTTCTTTGCGGATAGATGGATTTGGCGAATGGTAATCGTAGATATTTTTTCAAAAAGACAGCGGAGAGCACGCGGCGAGGTTATTGACACGTATCAGTACGATATGATGCCGGACGCCCTACGGAGGAAGTTGTTCTTCGCGATTACTGATGGGATGGGCACTTATGAGAAGTATTTGGGTAACCGCTACGCTCAAAGAGCCTATCAAGACGTCGTGCACATTCTGAGGCGTGAGTACGGGGTAAACAAACTGGTGAGTTTGGCTAGTAACGATTTCGTCGAGATCGAACGTTTCTTTGTCGAGCTCGCCAACATTGATGAGGCTCTTGACGTCCTTGAACTATGCTGCCGAACAATTGATTACTCTGTGAGACGCTACAACTATGTAACGAATGGCAGCGCGGAAGAACTGGCGGATGCTGTCCTTGATGAGATAAACGGCCGGTTAAGAGAAGACGGTCTGGGATATCAGTTCGTCACTGGCGAAATCATCCGTGTAGACTCCGAACTTGTCCATGCCGAAGTGGTGAAGCCCGCTCTTCGTCTGCTCAATGGTGCAGAATATGCTGGACCTCAGGAGGAGTATCTCTCAGCGCATCAGCACTATCGTCATGGCGAGAATAAAGAGGCTTTAGTAGACTGCCTGAAGGCGTTTGAAAGCACGATGAAGGCCATTTGCGACAAACGCGGATGGGGCCGCGACGCCAATGCAACAGCCAGTCAGCTGATTAAGTTGCTATTCGAAAAGGAACTTGTTCCTGTATTCTGGCAGACTCAAATGAACGCGCTAAAGAGCAGCCTTGAGAGTGCGGTCCCGACAGGAAGAAACAAGTTGGCGGGGCACGGGCAGGGAAGTGAACCAACCCAGGTGCCACCCTATTTGGTAGGCTACATGCTCCATATGACCGCAGCGACGATCCTATTTCTCGTCGAAGCAGAGGCTGCACTCCCCTGAAGGATAGAGACTGCAAATTGACTGCACAATGACGCGCCACGGTAGTCTAAATAGCTGGCTTCATGGGAGCGCTATGGGATGTCGGTAAGCAATTTGCTTGCTGCGCAAGCGGTCACTGAAATCAAAATGGGATGACGTCGGGTGAGTGCTTCGAGATCATTGATAGAATGTTCTGTTTAGCAGTATTATCGAGACCACTCCAAAACTCTGACTTTTCGAGGCTTGGAACATCTTCGTACTTTTCGAGCTTTCTAGCTTTAAGGTCGATCAATAGGACGCTATCGTCGCTGAACCTGATTTCCCACCTGTTGTCTCCGGATATCGTCGCCACCGCTCCCGAACGGCCTTTGCTGATCGGCACAACTGCCCCTGGTCCCACCATAGATCGCTGGTGACTAAGCGAGATCGCGATACTGTCGAGCTTTTTCTCTAAAAGCGTGAAGCGGGCATCGTCCTTCGTTACTTCGCCGGATGGTAACGCAGCTTTCGTCAGTTTCATGAGCTTAACGAGGGAAAAAATCTGATCTTCGTCCGTCGAGCCCATCACGGTATCAAGTATTGCTGCTCTAATTGAATCACGCGCCGCAAGCGTATTAGCAATCCTTAGCGTATGATCGTATTCGATATCTCGAAATCCAGACAGGTCGAAGATGCGGCGGGTCTTGTCATCCTTGATTAGAACTGTCGGCTTGTCGAAAGCCTGCCGTATGCCGTATTCAAAAAGAACATTAGGATTGTTGTTTGAAAGGTCGCAGATGCACAAGTCAGCCGTTGCTACTTTTGTAACGACCTCAAGTTGTATCATGTGTGCGGAGTTGCTCGTTGTCGCGAGAGAACAAGCGTACCCAGCCGAAGTTACGGCGGGTTCGATAAGTTGCTTGTAAACCTCGTTGAAGTGACCTGCAGGGTAGCCATCTACGTCTGATATCGGCATGATAACAAAGCAGGTCTTCGGAGCATCAACTCTGTCAATCTTCTCTTCTTGCTTTGCCGCCATCAATTTCCCTCCCCCAACTGAATTAGACTAATCCGAGAAATTTTTCTCATGCAACTGAAATCTTTGGTTGTCCTGAATCTTCAAAGGCTATTGATCGAGTAGCACGGCAGCAACGGTGCTGCTGGTGCAAAGGACAACGCAATGGCAAACGCACTGGAAACTCTCGCGTCGGCAGCAACGACCGGTCATGTTGGTGGGCAGAACCCCGTCGAT